>CANQVT010000017.1 GCA_947627365.1 uncultured Lachnospiraceae bacterium | reverse complement strand
AAGGGAAGGGAATCTATCATGGATGTGATTGGGTATGGAAATCCAATAGCAGAAACCGTTTTGATACAGATGGCGGGCGATCACGATATCGGAACAATAAAAAATGAATATGATAGCATCAAAGAAAATACAGAGAAAGAATTCAGACTGATAGCCATGAAGGCTGACAATTGGAGCAGGGACCTTTCCCCATGGGAAGCGCCTGCCGTTTTCGGCAAAGAGGGGTTTGGAGAAGGCGCTTTGAACACACTCTCTGCGGTGCGAAAATACTGCGCGGACCAGAACAGGAAATATTATATCGGCGGTTATTCGCTGGCCGGACTTTTTGCGCTGTGGGCCGCGTATCAGACAGATTTCTTTCAGGGAGTGGCCGCGGCATCTCCATCTATCTGGTTCCCGAAATTTACTGAATATATGAAAGACCATGAAATCAAATGTCCCGCTGTTTATTTCAGCCTTGGGGATAAAGAGGAAAAAACGCGGAATCATGTTATGGCTTCTGTAGGAGAAAAGATCCGCCAGGCTTACGGCCTGCTGAAAGAGCGCGGCACAGACTGCACACTGGAATGGAATCCGGGAAATCATTTCAGGGATCCGGAATGGAGAATGGCGAAAGCGTTTGCCTGGGTGATGGAGAGAAAGATATAGTACATGCTTTTTTGGCTAATATGTTTGCAGCCGGAGGTTCCCCAGCGTGAATAAAACTGCGGAAAATTAATGAGAATGTCGATTGCATTTGTACGGTTGAAAGCAGGAACATTTTTGATATATTCAAAGTAAAAATCGTAAATTAAGGAGATAAGGGCATGGTTTATTATGATAAAAATGGAATTGTAATTCGAGATTTGCAGCAGAGCGATGCCCAAATCATTACAGATGAAGAAATTGCGCAGGGCTGGGATGCGACAATAGACAAATACGAAATGCGGCTGAAACACCAGGCCGAGGGCAAAGCGATCGCACTGGTTGCCGAATGGAATGGTAACATTGCCGGGTATATTAATGTCTATCCAGATGCCAAGAGCGGCGCGTACGCGAATCGGGGCTATGCGGAGATTGTTGACTTCAGTGTTCTGGAGAAATACAGGCGCAGAGGAATTGGCGGCAAACTTATGGATCTTGCGGAACAGATTGCATTCTCTTATTCGGACGTGATATACCTCGGAGTGGGACTGCACAGCGGATACGGAAGCGCCCAGAGAATGTATGTCAAGCGAGGATACATTCCGGACGGGAGCGGCGTCTGGTATAAAGATCAGATCTGTGAGCCGTATCGTGATTGCTGTAATGACGATGACCTTGTATTGTACTTATCGAAACATATAAAGTAAATTTTAGGAAAAATTTGTCAACGACAGGTTGCGGAAAAGAACTTTGAAATTGGTGGCGAAAAAGTCTAAGGTTTTGTACAATAAGATCAGCAGGACGGAGGTGGACTTTTATGAAGTTATCTGAAAAATAGTAGGATTACGGAAAGCGAACGGAATGACTCAGGAAGAGCTTGCATTGAACTGGCCGGAATAGGAGCGAATGTGACGCACCCGGAGCTGATTGAGAAAAATCGGTTCCGGGTGTGTTGTATCTGGTTATGAGTTCGACGCTGCGGCTTCAGCTTTCGCTTCTGAGCCTGTCGCTGTGTCTGCTTCTTTTAGCCGCTTCTGCGCGGTGGAGAGCATCAGCTTGATGCGGTTGAGCTGGTTGACTTCGCTGGCGCCCGGATCGTAGTCAATCGCGACGATATTCGAAAGCGGGTACTGGCGGCGCAATTCTTTGATGACGCCTTTGCCGACCACATGGTTCGGCAGGCAGGCGAACGGCTGCGTGCAGACGATATTGTTGACGCCGGAGTGGATCAACTCGAGCATCTCGCCGGTCAGGAACCAGCCCTCGCCGGTCTGATTGCCGAGCGAGACGATGTCCTTCGCCATGTCGCCCAGACGCCAGATCTGGGTGGGCGGGTCGAAGTGAATGCTTTTTTCCAGCTCTGACGCGGCCGCGGAGCGAAGCTTTTCAAGGACATAAATTCCGAAGTTCGCGATCATTGCGGATTTTTTCTTTGTTCCGAGGTATTCGCTCTTAAAGTTCTGATTGTAGAAGCAGTAGAGCAGGAAGTCCATCAGGTCTGGGACGACTGCCTGCGCGCCCTCTGACTCCAGAAGATCGACCAGATGGTTGTTTGCCGCCGGCATAAATTTCACGAGGATCTCGCCGACCACGCCGACCTTCGGCTTCTGCTCGTCGGTGATCGGAAGAGTGTCAAAATCGTGGATGATTTCACGGCACATTTTTTTAAACGCGGTGTAGGACGGCTTGCCGGAGACAAACTCGCAGCAGCGGTCCTCCCAGCGATGGAAGAGCGCGTTCGCAGAGCCCGGCTCTTTCTCATACGGGCGCATGCGGTAGAGGCAGCGCATGAAAATGTCGCCGAACACAAGCGCGAACATGCAGCGCTTAATGAGCTGGTAGCTGAGTGTGAAGCCGGGATTGCTCTCGAGACTGCTCAGGTTCAGCGAGATGACCGGGACGTTTGGGATGCCGGCTTTCTGCAATGCGCGGCGAATGAAACCGACGTAGTTCGACGCGCGGCAGCCGCCGCCGGTCTGCGTCATGATCACGGCCGTTCGGCTCAGGTCATATTTCCCGGAGAGCAGGGCGTCCATCACCTGTCCGACCACCATCAGGGACGGATAGCAGGCGTCGTTGTTGACGTACTTCAATCCCGTATCGATCGCCTTGCGGTTATCGTTTCTGAGCAGTTCGATATGATATCCGCTCGCGTTCATCGCCGCCTCCAGCATGCGGAAGTGGATCGGGGACATCTGCGGGCAGAGGATTGTGTACTCCTTGCGCATCTCTTTCGTGAAGATGACACGGTTGATGTTCGCCGGGACGATCCTGCGCGGTTCCAGGTCATGCTGTGTGCGCACGCGGATCGCGGCGATCAGGGAGCGTATGCGGATCTTCGCGGCGCCCAGATTATTGACCTCGTCGATCTTCAGGCAGGTGTAGATTTTGCCAGAATTCGAGAGGATATCGTTGACTTCGTCCGTCGTGACCGCGTCCAGCCCGCAGCCAAAGGAATTCAGCTGGATCAGGTCAAGATCTTCGCGTGTTTTGACAAAGTTTGCCGCCGCGTAGAGACGGCTGTGGTACATCCACTGATCGAGCACCATCAACGGGCGCTCCACCGGGCTCAGATTGGAGATCGAGTCCTCGGTCAACACCGCCATGCCGAAGGAATTGATCAGCTCCGGGATGCCGTGGTTGATCTCGCCGTCGATATGGTAGGGGCGGCCCGCGAGCACGATCCCGTGGCGTCCGGTCTCCTCAAGATATTTCAAGGTCTCCTGACCTTTCTGATACATTGCCTCGCGCGTGTGGGCAAGCTCCTCCCAGCCGGCCTTCGCCGCAGCGATGACCTCGTTTGCCGGAATGTCCGGGAACGCGTCCTTTAAGCGGTTTGTCACCGTATCCAGATTCGTGAACGCGATAAACGGGTTCTCGAAACGGATGGACGGATCGCGCAGTCCTTCCACATTGTTCTTGATGTTCTCCGCGTACGAGGTGACGATCGGGCAGTTGTAGTGGTTCGGCGCGTCCGCGAACTCCGTGCGCTCATACGGGATGCACGGATAGAATATGTACTTGATGCCCTTGCGCAGCAGCCACTCCACATGACCGTGCGCGAGCTTCGCCGGGTAACACTCCGACTCGCTCGGGATGGACTCGATGCCGAGCTCGTAAATCTTGCGCGTGCTCGGCGGCGAGAGGATCACCCGGTACTTCAGCTCCGTGAAGAAGCGGAACCAGAACGGGTAGTTCTCGTACATGTTCAGGACACGCGGGATGCCGACGATGCCGCGCTCCGCCTCGTCCTCCGGAAGCGGTTCGTAGGAGAAGAGCAGCTTGTTCTTGAACTCAAACAGGTTCGGCACATGATCCTTGTTGCGCTCCTTGCCAATGCCTCGCTCGCAGCGGTTGCCGCTGACGTACTGGCGGCCGCCGGAGAAACGGTTGATCGTAAGGCGGCACTGGTTCGTGCAGCCCTTGCACTTCGCCATCGTCGTCGTGTACTGCAGCGCGTCAATGCGCTCGCTGGAAAGCATCGTTGTCTGAGCATCCTCCTTGTAGCGTTCGCGCGCGATCAGAGCCGCGCCAAACGCGCCCATGATGCCGGCGATGTCCGGGCGGATCGCTTCGCAGCCCGCGATGCGCTCGAAGCTTCGCAGGACGCCGTCGTTGTAGAAGGTGCCGCCCTGCACGACAATGTGGCGTCCGAGCTCGGAGGCGTCGGACACCTTGATGACTTTATATAATGCGTTTTTAATCACGGAATAGGCAAGCCCGGCCGAGATGTCGGACACCTCCGCGCCTTCCTTCTGGGCCTGTTTCACCTTGGAATTCATGAACACGGTGCAGCGCGTGCCGAGATCGATCGGATGCTTTGCGAAAAGCGCCGCTTTCGCGAAATCCTGCACAGAATAGTTTAGGGACTTTGCGAATGTCTCGATGAAGGAGCCGCAGCCCGAGGAGCAGGCCTCGTTGAGCTGAACGCTGTCAACCGTGTGATTTTTGATCTTGATGCACTTCATGTCCTGACCGCCGATGTCGAGGATGCAGTCGACTTCCGGATCAAAGAACGAAGCGGCGTAGTAGTGCGAGACTGTCTCAACCTCGCCCTCGTCGAGCAGGAGCGCGGCCTTGATGAGCGCCTCGCCGTAGCCCGTCGAGCAGGACCAGGCGATCCGCGCGTCCTTTGGCAGCTGTCGGTAGATGTCCTGAACCGCCGTGATCGTCGTGCGCAGTGGATTGCCGTTGTTGTTGCTGTAGAAAGAGTACAAAAGCGTGCCGTCCTCGCTGACGAGCGCGGCCTTCGTCGTCGTGGAGCCTGCGTCGATGCCGAGATAGCAGTTGCCCTTGTACTCGGCAAGGCTTCCGGTCGCCACGCGGTGGCAGCTCTGGCGCGCGATAAAGTGGTCGTAATCCTCCTGGGAGGCGAACAGCGGCTCCATGCGCGCGACCTCAAATTCCATGTGGATCGGTCCGGAGAGCTTCTCCTGCAGCGCGCTGAGCGTCGTGTTCACTTCCGGCTTTGCGTTCAGCGCGGAACCAATCGCGGCAAACAGGTGGGAATTTTCCGGCTCA
This sequence comes from uncultured Lachnospiraceae bacterium, assembly GCA_947627365.1. GTDB lineage: Bacteria > Bacillota > Clostridia > Lachnospirales > Lachnospiraceae > Choladousia. The sequence continues at coordinate 42,175 of CANQVT010000017.1, read as the reverse complement.
ATCGCGTGCTCACTGTCGAGATGAAGCGTGCGGATGAATGCCTGCCGCAGCTCGGACAGGAAGTGGAGCGGACCGCCGAGGAACGTGACATGTCCGCGGATCGGTTTGCCGCAGGCAAGACCGCTGATCGTCTGATTCACGACCGCCTGGAAAATGGAGGCGGAGAGGTCTTCCTTCGTCGCGCCGTCGTTGATCAGCGGCTGGATATCGGATTTCGCAAACACGCCGCAGCGCGCCGCGATCGAATACAGGGAAGAATAGTTCTTCGCGTACTCGTTCAGCCCGGCCGCGTCCGTCTGCAGGAGCGAGGCCATCTGGTCGATGAAGGAGCCGGTGCCGCCCGCGCAGATGCCGTTCATGCGCTGTTCGACGTTGCCGTTCTCAAAGTAGATGATCTTGGCGTCCTCGCCGCCCAGCTCGATCGCTACGTCCGTCTGGGGTATGTACTGCTCCAGAGAGGACGCGACCGCGATCACCTCCTGAACGAATGGGATTTCCAGATGGTTGGCAAGCGCGAGTCCGCCGGAGCCGGTGATGACGGGGGATACCCGAACATCGCCGAGCAGCTTCGCTGCCTCACTGATCAACTCGGACAGCGTCTCGCGGATGTTCGCGAAATGACGCTTATAGTCAGAGAACAAGAGCTCCCGGGAAGGGCTTAGCACAGCCACCTTGACCGTCGTGGAGCCGATGTCGATTCCGAGTGTGTGGATGGAATTTGCTGCTGATGTATTTGTAGACAAAATAAATGCCTCCTTATAAAATGCGCAGATAAAGAAATAAATGCGGGCATCCGCCCGGATCTGAGCCGTGCTGATCTCGCCTTCGCTTTGCTCCGGCTCGATCACGGGCATTCGCCCTATAAATCCACCGTCCCGTGAAACTGTCTGCGAGCAGACGTTACGGGCTCTGAGCCGTGCCTGCCCTCGAAAGCCTTCGGCTTTCTCGGTCACGGGCATTCGCCCGGCTCATGAGCCATGCCGATCTCGCCTTCGCTTTGCTCCGGCTCGATCACGGGCATTCGCCCTACAAGTCTGTCGTCTGACAAAGTTGCCTGCAAGCAGGCACTTTGTCTTCCGCCATCCTGGCATGGCTCATTGCTTACGCGGACATTATACGACATTTATCTTAGTGCTTGCAAGATTAAAAATTTCCATTTATACTTATATTCCAAATGAAGAGTTGTATGAAAAAACCAAATTGCCTGTTTTCTTTATATTTTATATCGGGATTTTGTGTGATGATCGCAGGCTTGGATGCGAAGAGGCAAAAAGGAGAGACAGCATGTATCGGATATTGAAGAAGGACGGCAGAGCAAAGCGGGCGGAGTTTCAAACAGTGCACGGCACGGTGCAGACGCCGCTGTTTATGAATGTGGGAACGGTAGCTGCGATCAAGGGCGCTGTGGCGACGACGGACTTAAAGGAGATCGGGACACAGGTGGAGCTCTCGAACACGTACCATCTGCATGTGCGGCCGGGCGATCATATCGTGAAGAAGCTGGGCGGATTGCACCGTTTCATGAACTGGGACCGGCCGATCCTGACGGATTCGGGCGGATTTCAGGTGTTTTCGCTCGCAAGTCTGCGAAAGATCAGGGAGGAAGGCGTCTACTTTCAGTCGCATATCGACGGGAGGAAGATCTTCATGGGGCCGGAGCAGAGCATGCAGATTCAGTCGAACCTGGCCTCGACGATCGCGATGGCGTTTGATGAGTGCCCGTCGAGCGTGGCGGAGCGCGATTACGTGCAGCATTCGGTGGATCGGACGACGCGCTGGCTCATGCGCTGCAAGGAAGAGCTGCGCCGTCTGAATAATCTGGAGGATACGATCAACCCGCATCAGCTGCTTTTCGGGATCAATCAGGGCGCGATCTATGACGATATCCGCATTGAGCATGCGCGGCAGATCTCTGAACTGGAACTGGACGGCTACGCGATCGGCGGACTGGCGGTCGGCGAGACGCACGAGGAGATGTATCGTATTCTGGACGCGGTTGTACCGGAGCTGCCGGAGGACAAGCCAACTTATCTTATGGGAGTGGGCACGCCGGTCAATATTCTGGAGGCCGTGGACCGAGGCGTCGATTTCTTTGACTGCGTCTACCCGAGCCGCAACGGTCGCCACGGACATGTCTACACGAACGATGGCAAGCTGAATCTGTTTAACGCGAAGTACGAGCTGGACGACCGCCCGATCGAGGAGGGCTGCGGCTGTCCGGCCTGCCGAAGCTACAGCCGCGCCTATATCCGTCACCTGCTCAAGGCGAAGGAGATGCTCGGCATGCGGCTCTGTGTCCTGCACAATCTGTATTTTTACAACCATATGATGGAGGAGATACGAGACGCGATCGAGCAGGGACGCTATCAGCAGTACAAGAAGCAAAAAATTGAGCGGTATACGAAAGGAAAGACAGAGATGTCGTGAATGAAATCGAAGAGGAGGAGCAAAAAGATGAGAAGACTGTTGAATGACGGCTGGGAATTCAGCCTGCAGCCGCTGCACACAGGCCTTGCAGAGATGCAAGACAGGAAAGAAGATTTTGCGCCGGTAGGGCTTCCCCACGACTGGCTGATCTACGACGCGGATCATCTGTACGAGGACGGCACCGGATGGTACCGCCGGGTTCTTTTCCTGGAGGCAAAGGAGGAAGAAACACTGGTTTTCCTGCGCTTTGACGGCGTCTATATGGACAGCCGGGTCTTTGTGAACGGCAGGCAGGTCGGCGAGTGGAAGTACGGCTATTCTGCGTTTGAGGTGGAGCTGACGCCCTTCCTGCAGGAAGGAGAGAACGAAATCCTGGTATCGGTCGATTTCCAGAGCCCCAACAGCCGCTGGTATTCCGGCGCCGGGATTTTCCGGAATGTGTGGCTTAAGAAAGTGCCATTCTGCCATCTGACGGCGGACGGCGTCTATTTTCACGCACAGCAGGCAGAGGGAAATCTCTGGGATATCGACATCGAGACAGAGGTGGAAGGCGGCCATGCGGAGCTGGACTACACGCTGCTTGCGAAGGGCGTGGAAGTGCCTCTGCTCAATGTCCGCCGGGAATGCGTCCACACGGATGGAAATTGCCGGCACCGCTTCCTTGCGCAGATAGAGAATCCGGTCTGCTGGGATATAGAGAACCCGTATGTCTACCGGCTGCGGACGACGCTGCACAGAGGAGAGGAGACGCTTGATACAGCGGAGCAGAATGTGGGATTCCGCACGATTTCGTTCTCACCGGAAGAAGGTTTCCTTCTGAACGGGCGTAAGGTGAAGCTGAACGGCGTCTGTGAGCATCATGATCTTGGCTGCCTCGGCAGCGCGTTCCATGAGCAGGCGATGCGCAGAAAATTCCGCATTCTGAAGGAGATGGGCGTAAACGCCATCCGCACCTCGCATAATATGCCGGCGACGGAGCTTCTGGATCTTGCGGACGAGATGGGCCTTTTGATCGACGACGAGGCGTTTGATATGTGGGAGATGCCGAAGACGGAATTCGACTATGCGCGCTTTTTCCCGGAATGGTATCAGCGGGATGTGGCAAGCTGGGTACGCCGCGACCGGAATCACCCCTGCGTCATTATGTGGAGTATGGGAAATGAAATTTACGACACCCATGACGGCCCGCATGGCCTTGCGTGCATGAAAAAGCTTCTGGCCGAGGTGCAGAAGCACGACCCGAAGGGCAATGCGCGTCCTACCATCGGATCAAATTATATGCCGTGGGAAAACACGCAAAAGTGTGCGGATGTGCTGAAGCTGATCGGCTATAACTACGCGGAACGGTATTATGACGCGCATCATGAGGCTCATCCGGACTGGATCATCTACGGCAGCGAGACGGCTTCCGTGGTGCAAAGCCGCGGCATTTATCACTTCCCGTACCGGGAGGAGGTCCTGGCAGATGAGGACGAGCAGTGCTCCTCGCTTGGAAATTCAACTACCAGCTGGGGCGCGAAATCACCGGAGTTCTGTATCATTGCCGAGCGTGACCATCCTTTTTCCTGCGGGCAGTTTTTGTGGACCGGTTTCGATTACATCGGCGAGCCGACGCCCTACCATACAAGAAATTCTTATTTCGGGCAGATCGATACCGCCGGGTTTCCAAAGGATTCCTACTACATCTACCAGTCGAACTGGACGGATTATCACACAAAACCGATGGTACATCTGTTTCCGTACTGGGATTTCAATATCGGTCAATTGATTGATGTACGGGCGTGCACGAACGCGCCGTCCGTGGAACTGTTTTTCAACGGCGAGAGTATGGGGGTGCGCACGATCGATCATGCGCATGGGCAGGAGCTCGCGGGACACTGGCAGATCCCTTATGCGCCGGGCGAGCTGATCGCGGTGGCCCGCGATGAGAACGGAAATGAAGTGGCGCGCCATGCGCGGCATTCTTTCGGGGATGCGCGCAGGATCGTGCTGAAGCCGGAGAAAAGCAGCCTGCTTGCCGACGGGGAGGATCTGCTCTTTGTGGAGATTTCCATGGAGGATGCGGACGGATATCCCGTGGAAAACGCAAACAGCCGGGTGACAGTGAAGGCGGATGGAGCCGGGGCTCTCGTGGGGACGGACAATGGCGACAGCACGGATACAGAGTCCTGGAAATGCGGATGCCGGCGCTTGTTTGGCGGTAAGCTGCTGGCCGTATTTAAGGCGGGAGAAGAGCCGGGGACTTTGCAGATCAAAGTATCGTCCGACGGCCTGGAGGATGCGGTCCTTTCGATTCCGGTATCAGAAGCCTCGAAAAAGGAAGGAAGCAGTCCGCTGGCGTATCTCGCGTCGCAAAGCGGACGGGCGAATATGCTCACAGATTCCTGCGAGCGGACGACTGATCAGAAGGAAGGCCACAGGGAGGATATCCCGGTGCGTAATATTTTGCTGAGCTGCAGCGGAAGCCGGCAATTGAACGCGGACAACCGGGAGGTAACGGTGACGGCGCGTCTGTGCCCGGAGAATGCGAGCGACCGTGAAGTAAGCTGGTGCGCGGTAGACGACAAGGGGATTCCGCTTTCGATCGTCGAGGTGAAAGCGGACGGGCTGACTGCGCATGTGACTGCAAAAGGCGACGGAGCGTTTCGCCTGCGCTGTATGTCCCGCTGCGGTACAGACAAGGTGCGCATCATATCTCAGCTGGAATTCAGCATTCAGGGAGTCGGGCAGACGTTTCTGGATCCTTACGGCTTCATTACCGGCGGCCTTTACGACTACAGCCGTGGAGACGTGGGAAACGGAAACGAGCGTGGCGTGGCCACACCGTCCGACAGAAACGGACTGTTCGGCTATCACGGGATCGACTTCGGCCCTCACGGTTCGGATGAGATCTGTCTGCCGATCTTTGCGCTGAATGATGAACCGTACCGTATCCGTATTTATGAAGGAATGGCGGACGAAGAGGGCGCAGAGCTGATCGGCGATGTGATCTACCAGAAGCCTTCTATCTGGAATGTGTATCAGGAGGCGACATACCGTCTGAACAGGAAATTGAAGGGCGTGACGAGCATCAGCTTCATGACGGAGAAAAAGATCCATATGAAGGGCTTCTATTTTAAACAGAACTATGCGTATGAAAGACACAACGCCGCGGAGTGCGACGCGGTCTACGGAGACAGCTTCCGGAAAGAAGCAGAGCGGATCTGCGGCATCGGCAACAACGTGACGATCGAATTTGCACAGATGGATTTCGGAGCGTCAGGAGCCGGCCGGATTACGATCTGTGGGCACACGCCGCTGGAGAAGAATACGATCATCCTCAATTTCTCATGCGACGGGCATGAGAAACGGCAGATGCTGGAATTCGCAAAGGGAGACGGGGAACAGACCTTCACAATTGAACGGCTCTGTGGTAAGGGTACGGTGCGCTTTGTCTTCCTCCCGGGCTCAAATTTCGACTTTTCATGGTTCCGTTTTGCGGCGGACGAAGAATGAGCCGGATACGGGAAGGGCAAACTTTTCGGAAAAACAGCTTGATTTACCTACATGAATTGTGTATTATGGTAAAGATAGCTGCAAATCAGAAGGTAAAACAGCAGAACGAATTGCATCAATCGGCGAGGCAGCCGGTGGACTAAAGGAGGACATGCATATGTTAAATTTGATGGGTGAAGGCGCTGCGGCGACAAACGCAGCAGGAGCTGCCGGCGCTGCAGGCGGCGGAATGATGCTGATGATCCTGTACATTGTGGTGATCGGCGCGGCGATGTATTTCTTCGCGATCCGCCCGCAGAAAAAGGAACAGAAGAGAATGCAGGCGCTTCTTGCTTCAATGGAAGTTGGAGATACGGTTGTGACGACGAGCGGCTTCTACGGAGTCGTGATCGACATCACAGATGAGGATTGCATCGTCGAGTTCGGCAGCAACAAGAACTGCCGCATTCCGATGCGCAAGACCGCGATCGCCGAGGTGGAGAAGGCCGGGCAGGAGTGATATGATAGCATGAGAAGAGACGTCAGAAGATCTGGCGCCTCTTTCATTTTTCATGGTCTTATGATCTGCACGGCATGGCGCAGGCAGGATACCGTGATCTTCTGGGATCTGCAGCTCACCTCGCCGTCTGTATGTACCCAGAGGGGCGCGTCCGCTTCCAGAATAAACTGTCCGGCGCGATAAGGCGTGATGCCTTCAAAACGATAGTGTTTTCCGTGAAAAGCGGTCGGCAGGGCAAACAACACGAGTAATTTCGTAAGATCTCCTACAGCGCAAAGATCCAGCAGTCCGTCGGAGTCGTCTGCGTTCGGACAGAACATGAACCCGCCGCCTTCGAAACGGTGGATCATGCCTGCGACAAACAGCATGGTGCCGATGTCAGCGGTCGTACCTCCGTCCAGGATCAGCCTGCCGGATATCGCCTTCGTCGAGAATAACTGTTTTAAAGCGATTCCGAGATAGGACAGCTTCCCAAGCCCGATCCGATTGAAGAATGTCTTGAGCCGAGAGCGCTGTACCTCCTCGCAGACAGCCGCGTCGTAGCCAAGACCACAGCTGACACAAAAGCGCCGTTCCCCATACTCCTCACAGGCGAGAAGACCGAGATCCATCGGGCGCGGCTTCCCGGTATGCAGGATCACATTCAAAGCCTCCGCAGGATCCTTTGGAATCCCAAGATCTCTGGCGAGATCGTTGCTTGAACCGGTGGGAATATAGCCAAGCGTCACCGAACCGTCGGGCGGGAGAGCCTGAACGGCCTCGTTCATCGTGCCGTCGCCGCCCAGAATGATCAGGGAAAGCGGCTTATCTCCATGGCGGCAAAGTTCTGCCGCGATCCTTGTGACGTCGCCTTTCTCTTTCGAAAAGTGTGCGTCGTGAGAAATCTTTTCCCTCTTCAGCACAGGTTCGATCTGTTCCTGCCAGATCCTGAGTCCTTTTCCGGAACGGGACGCCGGATTAACAATCACATGGTACATCTGTTTTTTCCTGCCATTTCCATATCATCATACTTGAATTCGATAATATATTTTAAATATGCATTTTTTGAAGTAAGGCATCCTGCAGAATTTGAGAAAAATTCAATCCCAGCGCGACCGCTTCTTCATTCATCCATTCAGGAATCGTAAGAGTTTTTTTAATTGCCTTATTATTGAATCTTTTTCGATAAGCCATTGTATCACAGGAAATGTAATTTACGAATTCATCCCCTGAAACTTTTAATTCATTACGCTTTGACGGAGCTGGAATCTTGCGCTTATCTTTTTCATATCCATACAAAACAAGGGCAAGTGCATCCTCCGCCATCTCAAGACTGTCCTCCAGGTTATCTCCGCAAGTATAGCATCCTTCCAAATCAGGAAAAGTAATAGAAAACGCTCCGTTTCCCTCTGGCGTGAAAATTGCCGGATAAACATATTTTGCCATATTTATATTCCTCCGCATAAATCATAAAGCAAGATTAAAGATTGAGTCCTGCATCCTTTTGTATATTTTTGAGTGTTCCGATCGGAATCTCTGTTTTGTGTCGCGGAACGGAAAATTGTTTCCCAGTAATTTCACTATACCAGATATCATGCCGACTGCCGCTCCGTACGATATGACACTTGTTTCTCTTTAGCAGTTTGATTAATTCCTGCGTTTTCATATTTTCTCCTTTCTTTGAAAAGATTATAATACGTGCAAACACGTATGTCAAGATGGAACTATGATGTAGCGTATTTTCTCAGCGGCATTCTACGAAAATCGAAATTCAATTGTATATTGGTCGATTTGAACGATTCCGGGAGATTTTTTGCCTGAATTTGTATCATTAAACAGTTGAAATAAAAAAGGAAATACATTATTATATTGGTTAAGGCTTTTTTGAAGCATCTATATGGGAAAGGATGAGAACAACAATGAAACACAGGATTGCGCTGATCCCGGGAGATGGGATCGGCCCGGAGATCGTCACGGAGGCTTGCAAGGTTCTGGATAAAGCCGCGGCGAAATACGGATTTGAACTGGAATACAAGAAGCTCTTGATGGGCGGCGCGTCGATCGACGTGCACGGAGTACCGCTCACGGATGAGACGATCGCAGAGGCAAAGTCAAGCGAGGCAGTGCTGATGGGTTCCATCGGCGGGGACGCGAAGACATCCCCATGGTATCAGCTGGATCCGCAGCTTCGTCCGGAAGCCGGACTTCTGAAGATCCGTAAGTCGCTAAATCTGTTCGCAAATCTGCGCCCGGCATATTTGTATGATGAGCTGAGAGCTGCCTGTCCGCTGCGCGACGAGATCATCGGGGACGGCTTCGACATGATGATCATGCGCGAGCTGACCGGTGGGCTTTACTTCGGCGAGCGCGAGACCGTGGAAGAGAATGGCGTGCGCAGGGCGAAGGATACGCTGGTATATAATGAGAACGAGATCCGCAGGATCGCGATCAAAGGTTTTGATATTGCGCGCAAGCGCCGCAGAAAGGTCTGCAGCGTCGACAAGGCGAACGTGTTGGATTCCTCGCGCCTGTGGAGGACGGTCGTTGAAGAAGTTGCAAAGGACTATCCGGATGTCGAGCTTTCTCATATGCTTGTGGACAACTGCGCGATGCAGCTCGTGAAAGATCCGAAACAGTTCGACGTGATCCTGACGGAGAACATGTTCGGTGACATCCTCTCCGACGAAGCGAGCATGGTGACCGGTTCAATCGGGATGCTCTCGTCTGCGTCGCTCAACGAGACGAAGTTCGGCCTCTATGAGCCGAGCCACGGCTCTGCGCCGGATATTGCAGGAAAAGGCATCGCGAATCCGATTGCGACGATCCTGTCCGCGGCGATGATGCTGCGCTATTCGCTGGATCTCGATGAGGCGGCGGACGCGGTCGAGGCTGCGGTGAAGCAGGTGCTGAAGGAAGGCTACCGCACCGGCGACATTATGTCCGAGGGCTGCAAGCAGGTCGGCACCGTAGAAATGGGTGATCTGATCGCAGCGCGCGTGTGAGAAAGAGAAAAACGGCTATGTGCAAAGAGCAGGCCGTACAGATAATATGAATTTGATGATGTCTGCTATGTCATACGTCAGAATGATTTGGCAGACGAATCATGAGGAGGATCGATCATGAAGAGTGATGCAGTGAAAAAGGGCATTCAGCAGGCGCCGCACCGTTCCCTGTTCCACGCGCTGGGACTGACGGAGGAGGAGATGAAGCGCCCGCTGATCGGTATTGTCAATTCCTACAATGAAGTCGTGCCGGGTCATATGAACCTGGACAAGATCACAGAGGCGGTCAAGCTCGGCGTCGCGATGGCGGGCGGCGTGCCGAGGGAGTTCCCGGCGATCGCGGTCTGCGATGGCATCGCGATGGGACATGTCGGCATGAAATATTCGCTCGTGACGCGCGACCTGATCGCGGATTCCACCGAGTGTATGGCGATCGCACATCAGTTTGACGCGCTTGTCATGATTCCGAACTGCGACAAGAACGTCCCGGGTCTGCTGATGGCAGCGGCCAGATTGAATATCCCGACGATCTTTGTCAGCGGCGGCCCGATGCTTGCCGGGCATCTGAAGGGGCGCAAGAGAAGCCTCTCCAGCATGTTCGAGGCAGTCGGAGAGCACACCGCGGGCAAGATGACCGCGGAGGAAGTCGCGGAATACGAGGAGAAGGTCTGCCCAACCTGCGGTTCCTGTTCTGGTATGTACACGGCGAATAGTATGAACTGCCTGACCGAGGTGCTCGGCATGGGCTTAAAGGGCAATGGCACGATCCCAGCCGTCTACTCTGAGCGTATCCGTCTGGCCAAGATGGCGGGCATGCAGATCATGGAGCTTCTGAAGAAGGATATCCGCCCGCGTGACATCATGACCGAGAAGGCTTTCATGAACGCGCTGACGGTCGACATGGCGCTCGGCTGCTCGACGAACAGCATGCTGCATCTCCCGGCGATCGCGCATGAGGCAGGCGTCGAGCTCGACGTCGACATCGCGAACGAGATCAGCGCAAGGACGCCGAATCTCTGCCACCTCGCCCCGGCAGGTCCGACCTACATCGAGGATCTGAACGAGGCCGGCGGCGTGTACGCGGTCATGAATGAATTGACGAAGAAGAACCTGCTGAACCTGGACTGCATGACAGTCACAGGCAAGACAGTTGGAGAGAACATAGAGGGTTGTACGAACAAGAACCCGGAGGTCATCCGTCCGATCGACAATCCGTACAGCGAGACCGGCGGACTGGCGATCCTCAAGGGCAACCTTGCCCCGGACTCCGGCGTTGTGAAGCGCTCCGCAGTGGTGCCGGAGATGATGGTACACGAGGGTCCGGCGCGTGTGTTCGACTGTGAGGAGGACGCGATCGCCGCAATCCTCGGTGGTAAGATCGTCGCAGGCGACGTCGTCGTGATCCGCTATGAGGGTCCGAAGGGCGGCCCGGGCATGCGCGAGATGCTGAATCCGACGTCAGCGATCGCTGGCATGGGTCTCGGTTCCTCTGTTGCCCTGATCACGGACGGTCGTTTCAGCGGGGCTTCCAGAGGCGCTTCCATCGGACATGTCTCCCCGGAGGCCGCAGTCGGCGGACCGATCGCGCTTGTCGAGGAGGGCGACACAATCCGTATCAACATTCCGGAGTGTAAGCTCGAGCTTGCGATCAGCGACGAGGAGATGGCGGCGCGCCGCGCGAAGTGGCAGCCGCGCGAGCCAAAGATCAAGACCGGTTATCTGGCACGCTATGCGTCGCTCGTGACCTCCGGAAATAAGGGCGCGGTGCTGATCAATCCGCTGAATTCGCGAAAGCAATGAGCCGTGCAAAGATGTTGAAGCGGGAAATGCCTGCTTGCAGGCAATTTCACGGGACAACATCTTTATAGGGCGAACGCCCGCGACCGAGGAAAGCCGCAGGCTTTTCGAGGTGCACGGCCTATTGTGTAAACATTTTGAACATAGAAGAGAAAGGATAGATACAGGATGAAATTGAACGGTTCGGAGATCGTGATCGAGTGCCTGAAAGAGCAGGGCGTGGACACCGTGTTCGGCTATCCGGGAGGCACGATTCTCAATATTTATGACGAATTATACAAGCATAGCGGCGAGATCCGTCATATCCTGACCTCGCACGAGCAGGGCGCGGCGCATGCGGCGGACGGCTACGCGCGTTCTACCGGAAAGGTTGGCGTCTGCATGGCGACTTCTGGCCCCGGCGCGACGAATCTTGTCACCGGTATCGCGACCGCGTACATGGATTCGGTGCCGGTTGTGGCAATCACGGCGAATGTGGCAGTGACGATGCTCGGCCGGGACAGCTTTCAGGAGATTGACATCGCGGGCGTCACAATGCCGATCACAAAACACAGCTTTATCGTGAAGGATATCACGAAGCTCGCGGACACGATCCGCTGGGCATTCCAGATCGCGCAGGAAGGGCGGCCCGGCCCGGTGCTTGTCGACATCACGAAGGATGTGACCGCGGCCACGACGGACTACGAGCCGATGAAGCCGGAGCCGATTGTGCGAAGCAGCGAATACATCCGCGAGGACGACCTTGAACAGGCGGTGAAGCTCATCAACAAGGCGAAGAAGCCGTTTATCTTCGTCGGAGGCGGAGCCGTGATCTCCGGCGCACAGGAAGAGCTGGAGGAGTTCGTAAACAAGGTGCACGCTCCGGTTGCGGATTCCCTGATGGGCAAGGGCGCGTACAACGGACACAACGAGCTGTACTGCGGAATGCTCGGTATGCACGGGACTAAGGCGTCCAACCTCGGCGTGACCGGCTGCGACCTGCTGATCGCGATCGGCGCGCGCTTCAGCGACCGTGTGATTGGCAGCGCGAAGAGCTTCGCAAGACACGCGAAGATTATCCACATCGATGTGGATCCGGCGGAGATCAACAAGAACATCACCGTGGACGCCTCGATCATCGGGGATGTAAAGGAAGTCCTGAAGCGGCTGAACGCGCGCATCGAGGAGCATCGCCACGACGAGTGGGATGCGTCCGTCACGGAGCTGAAGACGAAATATCCGCTGAAATATAATACTGAAGGGCTGACTGGGCCGTATATCATTGAAGAGATCTACCGCCTGACGAAGGGCGATGCGATCATCGTCACGGAGGTCGGACAGCATCAGATGTGGGCGGCGCAGTATTACAAATATTCGAAGCCGCGTACGCTGATCACCTCCGGCGGTCTCGGCACGATGGGCTACGGTCTCGGCGCGTCGATCGGCGCGAAGGTGGCGAATCCGGACAAGATCGTCGTCAACATCGCGGGCGACGGCTGCTTCCGCATGAATATGAATGAGATCGCGACCGCGGCGCGCTACAATATCCCGGTTATTCAGGTTGTCGTCAACAACCATGTTCTGGGTATGGTCCGCCAGTGGCAGACCTTGTTTTACGGAAAGCGCTATTCGCAGACGGTCTTGAACGACGCGGTCGACTTTGTGAAGCTTGCCGAGGCGATGGGCGCAGAGGGCATCCGCGTGACGAAGAAGGAGGAGTTCGCTCCCGCCTTTGAGAAGGCGTTATCGCTCGGAAAACCGATCGTACTCGACTGCATCATTGACTGCGACGACAAGGTGTTTCCGATGGTGCCGGCAGGAAAGCCGATCGAGACGGCGTTCGACCAGGACGACTTGAAGGAGAGCTGAATCTGCGACGCTATGATTTTATGATAAGCGCGTTCTCTCCGGATTGAGAATTGACAAAATGCAGGGTTTACCCTTTGGTGCATAATCGGATTATTTATATAATCATTGATAAATATGATCTCTGCGATAAGAGATGAGGAGGATATGAAAAAATGGGAAGAGTGTATAATTTTTCGGCGGGGCCGGCGGTTCTGCCGGAAGAGGTCCTGAAGACGGCGCAGGCGGAGATGCTGGACTATCACGGCTGCGGACAGTCGGTGATGGAGATGAGCCATCGCTCCAAAGTCTTCGACGACCTGATCCACGAGACGGAGGCGGATCTGCGCAAGCTGATGCAGATCCCGGACAATTACAAGGTGCTGTTTCTGCAGGGCGGCGCAAGTCTGCAGTTCTCGATGATCCCGATGAACCTGATGAAGAACCGCGTGGCGGACTACATCATCACGGGACAGTGGGCAAAGAAGGCATGGCAGGAGGCGAGAAAGTACGGGCAGGCGAACGCGGTCGCGTCCAGCGAGGACAAGACGTTCTCCTACATTCCGGACTGCTCCGATCTGCCGATCAGCCCGGACGCCGACTATGTCTACATCTGCGAGAACAACACGATCTATGGCACGAAGTACAAGAAGCTCCCGAACACGAAGGGCAAGCTTCTGGTGTCCGACGTCTCGTCCTGCTTCCTTTCCGAGCCGGTGAACGTCTCCGACTACGGCATCATCTACGGCGGCGTGCAGAAGAATATCGGCCCGGCCGGCATGGTGATCTCCATTATCCGCGAGGATCTGATCACGGACGACGTGATGGAATTTACTCCGACCATGATGAAATTCAAGACGCACGCGGACGCGGGCTCCATGTACAATACCCCGAACTGCTACTGCATCTATATGTGCGGCCTGGTGTTCAAATGGCTGCTGAAGATGGGCGGTCTCTCCGTGATGAAGGAGCGCAACGAGGCGAAGGCGAAGGTGCTGTACGATTTCCTCGATCAGAGCGAGATGTTTAAGGGTACGGTCGTAAAGGAAGACCGCTCGCTGATGAACGTTCCGTTCGTGACCGGAGACAAGGAGCTGGACGCGAAATTCGTGAAGGAGGCCGAGGCGGCAGGCTTTGTCAACCTCAAGGGACATCGCAGCGTCGGCGGCATGCGCGCGAGCATCTACAACGCAATGCCTGCAGAGGGTGTTGACGCACTCGTGGCGTTCATGAAGAACTTTGAAAAGGAGAATGGCTGAAATGTACCAATATAAATGTCTGAATCCGATTGCCGAGGTCGGACTGAAGCGCTTCTCGGAGGAATACGAACAGGTGGATGACATCAAAGAAGCCGATGCGGTTCTCGTCCGCAGCGCGAAAATGCACGACATGGAGCTGCCGGATTCGCTGCTGGCGATCGCCCGGGCCGGAGCGGGTGTGAACAATATTCCGCTGGACCGCTGCGCAGAGCAGGGAATCGTTGTCTTCAACACCCCGGGAGCGAATGCGAACGGCGTCAAGGAGCTTGTCTTCGCGGGTATGCTGCTCGCGGCGCGCGATATCATCGGCGGCGCCAACTGGGTGCAGAGCCAGACCTGGAACCCGGACATCGCTGCAGTGACTGAGAAGGAGAAAAAGAAATTTGCCGGGAGCGAGCTGCAGGATAAAAAGCTCGGCATCATCGGACTTGGAGCGATCGGCGTGCAGGTGGCGAACGCGGCTACGCATCTCGGGATGGAGGTCTACGGCTACGATCCCTACATCTCCGTGGACGCGGCGTGGAATCTTTCGAGGAGCATCCGCCACACCTACGATGTGGAGGATATCTACCGGGAATGCGATTACATCACGATCCATGTGCCGCTTATGGATTCCACCCGGAAGATGATCAACCGCGACGCGATCGCGTTGATGAAGCCGAACGTAGTGCTTCTGAATTTTGCACGCGATCTGCTCGTGGACGAGGAGGCCGTAATCG
This sequence comes from uncultured Lachnospiraceae bacterium, assembly GCA_947627365.1. Taxonomy (GTDB): domain Bacteria; phylum Bacillota; class Clostridia; order Lachnospirales; family Lachnospiraceae; genus Choladousia. Next base: position 27,174 of record CANQVT010000017.1, on the reverse strand, counting down.
AGGCTCTGGATGAGGGACGCATGCGCCGGTATATCTCGGATTTCCCGAACACGCTGACGGTCGGCAGACAGGGCATCATTCTCACGCCGCACCTCGGCGCGTCCACCTCGGAGTCGGAGGATAACTGTGCGGTGATGGCCGTCAAGGAGCTGGCTAATTTCCTGGAGAACGGCAATATCCGAAATTCCGTGAATTATCCGAACTGCGATCTGGGTCAGTGCGAGGCTGCGTCGCGCATCGCGATCTACCACAGAAACGTCAAGAAGATGATCAGCCGATTTACAGAGTTGCTTTCGGATACAAATATTCAGAACATGAGCAATACGAGCAAGGGCGACTACGCCTACACGCTGCTGGATCTGGACGCAACGGTTTCCGATGAAGTGATAGAGGAGCTTCGCGCGATCGACGGCGTACTCAGGGTTCGGGTAATCAAATCAAATTAAGTTAAATAGTTAAAACTTATACATGGAAAAATGAGTGCGTGACGGGCGGTACAGGTCACATGAGAAAGACCTGCGCCGCCCTTTTCCGGTTTTGCATGGCTCGTTGCTCTTAAAATTATATAAGCGAGAGGAAAACTATATGGTAAACATCAGACCATTCCGGGGAATCCGCCCGGCAAAAGAATACGCGTCGCGTGTGGCTGCGCTTCCGTATGACGTATATAGCCGCAAGGAGGCCTATGTTCAGGCAGCGAAGGATCGATTGTCCTTTTTGAATATCGACCGTCCGGAGACGCAATTTGCAGAAGAAATCGATATGTATGCGACAGAGGTATACCGGAAGGCGGACGAGCTGCTGCAGGAGCGCATCGCGAAGGGAATCTTTCGCCAGGACGAAACAGACAGCTTTTATCTGTACGAGCAGACGATGGATGGGAGAGTGCAGACAGGTCTGGTCGCCTGCGCTTCGATCGACGATTACCTGAAAGGAACCATCCGCTGCCATGAGAACACACGGGCAGAAAAAGAAGCCGACCGCATTCGTCATGTAGATGTATGCAGTGCCCAGACGGGGCCGATCTTTCTTGCTTACCGGAAAAACGATCGTATCCAGACGATCACACAGAGAGTGAAGCATGGGAATGCGCTGTTTGATTTTACCTCTGAGGATGGGATACGCCACCGTGGCTGGCAGATTACCGACGCAGCTGACATCCGTGCAATCTGTGAAGTCTTCGCTGGAATTGAGAGAGTCTATATCGCGGACGGTCACCACAGGGCCGCGTCCGCGGTCCGTGTCGGCCTGAAGCGCAGGGAGGAGCACCCAAACTATACCGGCGAGGAAGAGTTCAACTATTTTCTATCCATTCTGTTCCCGGACGAGGATCTGATGATTATGGACTATAACCGCGTCGTCAAAGATCTGAACGGCTTATCGGAAGAAAGCTTTTTGAAAAAGCTGCGGGAGAAATTCGAAGTGACTCCCTGCGACAAAGCGCAAAGCCCACAGGAAAAGGGAAGCTTCTCGATGTACCTCGGCCATCAGTGGTATTGCCTGAGGGTTCATGAAAAATTCAAATGTGATGATCCGGTGCAGGGCCTCGACGTATCGATCTTACAAAATGAACTGCTGAGCCTGGTGCTTGGAATCGGCAATCCGAAGGAGGATCCCCGGATCGATTTCATCGGGGGAATCCGCGGCCTTGCGGAGCTGGAGAGAAGGGTACATACGGACTGCGCGGTGGCGTTTGCCATGTATCCGACTTCGATTGCGGAACTCTTTGCGGTCGCGGACGCCGGAAGCCTGATGCCGCCGAAATCCACCTGGTTTGAACCGAAGCTGAGAAGCGGATTGTTCATCCACGAAATTGAGCGGTAAATTCGAAATGTGCTACTTTTTCCATTGCCTGATTTGTACAACGAATCGGAATCTCTCCTTGAGTTTATTCTGAATAGGTGTTAAAATAATAAATATCGATAAACAATTCAGGTCTGGAGGTATTGCTATGGATGAAAAGTTATATGATATGATGGACTGGGCGGGCGTAGAAGCGATCGTCTATTCTGAAGAAGATCACCCGGAGAAATACCTCGGACCGCATCAGACAGAGGAAGGGATCATGATCCAGGCGTTCTTCCCGGACGCGAAATCTGTAGCGGTAAAGACGGCCGGGCGCAAGACGCCGTACCAGATGGATCAGGAGGACGAAGCCGGATATTTCGCCGTGCTTCTCCCTGGGAAAAAGATCCCGGAATACAGCTATCTCGTGACCTATACAGACGGCAAAAAGCAGGAGCTCAGGGATCCGTATGCGTTTGCGCCGCAGATCACAGAAAAGGACACGAAGAAATTCAACGCAGGGATCTGCTATAATATCTATGAGAAGCTCGGCGCGCATCCGATGACGATCGACGGGACGCCGGGGGTCTATTTTGCCGTGTGGGCGCCGAATGCGATGCGCGTCAGTGTCGTCGGAGATTTCAACCTCTGGGACGGCCGGCGGCTTCCGATGCGCAGGCTCTGGAATTCCGGCATTTTTGACCTCTTTGTGCCGGGACTGGAGGCAGGCACGCTGTACAAGTACGAGATCAAGGCGAGGGGCGGTCTCACATACCTGAAGGCCGACCCTTACGGCAATGCGGCGGAGCTGCGCCCGAATACTGCCTCGATCGTGGCGGATCTGAGCGATTTCAGCTGGAGCGATCAGAAGTGGATGGAGCAGCGCAGAGGACTTGATACCAAGGACAAGCCGATGTTTGTGTATGAGGTACATCTCGGCTCGTTCGCGAAGCCGGAGGACGGCCGGTATTTTTACAATTACCGCGAGCTGGCGCCGATGATCGCGGACTATGTGAAAGAGATGGGCTATACTCACATCGAGCTGCTTCCGGTGATGGAACATCCTCTGGATGAGTCCTGGGGGTATCAGGTGACCGGATATTACGCGCCGACTGCCCGCTACGGGACGCCGCAGGATTTCATGTACTTTATCGACTATATGCACGGGCAGGGGATCGGTGTGATCCTCGACTGGGTGCCGGCACATTTTCCGCGCGACACGCATGGGCTGTGCGGCTTTGACGGCACCTGTCTGTACGAGCATCTGGATCCAAGACAAGGGACGCACCCGCACTGGGGTACTTTGATCTACAATTACGGTCGCCCTGAGGTCTCCAACTTCCTGATTGCTAACGCGCTGTTCTGGAAGAATGTCTATCACGCGGATGGAATCCGCATGGACGCGGTCGCGTCGATGCTCTACCTCGATTATGGCAGGAACGACGGCGAGTGGGTTGCGAACATGTACGGCGGCAATGAAAATCTGGAAGCTGTTGAGTTTTTCAAGCATCTGAATTCAATCTTCAAAAAGGATCAGGACGGGGCTCTGCTCATCGCGGAGGAATCCTCGGCATGGCCGAAAATCACGACTCCGGTGGAAGCGGACGGACTCGGTTTTGACTATAAGTGGAACATGGGCTGGATGAATGATTTTCTCGGCTATATGCAGCTTGACCCGTTTTTCCGCTCCCATCATCATGGCGAGCTCACCTTCAGCATGATCTACGCGTACAGCGAGGACTTTATCCTGACGCTGTCACATGACGAGGTCGTGCATGGAAAGAGCTCGATGATCGGCAAGATGCCGGGCAAGCGCCAATCCAAATTCGCGAACCTTCGCGCAGCCTACGGCTACATGCTGACCCATCCCGGCAAGAAGCTTCTGTTCATGGGGCAGGACATCGCGCAGTTCACAGAGTGGAGCGAGGAGCGTGCCGTCGAATGGAACCTGCTGGAGTACGACGACCATAAGAACTTCAAAAACTATGTCCAGGCGCTGATCCGGCTTTACAAGGAACAGCCGGCCTTGTACTGCAGAGATTACGATCCGTTTGGCTTCGAGTGGATCAACAACATATCCGCGAATGAGAATATGCTCGTGTTTATGCGGAGAGGAAATCGGCAGGAGGACGACCTGCTCATCGTCTGTAACTTCTCGCCGCTTGCCTATGCGAAGCATAAGATCGGTGTACCTTATAACGGAAAGTTCAAGGAAATCTTTAACAGCGACAGCACCGTGTTCGGCGGGGAGGGAAACATCAATCCGCGCGTCAAGGCGTCCAAAAAGAGCCCCTGCGACGACAGAGAGAATTCAATTGAGGTGCTTGTACCGCCGATGGGGATTTCTGTCTTCAAGTGCACCAGGATTGAGGAGACGGATTCGGCAAAGGCTGCCAAAGCTTCTGAACCGGCCAAAGCGAAAAAGAAAGCTGCGCCGGAAGCCGATGTTCAGGCTGCTAAGCCGGCTGTGAAACGTGGCCGGACGAAGAAATCCGGCGGTACAAAATAGATATCGGAACCAACAGGACGGAAACGGGAGATTTATATGGCAAATTCTGACGAACAAAATGTTCATGCTGCCGCAGAGGCCAGCGGTCACACGCTTGCGCATACGCATACGCACACAGATGAGAACGGCGTTGCCTACGAGCACACCCATACGCATGTAGGCAGCGACGGCGTAGTCTATGAGCACACGCACACACATGTGGGAGCCGCCGGACACGGGCATGAGCACACACACACGCATGAGAACACGAAAGCCGTATTGAACCGTCTTTCTAAGGTGATCGGACACATGCAGTCCATCAAGCGCATGGTCGAGGACGGAAGGGACTGCAGTGAGGTGCTGATCCAGCTTTCCGCGGTGAAAGCTGCCATCAACAATACCGGCAAGGTGATCCTTCAGGATCATATTAAGCACTGTCTTGTCGACGCGATCGAATCGGGCGACATGCAGGAGATAGAGGAACTCAGCAATGCGATCGACCGCTTTATCAAGTAAACTATGAAGATCTTTTTTGCAGGCGAGGCGTCGACTGGTCAGAAACGCTGCCGGTCACGGAAGGACGGCAGCATCGGGGGTGAGGGTATGATTTACAGACAGATCGCAGAAATTTTACAGAAGAGCAGCTATGTCGTGTGTCTCTCCGGCCGTGAGATGATCGTGGAGGACGGAATCTCTTCCATGCGAAATATGGAGACGGCCTATTCGATTGAGACGAAATACGACTATTCTCCGGAGGAGCTGTTCAGCGCGCAGTTTTTCAGCACACGTGTTGAGAAGTTCTACGAGTTTTACCAGAATGAGGTTCTGAATCAGGCGAAGGAGGATCCCGGCATCTCGTTTCAGGCGCTTGCCGAGCTGGAGCGCATGGGCGTGCTGAAGGCCACGATCAGCCGGCAGCTCTTTGATTTCCCGAAGCGCGCCGGATGTCAGAACGTCTACGATCTTCATGGAAATATCTATGAGAAGAATCATTGCCCGCGCTGCGGCAGAGAGTACCCGATGGAATACCTGCGCGACGCGAAAAAAGTGCCGCTCTGTGAAAAGTGCCGGATCCCGATCCACCCGGGCGTGACGTTGGTGGGAGAGATGATCAACATCGGCCGGATGACAAAGGCTGCCGAGGAGGTATCCAAGGCTGATACGCTGCTTCTCGCCGGCGCCTACATGAAATCCGAGATGGCCCAGCAGTTCCTGAAATATTACAAGGGCCACAGCGTGATCCTCATTCATTCCGGGTCTGCGCGCGGCGATCAGGACGCGGACTATTTTATCAGTGAGCAGGCGAAGGTTGCGCTGCCGGCGATCATTGAAGAGCTGAAGCTTCTCAGGGCGGGACAGGATACATAATGGCGTCGTGAAACTCCTGAAAAAAAGACTTGCAAAATGAATGGAAATTATATATAATACAAAAGTCGGCTGGGAAGCCAGCCGAGATGCCGGATTAGCTCAGTCGGTAGAGCGACGCATTCGTAATGCGTAGGTCGTGGGTTCGAGTCCCATTTCCGGCTTATCAGAAAAGTCCCGTGGATGCGGGACTTTTTTCATTACCTGACGATAGTTTGTCTGTATGCCCTGGCATGTTCGCGCACTCTCATTTTGACGCTTACAGATAACTGCGCAGATCCTTGCAGAGCTGGTCTTCCATGGACGCCAGTCTGCGGCAGATCTCTTTTGAGGTGTCGTCGGCAGTCGGATACTGATTCAAATATTTGTGCAGTGATTTTACGCCCATGTTGCAGCCGTCTGTGATCAGATCCGCGACAGTGGCATCGCTCTTGTCCATGCCCATTTTTACGTTTGTCTTAAGCCAGGACATCCCTTTTGCCATCGGATTCGGATCCTTTTCTTCACTCTGATACTGGCTTAACAGTCCATGAATCTCATTCCCGAGCTTCTCGTGATGCTCTTTGCTGTCGATCAGCAGCTGCTTCATGTCCGAGTCACTGATGCGATCCAGCACTTCGTCAAAAGAGGCCACCGCCATTTTCGTGCCGGAATCGCATTCTTTCAATAGATGTATCGTGTCTTGATTGCCCATAATATACTCCTTTCGTTCGACTTTGTACAATGCTAGTCTGTTCCGATTTCCGGAATGCTATACGCGAATTTTTGCAAAACGACAACCTGCCTGGTGGCATATTATGAGAATCTATGATATACTCTTCGTGTATAGTGAACTATACACGAAGATATGCAGAATCCTTTGGAGGCAACAATGAACATACGCTGCATCGCCCTGGACTTGGACTACACAACCTTGAACAGCCAGGGGCATTTAAGTACATACACGCGGCAGGCACTTGCATATGCGATCGGGAAAGGCGTCCATATCGTCGTCGCAAGCGGAAGAGCGCTAAACTCTCTTCCGGAAGAGATCCGAACGCTTGACGGTATCCGCTACGCCGTGACTTCAAATGGCGCGGCAGTCTATGATCTTTGCACAAATGCCTGTCTGAAGCAATACAAGCTGACAGAACAGTCTGTGCGTGAGATCCTGCGGCTCACAAGGGGAGTGCACGCCGCTTTTGAAGTTTTTATCGACGGAAAACCTTTCGCGCAGGCAGACTATGTCGCAGATCCTCTTCGCTATGGCACAAAATCCATCTCGTATGTGCAGAACACGCGGACGCCTGTGGCAGACTTTCCGGATTTCATACTGCAGAATGCCTCAAGGCTGGATTGTATGGATCTTGTGATCGACGATCCGGGATTGAAAGCCAGATTATGGAAGCTGTTTGAGGAGAAGCTGTCAGACGTCTATATCACATCCTCGGTCGGACAGCTTCTGGAGGTTTCCTATAAAGACTGCGGCAAGCATTCCGGAGTTCAGTTTGTATTGGAGCAGCTCGGTCTCCCGCGCGAATCGCTCGCGGCGTTTGGAGATGGCGACAACGACGCGCATATGCTCGAATATGCCGGGATTGGAATCGCGGTGGCGAACGCGTCTGATGCCTGCAAGGCAGCCGCGGACCGGATCACACTGTCTAACGATGAGGACGGCGTCGCGCGGGAAATCTTTCACATTCTTGAAGAGCAGGGGGATATCTGATATGTTCGGACTGGGGACTTTGATCAATACCGCAGGGGTCGTGGCGGGCAGCGCCATCGGAATCCTGCTGCGCAAGGGAATGAAGCAAAAGCTGCAGGATGCTTTGATGGCCGGCTGCGGCGTCGCGACGATCTTCATCGGGACGGCGGGCGTGCTGCAGGGCATGATCGAGATCGTGGACGGGAGCATTCAGACAAAGGGCAGCATGCTATTGATCTTTTCCCTTGTGCTCGGCGGACTCTTCGGCGAGCTTGTGGATATCGAGAAACGCATGGACACGGTCGGAGAGAAGCTGAAGAGCATGTTCCACGCGGAGAAAGACGCGCGCTTCGTGGAAGGCTTCGTCAATACGTCCCTGATCATCTGTGTCGGGGCGATGGCGATCGTCGGCTCGATCCAGGACGGCTTGAGCGGCGACGCGACGATGCTCACCGCGAAGGCCGTGCTTGACTTTGCGATCGTGATCGTGCTGGCGTCTACCTACGGTGTCGGAGTGATGTGTTCGGCGCTCGCGATCCTGGTCTACGAGGGCGCGCTGACCTTGATCGCCCATTTTGTCGGCAATTTTATCAGCGAAGCGCTGATCGCGAATCTCTCCTTTATCGGTTCCGCGTTGATCTTCTGTGTGGGCGTAAACGTCGCCTTCGGAAAGAAATTCCGGGTCGGAAACATGCTCCCGGCTCTGCTGGGTCCGGTCGTGTACGCGCTGATCTGGTAGAAGGGTAGAATATCCGCACCATACAGGGGAAATCATACTTACAGAAGAAATGATAAAAGCAGTGGTAAAAATGGTTCGGAAACCGGAAAAAACAGTTGACTCTGCCCGGAAAATATGCTATTTTGTTTAAGTATGCCGCACAAAGAGGTATAAGTGCCTGCGGGCCACCGAATTTGGCGAGTAATGATAACGGGAGGTGCCATATGTACGCGATTATTGCAACAGGTGGTAAACAGTACAAAGTAGCCGAAGGCGATATCATTAACGTAGAAAAGCTTGGTGTGGAAGCCGGCGAGGTTGTTACGTTTGATCAGGTGCTTGCAGTAAGCAATGACGGACTGAAGGTCGGCGCTGATGTTGCCGGCGCGACGGTTACCGCTACGGTCGTGAAGAACGGCAAGGCGAAAAAGGTCATCGTTTACAAGTACAAGAGAAAGTCCGGATACCACAAGAAGAATGGTCACAGACAGCAGTACACACAGGTCAAGATCGAAAAGATCAACGGTTGACCGGTATGATCCGATTTACAGTGTGGAAGTCAGGAGATCAGTACAGGGGCTTTGAAAGCCGGGGACACGCGGGTTACGCGCAGTCCGGTGAGGACATTATCTGTTCGGCGGTGTCTGCTCTCGCGATCAATGCGGTAAATTCTATTGAGGAATTCACTGAAGATGCGTTTGAACTGGAGCAGACTGAGGACGGCGGGTATCTGCGGATGAGTTTTTCCGAAACGCCCGGTGAGAGAGCAGCCTTGCTGATGGACAGCCTTGTGCTCGGAATAGGGAGCATAGAGGCGGGTTACGGAAAGGAATACATTACCTTAGAAGTTCAGGAGGTGTAATTATGTTGAAGATGAACCTTCAGTTATTCGCTCACAAGAAGGGTGTCGGTTCTACCAAGAACGGCAGAGACTCCGAGTCAAAGAGACTTGGCGCGAAGAGAGCGGATGGACAGTTTGTAAAAGCCGGCAACATTCTTTACAGGCAGCGCGGCACGAAGATTCACCCGGGCGTGAATGTGGGACGCGGCGGCGACGATACCCTGTACGCGAAGGCAGACGGTATTGTGCGGTTTGAGAGAAAGGGAAGAGATAAGAAACAGGTTTCTATCATTCCGGTTGCAGCAGAAGAATAAGTGACGCGGGCTTCAGATCAGATGTGGTTTGAAGCCCTTACTTTTGAGACAGGAGACGTTATGTTTGCAGACAGAGCACGGATCATTTTACGCTCCGGCAAGGGCGGAGACGGGCACGTCAGCTTTCGCAGAGAGCTGTATGTCCCGGACGGTGGACCCGACGGCGGAGACGGCGGCAAGGGCGGAGACGTGATCTTTGAGGTTGACGACGGATTGAATACTCTGATCGATTTCCGGCACCGCAGGAAATTTGCCGCAAAGGACGGAGAGCCTGGCAGAAAGCGCCGCTGCCACGGCGCGAACGGCGAGGATCTGGTGCTGCGCGTGCCGGAGGGCACGGTCGTCAAGGAGGCGCAGAGCGGCAAGGTGATCGCCGATATGTCCGGGGCGAACCGCAGGCAGGTGATCCTGCCGGGCGGTCGGGGCGGCAACGGCAACATGCATTATGCAACGTCGACAATGCAGGCGCCAAAGTACGCGCAGCCGGGACAGGACGCGATCGAGCTGGAGGTGCTTCTGGAGCTCAAGGTCATCGCAGACGTCGGGCTTGTCGGCTTCCCGAACGTCGGGAAATCGACGCTGCTTGCCCGTGTCACGAACGCGACCCCCAAGATTGCGAATTATCATTTCACGACGCTGTCTCCAAACCTCGGCGTGGTCGATCTGGAGGGCGGCGGGTTCGTTATGGCGGATATCCCCGGACTGATCGAAGGAGCGTCGGAGGGCGTCGGACTCGGCTATGAGTTTTTGCGTCACATTGAGCGTACGAAGTTGATGATTCATATGGTAGACGCAGCCTCCGTGGAGGGGCGCGATCCGGTGGACGATATCCGGAAGATCAACGCTGAGCTTTTTGCTTACGACGAGGAGCTGGCAAAACGCCCGCAGGTGATCGCGGCAAATAAGATCGATGCGATCTATACTGGAGGGGAAGATCCCGTACAGCGTCTTCGGGATGAATTTGAACCTCAGGGCGTCAGAGTATTTGCGATCTCCGCGGTCAGCGGACAGGGCGTGCAGGAGCTTTTGTATCATGTTCAGAAGATGCTGCGCGAGTTTCCGCAGGAGCCGACGGTCTTTGAGCAGGAGTACGATCCGCAGCTTCACCTGGCTGGAAGCCAGCTTCCGTTCACCGTGATAAAGTCAGACGAAGAGGAGAACACCTACGTCGTCGAGGGACCGCGAATCGAGAAGATGCTGGGCTACACGAACCTTGAATCCGAGAAGGGATTCCAATTTTTCCAGAATTTTCTCAAGGACAACGGGATTTTGGGCGAGCTCGAGGCGCTTGGCATTCAGGACGGAGATACGGTCCGCATCTACGGACTGCAGTTTGACTATTACAAATAACCGCCCGCCGATAGAGCGGCGGTCGTCAGCCATGTCTGAAAAAACTATGTAAACGAACTGTACGGATTTAATGAATAAGGAGAGCATATGACAAGCAAACAACGTGCTTATTTAAAGGGACTTGCCATGACCATGGAGCCGATTTTTCAGATCGGCAAGAGCAGCCTGACGCCGGAACTCACCGCGGCGGTAGGAGAGGCCTTGGAGAAGCGGGAGCTCATCAAGATCAGCGTGCTGCAGAACTGCATGGACGACCCGCATGAGCTAGCGGGGATTGTTGCGGAACGCACGCGCTCGCAGGTCGTACAGGTGATTGGCAAAAAGATCGTTCTCTACAAAGAGGGCAAGGAAGGAAAGAAGAAGATCGAGCTTCCGAAGGCTTCCAGGAAACAGCGCGGCTAAAGCTCCGGCGCTATCAATGCAGAAAGGAACGATCAATGAGCGATAAAACGAGGCGTCGTGTCGGCATTATGGGCGGGACCTTTGATCCGATCCATATCGGACATCTGATCCTTGCCGAATGCGCATATGAGCAATTTCAACTGGATGCTGTTCAGTTTTTACCCTCCGGCAATCCACCGCACAAAGCGGACCGCGCGGACGGCGCGACGGATGAAGAACGGCTGGAGATGGTATCGCTCGCGATCCGTGACAACCCGCATTTTCTGCTTGACGCGGAGGAGATGCGCCGAAGCGGTTTTTCCTACACAAGCGACACGCTCGTAGCGCTTCGGAAGCAGAATCCCGATACGGACTATTATTTTATCATCGGCGCAGACTCTCTGCTTTCGTTTGACAGCTGGCGTGAGCCGGAGGTTATCAGCAGGAATTGTGTGCTGCTTGCGGCAGGCCGGGATCAGATTTCCGACTCTGTGATAGAAGAGAAGATGGACGAGCTGCGGGAGCGCTATAAAGCAAGGATCTGTCTTCTTAACACTCCGAATATTGACATATCCTCGACAGAGCTGCGGCGTCTCCGGCAGGAGGGACATTCGCTGCGTTACTACGTTCCCGACGACGTGAGAGAATATATCAGACAGAAAGGTATCTACAGCGGAGTGGTTTTGTGACCTCCTAAGCAGGGCAGACGGTCGGTTTTCATGGTAAGTTTACGGCAGGGATGAGAAAAAATGGGCGGCTATAACATTTATAAAATGCAGAAGAAATTGAAAAAATACATAGATGAGGCACGTTACGTGCACACGCTTGGCGTTATGTACACGGCGGCTTCTCTTGCCATGTGCCACGGGGCGGACATTGAAAGAGCGCAGGTGGCCGGCCTTCTGCACGACAGCGCAAAGTGCATTCCGAATTCCAAGAAGCTGAAGCTTTGCCGGCAGAACAACATTGGTGTCTCTGAGGCGGAACGCAAGGCTCCGTATCTGCTCCACGCAAAGCTGGGCGCATATATCGCCCGTGAGAAATATCATATCGAGGATCCGGAGATTCTAAGCGCGATCGAGTGCCATACGACCGGCAAACCGGACATGACGCTGCTCGAAAAGATCATCTTTATCTCGGACTATATCGAGCCGCTGCGTTCGAAAGCGGAAAATCTTGCCGAGGTACGCCGCCTGGCTTTTCAGGATCTGGATAAGGCAGTATATATCACAATGCGGGACACTCTGCAATATTTGAAGCGTGAAAATGCGTCTCTTGATAATCAGACGGTTGTCGCGTATAATTATTACAAAGAACTCATTCACGGGAGGGAGGAAACATAAATGGCAGACAATACGGCAAAGACAATGGCCAGACTTGCATACGACGCTCTGGAGGACAAGAAGGCCGTCGATATTACGGTCATCGATATCGGGGAAATCTCTGTGGTAGCTGATTATTTCATCATTGCGTCAGGCACAAACCACAATCAAATCCAGGCGCTCGCCGACAATGTAGAAGAGCAGCTTCTCAAGGCAGGCTATCCGATGAGACAGTCCGAGGGTTACCGCACGGCAAATTGGATCCTTATGGACTACGGCGATATTATCGTTCATGTGTTTGACGCGGAAAATCGTCTGTTCTATGATCTGGAACGGATCTGGTGCGACGGCAAGACGATCTCAAGGGACGATCTGGCGTGAGACAAAAACACATCATACAGGGGTCAGTAAAATGGCGATAGACAAATCGTTTTTTATAAAAAGTATTCAGCGAAAAAGTGAATTGATTGTGGCGTACTGCGGATATACAAATATGCCGTTTGTCCAGTGCGATCCGGACACTTTTAACGATCAGGTGTGGATCTTCGACACGGAAGAGCTGCTTCAGGAGTTCGCGAAGCCCTTCACGGAGAAGAAGATTCTGCTCAGGGGAATCAAATATCTGAACAAGGATTTCCTTGGCTTTTTCTCTTTGCTTTACACGATCGGAGTGAATGAGCTTATCTTTGTGAATCAGGCCGGCCGGCAATCGCTGGAGCTTGAAGAGCTGGTCAAAAAGCCGGATTACTCAGAGCTCCCGGCGGAGAAGCGGCCGATATTCAATCCGCAGCTTCAGCTTACAGGGCTGTATTTCATGCAGGAGATGTCTCGTCCGGTTCCAATCGAAGAGAAATCAGGGCTGCAGGATCTGGAGGAGGAGCTTGCGGTGAATCTGGTGAAGAGCAGGTACATTCTGCCCGTAGAGCTGCTTCCGGGCCCGGAGAGCGACGCAGACAAGCTCAAGAATCGGAAATACCGGATTCCTATATTAAAGAATAAAAACGGCGATATTCTGCAGCCGCTTTTCACAGATATGCCGGAGCTGTCCAAATTCAATAAGGGGAATCCGTTCAAAGCGCTGGTGATCCCGTTCGGGCAGCTCTCCAGAATTCTTGTAAAGGATTCCAAGGGTTTTGTACTCAACCCGGCAGGATTTCATATCGCAATGCCAAAGGAATTGATCGAAGGCCTTCTGAAGCGCTTCAGACCGGAGGAAAGACAGCAGAGCGGGGAAACCTAGGAAGACGAATAAAAAAAGAGAGGAGCCTGTCGGACTACGTTTCCATAACAGGCTCCTTTGCTTTCAGAAGAAGCGGAAAACGCCAAAAACTTTTCCGAGGATCTGAAGATCGTCCACGATGATCGGATCCATGGAATCGTTCTCCGGCTGCAAGCGATAATGACCGTTCTCCTTGTAAAAGGTCTTCACGGTGGCGGAGTCATCAACCAGGGCGACGACAATGTCGCCGTTGCGGGCGGTAGACTGCTGGCGCACGATCACCTGATCTCCATCCATGATCCCGGCATTCATCATACTCTCGCCCTTGACACGCAGGATGAATGACTGCTCGTTCGGCATATATTCTGCCGGAATGGGGAAATAGCTGTCGATATTCTGCTCGGCAAGGATCGGCTGTCCGGCTGCGACCGTGCCGACGACCGGAACATTTACCATCTCTCTGCGCAGCATATTGAAAGAATCGTCCAGGATCTCGATCGCGCGGGGCTTTGTCGGATCCCGGCGGATATAGCCGTTCTTCTCAAGAGACTCGAGATGAGAGTGGACGGAAGAGGTGGATTTCAGTCCTACCGTCTGGCAGATCTCCCGCACAGTCGGGGGGAAGCCGCGCTTCAGAATCTCATCCTTGATATAATTGAGAATTTCCTCCTGCTTGTTTGTGATCCTTCCTGGCATAATATATCCCTCCCGTATCTATGCTTTTCGTTCTGTCCGTTCCATGTGAAAATATATCATTTTTTTCAGTATAGCACATATGTTCTAAAAAAGCAAACAAATGTTTCCCTGGTTTCTTTAAAAAAGTTTAATAAATACATTCATTTTGTTTTCTTGTTTTGTTGGAGTTTCAATGCTATAATTTTAACAAAAAAACGGAAAGTGAGGAGAATAGATATGAGAAAAAGGAAATTGCTTGCTGTTGTCATGAGCGCTCTCTGTATCGCATCGGCGATACCTTCTGTGCCGGCGTTCGCCGACGGAGAGAAGGTTGTCACGCTCGGCGCGGATCTGACCGAAGACCAGAAGCAGGCGCTGTTGCGCTATTTTGGCATTGCAGGGCAGAGCATCAGGACGCTTACGATCACGAATCAGGATGAGAGAGATCATCTTGGCGCCTATGTTCCGCTGGAGCAGATCGGCACGCATACCTACAGCAGCGCGCTCGTCAATCCGACCAATTCGGGCGGCATTCAGGTCAGGACTGCGAACCTCACATGGGTCACCAGCAATATGATTGCGACGACGCTTTCTACATCGGGCGTGGTGAACTGCGAGGTGCTTGCGGCGTCCCCGTTTGCGGTTTCCGGCACGGGCGCTTTGACAGGTATTCTGATGGCCTATGAGTCGGCAGTCGGCACGGAGCTTGACTCATCAAAGAAGGAAGTAGCCACACAGGAGCTTATCACAACGACGACGATCGCCAACAACATCGGACAGGCTGAAGCTACCGACATCGTCAATGAAGCTAAGATGCAGGTGATTCAGGGAAATGTCGTCAGTGAGAATGATATCGATATCATCATCGACGATGTGGCAGAAGAGGAGTCCATAGAGCTTTCCGAGTCCGACCGTGAGCTGCTCAGGGACCTCATGAAACAGATCGCGGAGCAGGACTATGACTACGAGGATATGAAAGAGACTCTGGAGCGTGTAGAGCAGAATATGGATACACTGATGAGCCAGCAGACGCAGCAGTCAGAGAGCGGAGCTCCAGCTCCTGCAGCTAATATAGACGTGGATCAGACTGCAGTGCCGGCCTCGGATGCAGATACAGGCACAGATCAGACGGAAACCCCTGAGACCCTTCCGGAAGACAGCATTTTGGGCAATGCGGATCCTGAAGCGCTCGGAGATTCCGTTGTGACAGATTCAACGCTGGCTCCGGAGCAGACAGAAGCGCCGCAGCCTGAGACAATGCCTTCCGGCGACGATATTCAGATAACCACCTCCGATGAGTATACGGATTCCGCAGAACAGGCTCCGGATGGAGGCACAGGCAGCGAGACCAATGCGGAGCAGACCGAAGCTCCCGTCGTTCCGGACACAGAATCTGACCAGGGCAACATTCAGGTGGATGGAGACGTTGTTCCGGAGCAGACTGAGGCAAACCCGGATGCGCAGCAGGAGCAGTCGGATGAATACGGCATTGATACGATGATGCCTGAGCTCGAAGATCCGATGTTCGAGGTTCCGGATGAGCCGACGGCTCCCGTACTCACAATGATTCCTGCAGAGGAGATGGAATTGGCTCCTTTGTACGATGAGGAGAAGAAAGAGCTTCTTCCGGCCGGTATCAATGAGCTTACGATTTGCTTCCAGAGAGAGGATATCCTGGCAGGGACAGGTTCAATCAGCCTTATGAACGGTTTTGACAGCTCCGTGATCGAGACGATCCAGGCGAACGATACCGAGAAGGTTGCCATCAGCCCGCTCGACGCTGAGGCACTTGCTGATCTGGGATGGAGCACCGGCTGTAAAGCCACGATCAAACTGAAGGACCCGATCGCACAGATGGCATTTTGCTATGTGACGATGACGGAGAATGCGTTCACGTCTGCGGACGGCTCCGCAATGACCGCGGCGGTTGAAGACGACCAGACCTGGCAGATTCAGACCTCCGAATATGGCTTCTGCATCGATAAGGACATAGAACCGACGGCAGGAAGCACGGTGTCCGGGCAGGTTATGATGGATAACTCAGCAGCTTCGGTTGCCTATATCGAACAGGCAGATCCAGCAATGATCAGCTTTGATCAGGGCGAATTCACAGCCTCGGGCAGTTTTGCCGCCACGCTCAACGCAGCGGGCAAGACCAGCTTCCAGGTGTCGTTCTACGATGAGGCCGGAACGCTGCTCAACACGATCAATTATGAGCTTGAGATCAAGTAAATAATAGGCAAAGAAAGACCAAAAAGAAAGAAACAGATTTCGAAAAACAACACAGGGACTGGCGGAGTGATCCGGCGGTCCCTTTCAAATATAGCCAAAATTCCTTTAAATTTCCAAAATGCTTGACAATCTGCGAAGAAGATGGTATGTTATTTCCATAATACATCTATACGACAAACACATGTTTTTCAAATAGATCAAGCTCTGGTAAAGGAATGGACAATCATCATGGAGAAAACAATTACGTACCACGAACAAGTTAACATCGACAATGTATTGAAGCTGCGTGAGGTTCTGAAGACGCTGCCTGCGTTTGCAAAGGATTATTTCCGCGCCATTGAGCCAACGACAAGCACGCGCACGCGTATTTCCTACGCATATGACATCCGAATCTTTTTTCAGTTTATTTTGAATGAAAATCCTGCTTTTAAAGGAAAGACAGCCGCCGATATCACCGTCGACGTGCTGGATCAGCTCCAGGCGGTCGATATCGAGGAATATCAGGAATATCTGAAGGTTTATTCCAATGATGACAAACTTTTAACAAACGGGGAACGCGGCCTGAAGCGCAAAATGTCCGCTCTTCGAAGCTTTTACGCCTATTATTACAAGCGTGAAATGATCAAGACAAACCCGACGCTTCTCGTCGATATGCCAAAGCTTCACGACAAGGAAATCATACGTCTGGATCCGGATGAGACGGCCGAGCTGCTGGACTATATTGAGCATTGCGGGGATCACCTGACCGGCCAGAAAAAAGTCTACTACGAAAAGACAAAATACCGCGACCTGGCGATCATCACATTGCTGCTTGGCACGGGGATCCGTGTGTCGGAATGCGTCGGGCTCGATGTGTCGGATATCGATTTCAAAAACGGCGGAATTCGTGTTGTGCGAAAAGGCGGTTCGGAAATGATCGTCTATTTCGGCGAAGAGGTAGAAAAAGCGCTTCTCGATTACCTGGAGATACGTGAGTCCGTCACCCCGATCGCTGGCCACGAAAACGCCCTCTTCTACTCTACCCAGCGCAAACGGATCGGCGTACAGGCAGTCGAGAATATGGTAAAAAAATACGCCCGCGAGATCACGACGACGAAAAAGATCACGCCTCACAAGTTGCGCAGCACCTACGGCACGACGCTATACAAGGAAACCGGCGATATCTACCTGGTTGCGGACGTCCTCGGGCATAAGGACGTCAATACGACGCGAAAACATTACGCGGCTATGGACGAGGATCGGCGAAGACGAGCCGCCTCCGCAGTCAAATTGCGCGAAGGCTGATATTCATCCGCAAAAATACATTTAGAGCTTAATTGATCGCATGAGGGCTGAATTTCGTCTGCACATGCTGAGTCAGTCTTCACATGCCGCATACAGACGAAATGTGTATGAATATCCCTCATAGGGCTGCGTCGCTTTCGCGATACAGACATATTTCGATTCAATATCGATGTGCTTTTCCAGTCTCATATTTTTGGTAACTACGAAATCAACTGCTTTCCTTTCCACAAGCTCGTCCTGCTCCTGCATGATCTCAGGAGTCTCTATGTTCGGCTTAAAAAAGTACTTATTTTGCGGAATGACCCCTGAGGCAAAATAAAAGCCTCCGTCCAAAAATCCGTAGTTCAGCAGGGAAGCGTTTTCGACGGAACGAATCGTGTCGGCAAACTGAAATTGCGCCATGTCGGACTTTTTGCGGCCCAGCATGTAAGTATTAACACTGATGAAATAACTTCCCACGCAGAAAAGACACACTTCCAGACAGACACATAGAACGTAAACTGCTGTTGTACTGTTTTTGCTCCATTTTTGAAGACAACTGCCGATTGCGATGAGCCCGAAGGTCATGTTGGGAAACAGGATTAAAAAGTAATAGACATACCGCCTGACTCCCACATAGATCACCAGTGCCGTAAAAGCCGTACTAAATATAAAAAACAGCCATTCGCTTTCTCTTTTTCGGATCAGCCGCAGAAATCCCGCAAAGCACACAAGCGTAAACAGCTTATTTTTATAAAACATCTCGGCGAGAATACGGATCAGCTTATACAGTCTCTCAGCGGGCGCATGCTCATCCGTATACGCAAATATATTGTTGTAAAAATATACGGTCCACAGATCGCCAAACGCCCGATTGACCCCGAAATATAATGCTACGGGAATAAAACTGAGTAAAAAACCGATCGTTGTATAGCCGACGATCCCGGGTATGCTCTTCAGACGTTTTTGCCGGATAAACAGCACGAACAGAAAAAGATACGCGCCTATGTGGTACGCCAGAATCGTAAATTTGGTAAAAAACAGTACGCCCATGCATAACCCGTGAATTATATGTAGCGCGATCCCCATGCCCTGATCTTCGTCTGCACGGATCAATCGCAGAAAATAATACAGCGAATAGGTCAATATCGGCAGACAAAGCTCCTCGCAGCTGGCGCCGTGCGCGAATGCCCTGGAGCTTGCAACGATAAAAGCATAAAACACGACCAGGATCATGACCACGCGGTCGTTTTCCAGATACATCTTTAAAATCTTCCTGCAGAAATACATACTGATCCCGAGACACAGAATTTCCAGCAGATAGACGCCGAGAAAAGAATTTGGGCTGATCAGGTACCCTATGCAGTAAATCCAATACAGGTAGGGTCCTTTATGGTCAAAGATGTCGCGGTACAGAACCTTGCCCGCGTCAACCATGGACTTGGCAATGGTGCGGAAACAGTTCACATCTACCCAATCGTTCATCGGATACAGCGGAGAACATTTGCTGCATATCCCTAAAAAAATTGCCGCGGCCGCAAGCATCAATAGCACGAGGCCGCATTCTCGCTTATGAGAAGAAGTTTTCATTTCTCTATTCCTCTTTCCTGGATTTATCTCAGGTTTTCTCCATCTTCCTGCCTTGATCATTCAGGTCAGCTACGCAGGCTTTCATCAAGAATGATCGTAAAAGGTCCGTCGTTGCAGAGTTTTACCTTCATCTCCGCCCCGAACTCGCCGGTCTGCACCACAGGAACCTGTTTTTTGCACTCCTGAACCATATAATCGTACAGCGCCTCGGCCTTTGTCGGATCTCCTGCCTCAATGAAGCTCGGGCGGTTTCCCTTTCGGCAGTTGGCGTACAAGGTGAACTGTGACACCAGAAGAAGCTGTCCATCCACATCCTTCAGAGCCAGATTTGTCTTTCCGTTTTCATCTTCAAAGATGCGCAGTCCGAGCATCTTGCGTAGATAAAAATCCGCTATTTCTTTTGTATCGCCCGCGCCGACGCCGATCAGCACCAGAAATCCCCTGCCAATCGAGCCGATGATCTTTCCTTCCACCTCGACGGAAGCCTCTGTCACGCGCTGAATCACAAGTTTCATTCGAATGCTCCCCTCTATTCCTTTTCTTTTCTTTGATACCCACAGGGTACCCCGTAACTCAGCACAAAGTATACCATTTTCTTTCAGAAATGTAAATGAAAAGCACACTAGTTGACATAATTAATTTATGTAAATTTATGATGACTTTTTCACCCTTCAATTTAAAATAGGCTACATAACATACTTATGTAAACCATAATATTTTATAGAAACTCATAAGATGAAAAAGAAATTGTATCATTTGGAGTTGCCACTTTTTAGAAATTCGGGTATGATAAATACAGAATACAGAAACTGAAAGGCAAAAAGCGAAAATCCGATCATGAAAAGCTGAAAATGAAAGTCAGCTTACGAAAGGCAGCTTATGAAACTACAGAAATTGATGAGCCTGACCAGAAAAGCGGTCGACGAATTTCAGATGATACAGCCAAACGATAAGATTGCCGTCGGAATCTCCGGCGGAAAGGACAGTCTGACACTGCTCTATGCGCTGAGCGGGCTGAGGCGCTTCTACCCTGCTCCATTCTCCCTCGAGGCGATCACGGTGAGCCTCGGATATGAGGGCTTTGACCGCGCGCTTGCCCCGATCCATGCGCTCTGCGAAACGCTGGAAGTGCCGTATACCGTTGTGGACACCGACATCGCGCAGATCATCTTTGAGGAGCGAAAAGAGGACAATCCCTGCTCGCTCTGCGCCAAGATGCGAAAAGGAGCTTTCAATGAGAAGGCGAAGGCGCTCGGCTGCAACAAGCTTGCCTACGCGCATCACAAGGACGACGTCGTCGAAACGCTGCTGATGTCGCTGATCCTGGAGGGACGCATCCACACCTTCTCTCCCGTGACGTACCTGGATCGCATGGACCTGACGTTGATCCGGCCTCTGATCTACGTAGATGAGGCGGACGTCAAAGGATTTCAAAACAAATACCAGCTCCCGGTTGTGAAGAATCCCTGTCCGGCGGACGGCTACACACAGCGTGAATACGCAAAGGAGCTTGTCGCACGGCTGAATCATGAGCATCCGGGCACAAAGGAACGCATTTTCACCGCGGTCTTAAACGGCGATCTCCCGGCGTGGAGAGATCGCGTCCCCAAGAAGAATCGCTCGAAAAGCGATCCACGATCATGATATAGGCATATTTTCATTCTCTGCGCAGTTTTCTCAACAGTTCTTCAAAATACTCCGGCAGAGGCGCCGACACTTCCAGATACTCTCTGGTGGACGGGTGCCGAAAGCCGATCGTCATCGCGTGAAGCGTCTGTCCCTCCAGTCCAGAAATCGGACATTTGGAAGGGCCGTAGACATCGTCACCCAGAACCGGATGGCCGATGCTCTTCATGTGCACGCGAATCTGATGCGTCCGGCCGGTTTCCAGCCGGCATTCCACATAAGTGAATTTATCAAACTGTTCCAGCACATGATAATGAGTCACCGCGTCCCGCCCGTTTGACACGTTGACCGCCATCTCCTTGCGGCGCTGCGGGTGGCGTCCGATCGTCGTATGGATCGTTCCGTCCTGTGAAATTCTTCCGTGTACAATCGCGCGGTAAGCACGTGTGATGGAGTGCTCCTGCAGCTGCTCTGCGAGGCTTCTGTGCGCGGCGTCGTTCTTGCAGACAACCAGAGATCCGGTCGTGTTCTGATCGATCCGATGGACGATGCCGGGCCGCAGCACTCCGTTGATCCCGGAGAGACTGTCCCGGCAATGGTATAGCAGCGCGTTGACAAGAGTGCTGCTGTAATGTCCCGGCGCCGGGTGCACCACCATTCCTTTCGGCTTGTTGACAATGATCAGATCGTCGTCCTCATACAGGATATCGAGCGGGATCGGCTCCGGCTTTACATCAAGGATCTCCGGTTCCGGAAAGGAAACTGCCACCCTGTCTTTGCACGCCAGACGCACGCCTGCCTTTGCAGGTTTTTCGTTGACAGAGACAGCTCCATCTTGGATCAATTTCTGAAAATATGAGCGCGTAAAGTCAGGGAATCTGTCCGCAAGGACGCGATCCAGTCGTTCCCCTGTCTCCCCTGCGGCGACAGCAAAATATTCCGTTTGTCCATCAAGCCTCATCTCACACATAAAACGTCATCCAATATTTTAAACTTTGTGCACGTTTTCATCCCCTGCCTTCTTCCTCGGGAACAGAAAAGAGAAGTCCTCTTCACGATATACGGTAAAAAGCGCGAGTAACGCCAGTCCGGTTCCGACACACACATAACAGTCCGCGACGTTGAACACAGGAAAATCGATCGCTGAGACATACAGAAAGTCGACGACATAATGGCGGAACAGCCGATCCAGCATATTTCCGACTGCGCCGGCGGCAATCAGAACACAGATCACTCGCAGAAAATGGTAACGACGACCCTCCGGCAGCCTCAGATACACGTACACGGCTGCAATGACCATCACAAGCGCGACAGCCGCAAAGAACCACTGGCGGTTCGTCAACATCCCGAAGGCCGCGCCTCGGTTCTCCAGATAAAACAATTCAAAAACGCCCGGAATCACCGGAACGCCTTTTTCTCCCGCCAGTCTGGCGACCGCCAGGTATTTCGTGAGCTGATCGAGTCCGACCAGCACTGCAAACCAGAGAATACCGCAAAAAAGCAAGGCTGGATTCTTCCTTTTCATCGAAATCCTTCCTTTATTCTATAATTCATCTGCGTTCAGCAGCCGGAGCGCCTCAAGCATCTCCTGCTCGGTCACGCTCGTATCGAGGCAGGCCCGTCCGAGCTTTTTCAGCAACACAAAGCGGATCTTTCCCGCATCCATCTTCTTATCCTTCTTTACAGCGTCTACAATGGCCTGCGAAGCAACGCCGTCAAATGTAATCGGCAGGCCGAAGCCGACGTTCATATCGCGGATCTCATAGAATTCGTCCTCGTCGATCAGCCCGCGCTGCCAGGAAATATACGCGGCGGCAACAAAGCCGATCGCGACGCACTCCCCGTGCAGCATCTGAAACTCCTTGCATTTCTCCAGCGCATGTCCGAGCGTGTGACCGAAATTGAGCAATGCGCGGTCGCCCTTCTCCTTCGGATCCTTCTCCACAATATAGCGCTTGATCTGACAGTTGCGGTTTACAAGCTCCAGAAGCGTCACGGCGTCCCGCTCCCCGATCTCCTCCATATGTTCGATCTGCCATTCATAGAAGCCGGCGTCAAGGATCAGACCATGCTTCAGGCTCTCGCCCATACCGCTCGCGAACTGCTCGTCCGAAAGCGTCTTCAGCGCAGAGACATTGCTGTAGACCAGACACGGCTGATGAAACGCGCCGACCATATTTTTATACTGATCAAAATCCACCCCTGTCTTACCGCCGATGCTGCTGTCAATCTGCGAAAGCAGCGTCGTGGGAAGTTGGATGAAACGGATGCCGCGAAGGAACGTCGCCGCGGCAAAGCCGGTCATATCGCCGACGACGCCGCCGCCGAGCGCGATCAGGAAATCCTTGCGGTCAAATCCCGACTCAATCAGCTTCACATAAATTCCGCGGATCGCGTCGAGCGTCTTATGCTCCTCTCCAGCCTCCAGCACATACGTTTCTACCTGCGCGCAGCAACCTTTTACAAGACCTTCTACCTCATCCAGATAGAGCGGCGCAACATTTGAATCTGTCACAATACAGGCTCTTCGTCCCTCACAGCCGATTTCACGCAGGCAAGCCGACAAATCGGCGAACGACTCCTTCAGCACGATAGCGTATGGCTCATTTCCCTCCGTCTTAACCTTAAGCACGTCTTCTATCATCTGAGTTTTCATTTGTGATCCCTCCACAATGTGTTCAAACATACTTCTCAATTTCGACCATACAGCGGCCCTTCTTCGTCTGCCCGACCACTTCTTTATAGCAGAATTTTCCAAGTCCGCGCACAGAGATAATATCTCCCTCTCTCAGCGTGTACGCGTTTGTCGTGATCAGCTTCCCGTTGACAAAGACCTTTTCCCCCTCGATCAGCGCAAGCAGGCTGCTCCTGGACGCATGAAAGGCAAGCGCTATCACGTTGTCCAGACGGACGGAGGCCACACTGCCACGCAGCGTCTCCGTCTTCGGCTTATATGAAAATTCCGTGAAGCTGCACGCCGTACATTTCACGGATGTATGGCGAATGCGCGTCAGCTCCTCACAGATCATCGGTGCAAACGTGCTATGGCAGAACAGATACCACCGATCTTCCCACAGAACAATGTCTCCTGTCTTTGCACGGTCGATCCCGAGGCTCATCAAAGTGCCAAGAATATCCCGATGCGTAAGCGGCTCGGCAAAGCGCGTGTTCAGCGGTGCAATGTGCACGCACGAGATCGGATATTCTGTTTTTTCCACACATGTCTGCGCATAAGCAGGAGCATCAGGTACAAATGCCGCTATCTGACGCTCCGCTCCCGTATAACCGCCAAAAGTTTCCCCTTTGATCCAGGAAAACTTTTGTGTGGTCTGATGCAATATATTCTGTTCGTTCAAATTCAGAAAATCGGTAAATGTGACACAGTCCCTGCGATCCGCGAGCTTTGCAAGCTCCTGGATCCGCTTCACCAGCAGCTCATCCTTCTCCATATCAGAACTTTGTCCCAAACGACGGCACGTCAAAGGCACCGCTCAGGATCTCCTGAAAATCCCCGGAGATATCCACGCTCTCCGGTGTGATGATGAAAATGTAGTTGCTGATCTTCTGCAGATTGCCATGAATCGCATAACAGGATCCGGAAGCAAAATCAATAATACGCTGCGCGATATCGAGATCCAGTCCTTCCATATTCAGAACGACTGTGCACTCGTCGAGCAATGTCTCGGTAATCTCCCGGGCGTCCTCCATGCTCTTCGGCCGGATCACACACACCTCCATGCCGCCGCCCCGCTTGGGGCTGCGCATAGGAGAAATCTTTGTCTGCCTCACAGGTTTTGCCTTTGTGCGCGCAGCTGCCTGTCGGTCTGCCTGTGCCGGAATTCTTTCTGCGGGAGCGCTGACCGGCTCGTCAAAATCATCCCTTGAATTCTTCGGCAGGATGCGCTTCCTGGGGCGATCCTCCTCATAGTCGTCGTAGTCGTCATAGTCGTCATCGAGGTAATCGTCGCCGAAGCCCTCGTCGTCATTTACTTTCATAAAATTCAAAAACTTGTCCAAAGCACTCATAATTATACTCTCCCATCTGCCTCAGCACGGGGATAGAATCGCTCCCCGAAAATTCCTGTTCCGACGCGCACCATTGTGGCGCCTTCCTCAATCGCAATCTCATAGTCACCGGTCATTCCCATACTGAGACTATACATACTCACATTATCAATGTTTTTTTCCCTTATGTCAACACATAATTTGCTCAATTTTCGAAAGTATGGACGATTTTCCTCCGGATTCTCTGTATAAGGGGCGATCGTCATCAGTCCTTCCACATGGATATGTGGCAAAACACTGATCTCCCGGACGAAATCCTCCGTCTCCTCCGGCCGGATCCCATCCTTGCTCTCCTCTCCGGCCACATTTACCTCGACGAGCACCGGCATGACAATGCCGAGCTTTTCAGCCGCCTCATCAATCGCCTGGGCCAGACGAAGCGAATCGACAGAATGGATCATACATACCTTGTCAATAATATATTTGATCTTGTTTCTCTGCAAATGCCCGATCATATGCCAGTGGATATCTTCGGGAAGCTGTGGATATTTATCCCGGATCTCCTGCGGTTTGTTTTCCCCGAAATCGCGCGTGCCAGCGTCATACGCTTCCGATAACATTTCCACAGGCTTAGTCTTGCTCACGGCGATCAGAGTCACCTCATCGCGGCTTCTCCCCGCGCGAGCGCAGGCCTCTGCGATGCGCTGTTCCACAGCTGCCAGATTTTCCTTTAGCATTTTCTTATATCCCCCTCGACACTAATATACGATCTGATCCGCCGTCACCTCAGAGGCGTTCAGAACGATATAATCATAGGCGGCAAGCCCGTAAATATTGTTGCTCTCCACCACGCAATATTCCTCATTTTCATCGATCACCGTAATCTCCCGGAACACCGCGTAGCCCTTATTGATATTGTAAACGCCGTGCAGCGTCAGAGCGTCCTTCTCACGGATCTGAAAGCGCTTGACCGAATCCTCCATCTGCACGTAATCTCCGGGATTGAGAAGCTCGCAATCGATCATATAGTCCTTGTCATCATGATCGTAGACGTTTGCGGTGATATACTTTGCCTCCGAGGAGCCATCCTCCGCAAAGGTTTCCACCTTCAGAGCGATCTCAGAGTCGGTGTCCTGGTTCTTGATCGCATATTCCTCCGGTATCTTATAGAACGAACGCTCCACAATCGCGGAGGAAGGAATCTTCAGTCCTGTCTTTTTGTTCATGACAAGCTCGATCTCAAGGAAACGGTCCGTCGCATATCGCACAAGAGAATTGTCCAGGGAAATCTTGCCAAATGCTTCATCCCCGTTGTACACGACAGAAAACGGAGCGCTGAAGGTCTCGTTGTCCTTCATAAAGCGAAAACGAATCTTCTCCGTGTCTGCGAGCTCGGTGAGCAGCTTCTGATCAATCGGAAAATACAGACTCCAGGTTTCCTCTGTCACCAGCTTGAACAGCGGCTGTCCGGCGGACACATTTTTCTGGCTGCGCAGATTTTGCGCGTTGTATTTTGTCTGGTCGAACAGCTCTGCCGTGAGCTGATCCTCCGACAAATCCTCAAGGCCGTCAATCTCATAGATCACGAAACCGGAATCTGGCGCCGTGCACTGATTTCGTACACTGACATAGCCGTTGTCTGCACTGTCCTCCACAACTTCAGAGATAATTCCATCAACACCAGCCTTTAGATCGTAGGTCTTCTGAAATGCGCTGCCCTTGTAATTGATTGTAAAACTGGCGAGCGTATTTCGCAGGCGTGCCGCGTCCTGGGACGGCAGAGCGAAATCATCGATAACGACCGGCTCCTGTGCTCCGCTCTCATTGATCGCGCAGACGACACTTCCGGCCGAAGTCTTGCTGCCCTCGTGCTCAAAATAGCGCACGCTCCCGGACTGTGAAGCATTCACGATCTCCTCTGTACGCATAGAAAGCGCCTGAAAGCGATAATTGCCGGTGATCGTTCCCTTCATCACCTCATAGACGGTGATATGCTTCTCCGTCAGATACATGAACGCGGTAATTATCATATAAATAAAGATCGTGCCGAACAGAAGCGTGCCAATATTAAAAAATGAATATTTATGATATTTTGAAACTTTATTTTTTGTCTTGATCTTTTTCAAGAAGCTGCCTCCACATGTCTCTCTTCCGCCATAGCCAATCACATCCTTATCATCTTACCATTTTTGCTGAAATGATACAACCTTTGTTTTTGAATAAAAACTATTTTTGCGGGGAAACTATCATTATTCTGAAAAAGGAGGGAAAAGCGCATGGGAAAAGGTTTTGATTACACAGCACTCACTCTTGTCA
>CANQVT010000016.1 GCA_947627365.1 uncultured Lachnospiraceae bacterium | reverse complement strand
TTCGCGAGCATAGCGACAGCTGTCGGAGCATGTCTGAGCGAAGCGAGTTTGCGGAGACAGCTGTCCATAAGCGGCGCCCTAAAGGACTAGCTTCGCGTCGGAGCCGAATCAAGGAGAACAACGTGTTTGCGGTGGGCACGCATATCGGCTCCTTCGGCGTCCGGGTAGCCAATATATGCACTAAACACGAATTCCATATACGAAGAGGATAGGAAAGATGACTGGTAGAAAAAAGCAAGAGAAGTGGGTTGTGGCGGCGAAGCGCGCGGATTTTCAGGCGATCGCGCAGAAGTTCGGGATCGATCAGGTGACGGCGCGCATCATCCGCAACCGTGACGTGGCCGGCGATGAGGAAATCCGGAGATACCTGCAGGGTACGCTTTCGGATCTGTATGCGCCGGAGCTTTTAAAGGGCTGCGTGGAGGCGGCGGAGCTTCTGAAGGAGAAGATCGAACAGGGAAAAAGGATCCGCATCATCGGCGATTACGACATTGACGGAGTGAACGCGACTTACATTCTCTACCGGACGATCCAAAGCTGCGGGGGCGATGTGGATTATGAGATTCCGGACCGCATGAAAGACGGCTACGGGCTGAACGTGCACCTGCTGGAGCTGGCGGTGCAGGAGGGCATCGATACGGTCATTACCTGCGACAACGGGATATCGGCGATCGAGGAGATCCGTTACGCAAAGCAGAACGGCTTGACCGTGATCGTGACAGATCATCACGAGCCGAAGTATGAGGAGCAGGAGGATGCGGCTGAATCCGGGGAAACCGGTATTTATGATGAGATTGAGGGCGTGAGCATTTGCGTTGGAACACGCAGATACCTTCTCCCGGAGGCCGATGTGCTCGTGAACCCGAAGCAGCCGGGCTGCGGCTATCCGTTCAAGAAACTGTGCGGCGCGGCGGTGGCATGGAAAGTGTCCTGCGTGCTTGCCAGGATCTGTGGGATTCCAGAGCACGAGGAAGAGGCGTTGCTGCCGTTTGTGGCCTTTGCAACGGTTGGGGATGTGATGGATCTGGAGGATGAGAACCGTATTCTTGTGAGGGAAGGTTTAAAGCGGATCGCGACGACGGATAACCTGGGGCTCCAGGCGTTGATTCGCGCGAATGGACTGGATGCGGCGAATATCAACGCATACCACTTCGGTTTCGTGCTCGGTCCGTGTATCAATGCGAGCGGAAGGCTTGATACGGCAAGGCGCTCGGTGCGACTGCTTCTTGCGCAGAACGAGGAGGAAGCAGAGCAGCTGGCAGAGCAGCTGAAGGAGCTGAACGATGATCGAAAGCAGATGACGGAGCAGGCGGTCGATGAGGCCTGCGCGCTCATCGATTCCGGTGCGTATGGAGACGACCGGGTGCTGGTCGTCTATCTGCCTGCCTGTCATGAGAGCATCGCGGGGATCGTAGCCGGGAAACTTCGGGAATATTATTACCGGCCCGTGTTTGTCGTGACAGACGCGAAGGAAGGCGCTAAGGGCTCCGGCCGCTCCATCGAGACCTATTCCATGTTTGACGAGATGGTAAAGTGCGACGATGTGTTTACGAAGTACGGCGGACATCCGATGGCGGCTGGGTTTTCTCTGGAAAGGGAGCGAATCGACGAGATGCGCCGCAGGCTGAACGAGAACTGTACGCTTGGCGAGCAGGATCTGATCGAGAAGATCTGCATTGACGTTCCGATGCCGATCGATTACATAACGGAGGATCTGGTGGAGCAGCTCGCGCTTCTGGAGCCGTTCGGAAAAGGCAACGAAAAGCCGATCTTTGCGGAGGCAGGGCTTACGCTGCTTGGCGCGCGCATCCTCGGGAAAAATGCAAACGTGCTGAAGTTCCGCGTTCGCAACCGCGCGGGGAGGATCATGGACGCGATGTATTTCGGGAATGTAGAAGAATTGCGGGGTTATCTGGAGGACCGCTATGGGGTACAGCGCGTGCAGGAGCTTTTCTGGGGACGCGGTGAGGGACTGTCGCTAGACGTGACCTACTATCCGTCGATCAATGAGTATATGGGAAACCGGACGCTGCAGATTGTGATTAAAAATTACAAATAGAATTTTTACAAACTGGTTACATCTTCCGCGTTGCGTGATCGAAAGGAATATTATAAGATAGTAACGGCGGCAGGTCGGCAATTTTCGAATCGGCTGATCTGTCGCTGTTGTTTTATGCAAAAAGGATCATCAACAAATTTTTTATGAGGAAATATACGGAAAGAGAATTATCGTATGAACGCAGATATTTTGGTTATTGAAGACGCGCGCCCGATCAACGAGCTGATCTGCATTAATCTGGAGACGGCAGGCTATCACGCAATCCCGTTTTATGACGGCGACGAGGCGAGTCGGCATCTGGCCGAGGGAGAGGCTGATTATGATCTGGCGCTGCTCGACGTCATGCTGCCGGGCAAGGATGGTTTCGAGCTGCTGCCGGAGCTGCGGGAAAGACAGATCCCGGTGATCTTCCTGACCGCGCGCGGGGATCTGCCGAGCAAGATCAAAGGGCTGCGCGAAGGAGCGGAGGATTACCTTGTAAAGCCGTTTGAGATGCTGGAGCTTCTGGTGCGAGTGGAGAAGGTGCTGGAGCGCTGCCGCAAGTCGGAGGAGCAGGAGGAATGTCTGCGCGTGTTGGACGTCGAGATCTGTCCGAAGGAGCGCATCGTCCGCAAGGCAGGCGTGGAGATCCCGTTCAAACCGATGGAGTTTGATTGTCTGCTCCTGCTTGTGAAGTATAAGAATATCGTAATTCGGCGAGAGGAATTTCTGAATGTATTGTGGGGCGTGGACTTCGAGGGAGAGACGCGGACGATCGACGTACATATCGCGCGCATCCGCAAGAAACTGGATTTCGGAGATGTGATCAAAACGGTGCCGCGCGTCGGGTACCGGCTGGAGGTGCACTGAAATGAAACTGACTACAAAAATCTCGGCAGCAGCCGTCGGCCTGCTGCTTCTTTTTTCACAGATTTTTTCAATCTGGAATCTGAGGGAGACGCAGCAGATGCGACTCGGCAGTGTTATGAGCAGCGAGCTGACACGTCTGAATATATCAGCGCGGAATTTTTCGGAGGAAATCAGCCATAACTGGAGTTATCTCAAAGATGAGAAAGGGGAGCGTTTCTGGGGACGCAGCTGCTTTCAGAATCACTACAGCGCGAACGCAGTGCTCTATTATGATGGAGAAGAGTTGTCCAATATCTCCGGCCTTGAGTTTGACCTGGACTATCTGAAGAAGCATGCGGACGATTTGTCCGAGCTGCAGAAATATCTGGATGACGCTGTGTGGTATGGCAGCCTTTCGGCGATGATCGGGGAGACGGAGGGACGGAAGCTGTTGATCTTGAGTGCGCCGATCAGCGATACGAAATTTGAGCTTTTGCAATATCGGGATATCACAAAGTTGTATGAGGAAAACCGCAAGCTGTTTCTGCGCGGCGGCATGATGGCGCTTATACTGGCAGTCATTTTGCTCCTCGCATTGTCGCTGGTCGTCCAGCACATCCTACGTCCGTTTCGCCATTTGAGCAGCGCGTCGGCAAAGATCGCGGGCGGGGATTACAGCGTGCGTGTGGAAGAGCGTGGACGCGATGAGCTGACTGAGGTGGCGAAGAGCTTCAACGAGATGGCGCGTCAGGTGCAAGGCCAGGTGCAAAGCCTTGCGGAAACGAACGAGAAGCAAAGACGTCTCCTGGGCGCGCTGGCGCACGAGCTGAAGACGCCGATGACCGGAATACAGGGCTATGCCGAGCTTTTACAGCGCGTTGAGCTTTCCAAGGAGCGGCAGCAGGAGGCACTTTCGTATATCGAGCAGGAGTGCAAACGTCTGTCGCGCCTGTCCGCGAAGCTTTTGCAGCTGGAGGAGCTGGCCGGGGAAAGCGAAGAAGAGATCAGTGCGGAGAAAAAGACGCTGGAGGTGAAGAAGCTGTTTGCGGAGACGGAGAAGCTTTTGCACCGCTGGCTTGCGGAAAAAGAAATTTGTCTGGAGACAGAAGTAGCGGAGGGGGCGGAGACAGTCGAGGGAGACGCGGACCTGCTGGTCAGCCTTTTGACGAATCTGGCGGACAACGCCTTGAAGGCGAGCTCGTCTGGCAGCGTGGTCCGTCTTGTGGCGACGAAAGAGGGACTTTTTGTGTCGGACGAGGGGAAAGGAATCCCGAAGGAGGAGCTTGCGAAGATCACGGAGCCCTTCTACATGGTAGACAAGTCGCGTTCCCGGCAGGCGGGAGGCGCGGGGCTCGGGCTGGCGCTGTGCGATCAGATCGCGCGGCTGCACGGCTGGAGCCTGAGAATTGAGAGCGAGCCGGGGCGGAGGACAAAGGCAGAGGTCTGCTTTTAGGGACGGCAGGCTGATAAGATGGACCAGCCGTGAATAGGATGGATCAGCCGTGACTTTCCGATGCAATCATTTGCCGTTCAATGGTTTACAACTTATTTACATTGCGGCAAAGACATGGAAATCACAGCCGCATTATACTGTACCTGTCCCGACGGGGAAAGGATGGCAGAGGGGAGATTTCATATGCAGAACAAGGATATAAGAATTTTGGGACTGTCAGCTGCGGCGCTTACGCTGCTTTTGTCGGCGGGCTGTGCAAAGACGCCGGATCAGGCGGTGGTGCGGCAGAAGGGAGGCGACAGCCTCGCGCAGTATCAGGAGGCGGATACCGCGGAAGCGGATACGAGAGAAACAGCGCCGGAGAGTGACGGCATTTCCGAAGGGCAGGACAAGGCAGATGCGAACATCAGTAGCACGAACGTCCTTGCGCAGCGCCTGCAGGTGCCGGAACGCTACATCGCTTCGGATAGTGAAGGGATCTATGAGCTTGCCTGCGACGCGCAGGTGATCGTACCGGACGTAGAGAAGGTGTCGGTGTGGAAGGTGTCGCAGCGAGAGTTTTCACAGGAGCTCATCGACCGGGTAACGGAGGTGTTCTTCGGCGACCTGCCCGTCTACAACGGTTATACGTATTTTGATACCACAAAGGCTGAGGCGCTTGAGCAGCTTAATAAGTTGAAGGCATGGCAGGCGGAGGGCAGTCATCCGTACGGCTCCTATCTTACGGATGCGTCGGAAATAGAGGTCGGGGTAGCCGACGGGGAGGATGAGTTTGGCCTTCCCACTCTGCAGGAGCAGATCGATATGTGGGAAGAGGTCTATGCGGCTGCTCCCGAAGAGCGGGCACGGTATGAGGTTGAGCCTGCGTTCGGGACAAGCTATTACCAGGATGAAGCAGGCGGGAAGGATTACCTCGACGAGCGTTTTTACGGTGCGGTAGAGACAGATGACGGGGCGACGTACAGCTATCGATTGGAGAAGATACCGAACACGCCGATGGATATCTATATTGAGCGACAGCACGGGATTTTCTGGAACGGCATTCTCAACTGGTATCAGCCGGAGGAGAGCGACGACGCATCAGATCTGCCGCCGCGCGAGGAGCTGACTGCGATGGCGGAAATTACGCCGGAGAAGGCGCAGGAGATGACGGACGCATGGATGGAGCAGCTCGGACTTGCGGAGGAATTTTCGGCGAAGGCGGTCAATCTGTCCGTCTGCAAGGTGAGTGAGGACATAGATGGAACGACGTATCATCTTGATTCTGCAGGCTGGCAGGTGGATTATACCCGCGATGTGGACGGTTTCCCGGTCACGGACGAGGAGGACTGGGGCGGTTCTCTGGAATCAATTGACGATATGACGACGGAGACCTGGGGTTATGAGCGGATTGAATTTACGGTGAACGGGGATGGGCTTCAGGAAGCGCATATAATGAATCTGTATGATGTGGGAGAGCGGCAGGTCGAGAATGTGCAGATGCTTTCCTTCCCGGAGATTGCGGGAATTTTTGAGCAGATGCTGCGGATTCAGAACGCGGATCTGGATTATGATACCCATATCGGCTATCAGGTCGACCGGGCAGAACTCGGTTATATGCGCATCTATGATCCCGGCACGGACAGCCGGTCGGGACTCCTTGTGCCGGTTTGGGATTTCTTCGGACAGGAGACACACGAGTACGATTACGAAGGAGAGATCGGAAGCTACACAACCAATCGTCCGCAGTACAGTTTCCTGACGATAAACGCGGCGGACGGCACGGTGATCAACCGAGGTCTTGGTTATTGATACGGGATGTAAACAAGAGCAAAAACAATGTGGATTGAGACAGAGAAATGAAGGAGTGAACGGTCATGAGACAGATATGCGCGGCGGTGCGCTTCAACTTTCTCGGGTTTTTCCGAAACTCGCGGACCGTGATCGTCTTTCTCCTAAGCGCGATCGTCTGCTATCTGCTGAGCGGGCGCGTGTACGAGGTGGTGACCCATTTTGACACGCCGATGCAGGCGGCGGAGCCGTTCATCTGGACGTTCGGCGACACACAGGCTGTCCTGCTCGTCTCGCTGCTGCTGATCTTCCTGTTCTCCGATCTGCCGAAGCTCTCCGCGTTTACGCCGTTTTACCTGCTGCGGATGACGCGGCGCAGGTGGCTTGCGGCGCAGTTTGGCTATATCGTGCTGGTAACGGCTTTGTATGTGGCGTTTGTGCTTGCGGTCACGATCGCGCTGTGCATGAAGAATGCGTTTCCCGGCAATCTCTGGAGCGAGACGGCGGCGATCCTCGGCTATTCAAAGACCGGGCGGGAGCTTCACATACCGTCCACGGTCAAGGTGATGGAGAGCGTCACTCCGTACGGCTGCATGCTCCAGGTCGCGGCGCTCATGTTCGGCTACAGTCTCACGCTCGGCTTTCTGGTTCTGTTCGGCAATCTGCTGTCCGGGAGAAAATACGGCATGCTGCTGGCGCTCGGCTACAGTCTGTACGGCTTTCTGCTGGAGCCGGAGGTGATCGGAAAACTGCTGGGGTATGAGGAGTACCAGTTCTATCGGATACGCAGCTTCGTCGGCTGGATCAGTCCGCTCAACAATGCGGTCTATGGGATGCATGATCTCGGATATGACAACCTGCCGAGCGTCGCGCAGTCGATCTGGATCTTTGCAGGGGTGCTTGCGATGCTGGTTTTTCTGAGCGGGCGCGCGGTGCGGCGGTACAACTTCACTTTTCTGGGGACAGAGTAATGTAAGCAGAAAATATTATAGTGAAGCAGAGCGCTTATGTGAAACAGAAGGGTGTGCGAAACTGAGAAGAGGAAATTTATGAAATGGATCTGAAACGAATGCTCCGGGACAGAAAATTTTATCTGGCGGTATTGCTCTCTTTCGTGGGACTCCTGGCGGGAACAAAGTGGCCTCAGACGGAGAAGAAGACGGTGCTCGAAGCGGGAACCTTCCTCAACATGACGGCGGACGCGCTGGGATCGCAGGCGGTGCTTTTTCTGCTGCCGGTGACGGCGGTGCTGCCGTACGGGGACGAGTACCTGCGGGAGAGACAGGGAAGATTTCAGCGCTTCCTGCTCGTGCGCAGGGGGAAATGGGAATATTGCCTCGATAAAGTGTTCGCGACCGCGCTGTCAGGCTCACTTGTATGGGCTCTGGCGGTAATTGCAGGCACGCTTTTCTTTTTTTTGCTCTTTTTTGGGCGTGAGGCGGTCTGGAATTGGCCGACGGAACGGATCTGGGAGCTTCTGAGGTTGACGGGGCGTGTGTGCCTGATCGCGAGCGCGCTGGCTTCTCTCAGCGCTGTTTGCGCGATCATGGGCGGCACTGTCTATCTGGCGTTTGGCCTGCCGTTTGTCGCGTTCTATACCTGTGTGATCCTGCGGGACCGCTATCTGGAGGAGCTCTACTGTATCGATCCCGCGGAATGGATCGGCGCAAAACAGAACTGGGGAGAGGGAAAGCTTGGGCTGTGGCTTTTTCTGCTGCTTCTGGCGGTCGGCTGCGCGGCGCTGCACGCTCTGGTGTTGGGGCATGCCTTGAGGGAAATATGAGGCCGAAGCAGTATTATGCTGTGTATGCTGCGATGTGAATCTGCATTTGCAGTTTGCTTTCGGATGTGCTGCGAAGCGGCGGATGGGAGGCGCGGCATGGATAACTACATTGAACTGACCGGCGTGCGCAAGTGTTTTGGACGCGAGGAGATTCTGAAACGCCTGGATTTCTCACTGGAGCGCGGAACAGTCTGCGGTATCGTCGGGAACAACGGCTCCGGAAAGACGGTGCTGATGAAGTGCATCTGTGGGTTTCTGCCTGTCACGGAGGGACTTGTGCGGGTGGGCGGAAGACTGATCGGGAAGGAAATCGATTTTCCGGAAAGCCTCGGAGTGATCATCGAGACGCCGGGGTTTCTGAGCAATCTGAGCGGAAGGCGGAACCTGGAGATTCTCGCGGACCTGCGGGGAAAGGCAACGCGCGGACGGATCACGGAGACGCTGCTGCGCGTGGGGCTTGATCCAGGATTGAAAAAGCCCGTGGCGAAATATTCACTCGGAATGCGGCAGAGGCTCGGCATCGCGCAGGCGATCATGGAGCAGCCGGAGCTCCTCGTGCTCGACGAGCCGTTCAACGGACTTGACCGGCATGGGGTGGAGGAGATCCGCAGCCTGCTTCTGCAGGAGAAGGAAAAGGGGCGGACGATCCTTCTGGCGAGCCACAACAGCGAGGATATCCGTATCCTCTGCGACCGCGTATTTGAGATGGACGCGGGAGTGATGAGCGAGGTGCGGACCGGATGGGGGAGAGAGCAATGCGCGAAAGCAGAAATGGAAAGAGAAAAAGGAACAGGCGAAGGAGATTCCGGACGGTTTTGATTTCGGCCATTCTGGCCGGATCGACGGTATTCGCGGGAGAGGCAGAGAATCATGATTTATCAATACCGGATGAAATACTGATCACAGATGACATGCAGATGCCAGATGAAACGTTGATTAGGAACGGTAAACAGGAGCCAGATATAGGAACGCCGGACGGACAACTGATCCTGGAGGATATTCAGGAAGAGGCGGATCTGGGAGCGACGGAAGCGTCCCGTGTCTATCTCGGTATTGACACAGCGCACGTCTATGAAAATATGGATAGCTCCTATTCGCAGGGCTATATTCCGAAGGTCGAGAACGGAACCGTGCATCTGGTTGTCCCTTTCCTTGCGAGCGGACCGCTCAAAAATGACTGCCTTGACGTGGAGCTTGACCTGGGGGAGAACGCGCCCTTTGTGTACGCGAACTACCGCAAGGAGGTGAGGAGGTCAGAGCTTTATTCTGGAGAGACTCCGGATCCTGTGGAGACGTATCTGTTCTGCTGTGATATTGCGCTGGAGAGCAACAGAAGGAACGGCAAGTATCCGGTGATGGTAAGGGCGGTCGGCTATTCGGAGGCAGGATACCGCGCAGAGCTCACCAGCCGGATTTTTATCACGGTGGCGGACGGGAGAG
This sequence comes from uncultured Lachnospiraceae bacterium, assembly GCA_947627365.1. Lineage (GTDB taxonomy): Bacteria > Bacillota > Clostridia > Lachnospirales > Lachnospiraceae > Choladousia. The sequence continues at coordinate 39,838 of CANQVT010000016.1, read as the reverse complement.
ATCCCGGGTCGGATCAGACGGAGGCGCCGGAGCCGGGGACGCAGACGCCGCCGGGGCAGACCGATCCCGGGGAGCCGGACACAGAGGGACCGCCGCTCATCGTTCCGGATGATCCGGGCGGAGACAGCGGTTCTGCCGGGTCAGGTGATGAGGGCGGCGGGCAGGATCCCGGACAAAACGGAGGGCAGAGTGGAGAAACAGACCCCGGAGGGTCGAAGCCGGGGGAGCCGGGCACGGAAGAACCGGGCACAGAGCAACCGCCGACAACAGAACCGCCGGCAGAGGAACCGGGCACAGAAGAACCGGCGACGGAAGAGCCGGGGACAAAGGAACCGCTGACTGAGGAGCCGGACACGGAGGAAGCCTTGCCGAATGATCTCGGAGCAGGCGGCGGGTATTCCGGCGGCGGATATGCGGGCGGCGGGGACACCGTCGGCAGCGTGGAGAGGGTTCATCGCCAACCGAAATTTCTTCTGCTCTCAGACAGTCTGGACGACGAGCAGCTCACGGCCGGACAGGAGTATGCGTTTACGACTGTGTTTCAGAATGTGACGGGGGACGAGCCGGTCTACAACATGAAGGTGACGCTGAAAACCGAGTCGGAGGCAATTGATTTCAGCTGTTCGTCTTTTTATTTCGGGAAAGTCCGGGCGCAGGAGACGGTTTCCCTGCCGACCTGCCTTTCGGTAAAGCCGAACGCGCAGGCCGGAAAAGCGGCAGTGCTGTTTGATTTTGACTATGAGAACGATCAGGGCACTGCATATACGGCGACGGAGGAGGTGGAGCTGGATATCTACCAGCCGTCGCAGCTGGTGCTCGAGGGCTTCCGGCTGGCGCCGCAGCTGTACTCGACGGATACGGTTGACGGAAACTTCACGGTGCACAATGCCGGGAAGGCGGCTGTCTACAATGTAAGGATCGATTTCGCCGGACAGGGCCTGTTTTCGACCGGAAGCGCTTTCGCCGGGAACCTCGAGGCGGGCGCGTCCTATGAGGGCGCGCTGCGGATTTATGTTGGCAACAAGATGATGAAGTCACTGGGCGATACGGGGACAGCAAGCCCGGATGGCGCGGAAGAAGGAGATGCAGGAACAGCAGGTTCGGACGGTGCGGAAGAAGGAGATGCAGGAGCGGCAGGTTCGGACGGCGCGGAAGAAGGAGACGCAGGAGCGGCGGGTTCGGACGGTGCGGCAGCAGGAAACACGGGGAGTGCCGACGAAAAATACGGGCAGACTACGGGCACCTTGACGTTGACCTACGAGGACGCATACGGGGAAATCTACACGCAGACGCAGGAGTTTGCCACAGAGATCCTGGAGCCGCAGGTGGTGAAGCTCTCCGTTGAGAAGCCGGAGGAGCAGACAAACCAGTGGCAGGCCGCCGTTCTTGTGCTGACCTGTGCCGTTTTTCTGCTGATCCTTGCTTTTATGGGCTGGCGGCTTCGCAGGAGCAAAAACGCGCTGGCGGATCTGCTCGCGGCGCAGAGAGACAGAAACGCATAGGATCATGATCGAACCGGTATAGAAGACTGCGGCCAGACGGGAGCGTGAGCCTGAGCGCAGAAAGAGACTGGGAGCAATAGAAACGATGGAGAGAAAAGGATAGGGACATGCCACGAAAAGAGAGCTATCTGAATTACATCAAACCGCTGCTTGTCGGGCTTTTTCTGCTTGTCGGCTGGCTTGCGGCGCAGCTGTGGAAGGCGGGTATGCGGGAGCGGGAGCTTTTCCGGATCGCTGTCACAGCGCCCTCTGCCCAGTCAGGGGCGTCTGCGCCTTCCGGCTCTTTCCTGCGCGCAGGGCGGTCCGGAGAATTTTCTGAAGAGGGTTTGGAGCAGATGGATCGTCTGCCCGGACTTCGCAGGCGCTGGGCGATCTATTGCGCAGATGTGGAGCTCGGTATCGATAAATATCGTACGTCTGCGCAGCTGTATGGCGTCGAACTGTCCGAATATCCGTTGACGATCATAAAAAGTGCAGGAGAGCGGCAGACGGGGACGCGGCCTCTTTTGATCGCCGGGGATGGTCTTTTTAACAGTTTGTCGGATGAATATGGAAATCCGATCTCCAAGCGGCAGGCGGAGATCCTGAGAGAACAGATCGACTCATTGGCCGTATGCCTGGATGTGCGGGGCGCTGCGGGCGCCGGGGAAGGACTTCCGGCCGGCGGAGGAGAGGAAGGCAGTCTGCCGGGAGGCGAAGGAACTGACAGATCGCAGGCGGCGGGCTTTCTGGGAATCGCCGGGGAGGACGGACTCTATATGGATGCCGATCTGATGAGGCGCTGGCTCGCGCAGCTGGAGCTCCCGTGTGAGATCCGGCGCGTCGAGCTGGAGATCCGGGGCGAAAGAAATCTGCAGAAAGCACAGGAAAATCTGGAAAAGGCGGGATTGAGCGTAGAGCGGCTGGACAGCTCCTCTGACGCGCTCAACCCGCCAATTATTTTTTGTTCTATCCGGCGATCATTTCTGACGTTGACAGCGTTTCCCAGTCTTGGTAGAATATGCGTTGGACTTAGAGAGACAAAGGATTTGCATAGAAGACGGGACAGTGGAGGGAATTGCTGTGGGTGATTTGAGGGAAGAGATCGGCAAGAGGAGGACGTTCGCGATCATCTCGCATCCGGACGCCGGCAAGACGACGCTGACGGAGAAGTTTCTGCTCTACGGCGGCGCGATCAATCTGGCGGGCTCGGTCAAGGGCAAGGCGACGGCGCGGCACGCGGTGTCGGACTGGATGGAGATTGAGAAGGAGAGAGGTATTTCGGTTACATCCTCCGTGCTGCAGTTTAATTACGGCGGGTACTGCATCAACATTCTGGACACGCCGGGGCACCAGGATTTCTCGGAGGATACGTATCGCACGCTGATGGCGGCGGATTCCGCGGTCATGGTGATCGACGCGTCGAAGGGCGTCGAGGCGCAGACGCGCAAGCTGTTCAAGGTCTGCGTGATGCGGCATATCCCGATCTTTACGTTTATCAACAAGCTGGACCGCGACGCGAACGACACGTTCGAGCTGCTCGACGATATCGAGAAGGAGCTGGGGATCGCGACCTGCCCGATCAACTGGCCGATCGGCTCCGGCAAGAATTTCAAGGGCGTGTACGAGCGCGCGTCCCGCAAGGTGACGACGTTCACCGACACGCAGAAGGGCACGAAGGCGGGCGTCGCCACGGAGATCGACGTGGACGCGCCGGAGCTCGAGGAGTTCATCGGGGCGCAGAACAAGGAGACGCTGCTCGAGGAGATCGAGCTGCTCGACGGGGCGTCCGAGGAGTTTGACCAGGAGCTCGTCAGCCAGGGGAAACTCTCCCCGGTGTTTTTCGGTTCGGCGCTGACGAATTTCGGTGTGGAGATCTTCCTGAAGCATTTCCTGCAGATGACAACGTCGCCGCTGCCCAGGATGGCGGACTGCGGCGTGATCGATCCGATGGAGGAGGATTTCTCGGCGTTTGTCTTTAAGATTCAGGCGAACATGAACAAGGCGCATCGTGACCGTGTGGCTTTCATGCGCATCTGCTCGGGCAAGTTTGACGCGGGCATGGAGGTCTATCATGTGCAGGGCGACCGCACGCAGCGGCTCTCTCAGCCGCAGCAGATGATGGCGCAGGAGCGGCACATCGTGCAGGAGGCGTACGCGGGGGACATCATCGGCGTCTTCGACCCGGGTATCTTTTCCATTGGTGACACGATCTGCATGCCGGGGAAAAAGTTCGCCTACGAGGGCATCCCTACCTTCGCGCCGGAGCATTTCGCGCGCGTGCGGCAGCTCGACACGATGAAGCGCAAGCAGTTTGTCAAGGGGATCAACCAGATCGCGCAGGAGGGCGCGATCCAGATCTTCCAGGAATTCAACACCGGCATGGAGGAGATCATCGTCGGCGTGGTCGGCGTGCTGCAGTTTGACGTGCTGAAATACCGCCTTGAGAACGAGTACAACGTGGACATCCGGCTGGATCCGCTCCCGTATGAGCACATCCGCTGGATCGAGAACGAGGACATCGACCTGAACAAGATCGTCGGCACCTCGGACATGAAGAAGATCAAGGATCTCAGGGACCGTCCGCTCCTTCTGTTTGTCAACAGCTGGTCAGTCGGCATGGTACTCGAGCGGAACGAGGGGCTCAGGCTGTCGGAGTTTGGGCGTTAAAGTTTCGCCGTATCGGCGAAGCAGACGTGTCTGTGCTTGGCAAGGCGAATTTGCTTGACAAGGTGCTTGACAAGGCTTCACGATCATGTTTGCCAAACTGTATAAAATGTGTTATCATAATCTTCAAAACGATGCCACAGTGGCAGGATAAAAAGGCAGGAGAGAAATATGCTGCATATTAAATCCCTGGAGGACGGACTCGATATTTTCAAGGCTCTGGGCTCGGAGATTCGAATAGAGATATTGAAGATTCTGATGGAGAATGAGGGAATGAACATGAACGAGCTTGCGACGCGGTTAGGAGTGACCAACGGCGCGCTGACCGCCCATATCAAAAAGCTCGAGGACTGCGGTCTTGTCATGGTATCCAATGAGACATCGGGGCATGGAAACCAAAAAAAATGCATGGCACATCTTGACAAAATTTTGATTGATATGGAGACGCAGAATCTGAAGAATACTTACCAGACAGATATTAAGGTTGGGCATTTTTCAGATTTTAATGTATATCCGACCTGCGGTCTGGCGTCGTCTACGGCGCTGATCGGCGAAGAGGACGATACGCGTTATTTCGCGCATCCGGATCGCTACAATGCGGATATCCTCTGGTTTACGATGGGCTATGTGGAGTATGTGATCCCCAATTTTGTACCGTCAGGGCAGAAGATCGATCAGATTACAATTTCGATGGAGATCGGATCAGAGGCACCGGGGGTGAGCGATGTCTGGCCTTCGGATATTTCTTTTTCGCTCAACAATACAAAGATTGCCGAGTGGACGAGCCCGGGGGACTTTGGCAGCATGCGCGGGATTTTTACGCCGGACTGGTGGTATCCAAACTGGAATCAGTATGGCATGCTGAAAATTCTGGTGATCAACCGCAAAGGGACGTTTATCGATGGACTCCAGGTGTCAAATGTGTCTATTTCGGATTTTGATTTTGACTGTCGCAGCACCATCAAGCTGCGACTTGCGGTGGAGAAGGACGCTAAGCATGTAGGGGGGCTGACCATATTCGGGAAAAATTTTGGCAACTATAATCAGGATATTTCGGTGATGATGAATTACAGCCCTGCTGAAGAGGATAACAATAAGGGCGAAAAGACTCAAAAAGGAGAAAAGAGAAATGCGTAAAACAAGAATCAGAAAAAGAGCCGCAGTATTTTTGGCGGCTATTCTTACTCTGACAGTTGGCGTGGTGTGTCAGGCAAAGAGTGTGGATGATATCGCAAAGGGGGCAGAGATGGTGGGAGTTTCAGTGCATGATCCTTCGGTCGTTGAGGACAATGGGAAGTTTTATATTTTTGGCTCACATATGGAGGCGGCTGAGAGTGATGATCTGATGAGCTGGAAATCATTTGCCAGCGGGGTGAACGCGGATAATCCGCTGTTTACCAATTTGTTTGACGAAGAAATGGGCGCTTTTTCGTTTGTAGGAGAGTATGTGGAAGGCGGCTACGCAGTGTGGGCGCCGGACGTGATTTATAACAGCAAGATGCAGAAGTGGGTGATGTATTTTTCTACCAGCCATGATTATCGCACGTCGAGCATCTGTTTTGCTACGGCGGACGCGGTCACAGGGCCGTACACTTATGTTGATACGCTGATCAGTTCAGGTTTTACAAGCCGGACAGTGGAGAATACGAATTTTAAGGAAATCATGGGTGAGGACGCCAGTGTGTCTGCCTATCTATCCTCGGCGCAGTACAATAACCTGAATTATCCGAACTGTATCGATCCCTGTGTATTCTATGATGCGGACGGACGAATGTGGATGGTGTACGGGTCGTGGTCCGGGGGAATTTGGCTTCTGGAGGTTGATCAGGAGACGGGGTATCTGATTCATCCGGAGACGGACGAGGAGACTCACACGGATAAGTATTTCGGGAGATATCTGATCGGCGGTCTTCACAACTCCTGTGAAGGTCCGTATATTCATTACGATAAGGAAAGCGGATGGTACTATCTGCTGGTGTCTTATGGCGGACTGACGAGGGAGGGCGGATATCAGATTCGCTGCTTCCGATCCGATCACGTGGACGGTCCCTATGTGGACGCGGCCGGGAACACGTTAGGGTATACTTCCGATCATCATGAATTCGGAGTAAAGATGATGGGAAACTACCTGCTTCCCAGCCTGAAGACGGCGTACATGGCACCAGGACATTGCTCGATGATCGAGGCGTCCGACGGGAATATGTATCTCGTATATCATCAGCGTTTCGACAGCGGGTCAGAATACCATGAGCCGAGAGTACACCAGATGTTTGTAAATTCTGACGGCTGGCTTGTGGCTGCGCCGTTTGCATACAGCGGGGAGAAACTGCGTGAAAACGGTTATCAGGAGGATGAGCTTGCAGGAGAATGGCATTTTCTGAATCATGGCCTCGATATCAGCAAGGAGATCCACAGTACGGAGGCTGTGAAGCTGGAGGGTGGAATGCTGGCAGGGGAGAACTTGTCCGGCAGCTATATGCTGCAGGAAGGGACATCCTATCTGGGTGTGGAGCTGAACGGGATTGTATACAACGGTGTGCTGGTGGATATGACAGATGAAGCAGGAAACGCTACGCGCTGCTTCTCTGGCGTGGGCGCTGACAATCAGACAGTGTGGGGCGTCATGTATCTGGAAGAGTAGCATAGAGTCCGGCAGATACAAAAGACAGTAGGAAAGACATAGGCTTGTTCGGCCAAGACCGAGCAGGCCTTTTAAATTATTTTATGAAAACAGAAAAAACTAAAATATTTTAGAAAAAAATAAAAATTGTAGGAAATGCCTATTGACAAATATATACTTATCTTGTAACATATAAATACCAAACGCGGAAAAGCGCGCGGATTTTTATGCAGGATACCGGTTTACTGCATGCTGTCCCGTTTTCCGTACATGAAATATGTTTAAAGGAGGATCATATGAAGAAGAGAATTATCAGCATTATGATGGCAACGGCGCTCGTTGCTGCTCCGTTCACCAGCTATGCGGCAGAGGATGGCAGTGATGATGTAGGTGCACAGATTACAGTAGACGAGAATGCTACACAGGATGTTACGGTATCAGGTGATTACAGTGATGCAGATCTTACCGTATTCATTTATGCGCAGGATCATGAGAAGGCGGTATACCAGTCTCTGATCGATAAGTTCACGGAGAGTACAGGCGCGAAGGTTACGTTCGAGGTTTCGACGGCTGACGAGTATGGCCAGAAGCTTCTCGCTTACAAGTCTGCCGGTGATATGCCTGACATTTTCTATGTCGGCCCGGATGGAATCGCAAGCAATGTAGACGATGGCTATCTCCTTCCGCTGGATGACTATGTACCGGAAGAGACAGTTGCCGATTTGTGGCCGGCGATCGCCACGGCCTACCGTTACGATGGTTCTGAGGTTGGTACAGGTTCCCTTTACTGCCTGCCGAAGGATCTCTCTACTTTTGCATTTGCATATAACAAGACCCTGTTTGATGAGGCCGGCATCGATTATCCGGATCCGGAAAATCCGTATACCTGGGATGAATTCGTGGAAGTTTGTAAGCAGCTGACCGTTGACAAGGACGGCGACGGCGAGATTGACCAGTGGGGTACCGCGAACGCGCTTCAGTGGGCTCTGGATGCTTTCGTTTACACCAATGGCGGACATTTCCTGAACGAGGATTACACCCAGGTTGTGATCGACGGACAGCAGGAGTTCATCGATGCTCTGCAGTTCTTCGCAGACCTTACCTGCAAGTACGGTGTAACGCCGACTTATGAGCAGGATGTTGCTCTTGGCGGTTATCAGAGATGGCTGGCGGGCCAGATCGGTTTCTATGCATGCGGCACATGGGATGTGGCTGCATTCATGGACGAGAACACCTTCCCGTACGAGTGGGGCCTTTGCGCATGGCCGGTAGGCAGCACGGGCGTTTCCATGACACGTAATGGTTCCGTAGGCTTTGCGGTATCTGCAGATACAGAGTTCCCGGAGGCTTCCGCAGCTCTGATTACGATGCTCTCTACGGATCTTGAGGGACAGAGGGTGCTCTCTGGCGAGACCACAGGCTCCTCCATCCAGATCCCGAACACCATGAGCTATGCGAAGGGCGACTATCTTGCAAAGGTGCAGGACGGCACGATTCCTTATGGTGACAACGTAGATGTGATCTTCAATTACATTGAAGGCACCGACAAGTATAAAGGTATCTTTGTTGAAACTACTTACACATACAATGCAGATTGGTGGACAGAGTTCCTCAACGGCGGTTATGAGTACATGCTGCAGGGCGAGGAGACCGCGGCAGAGTATTGCGAGAGAATGCAGCCGATCATGCAGGATGCTCTTGACAATGCGATCGCAATGAAAGAGGCAGCTCAATAAGAGATACGCCGCGATCAAGTGGTGAATGATTATGAAGAGGGGCTTGCCATAGCCCCTCTTTCCTGATAAAGGAGAGAGAATATGAGTGGACAGAAAAAGGTAAAGCATCATATGTCTGCAATGGCCAAGAGAGAGGAGCGGACTGGCCTGCTGTTCGTGGCGGCGCCGGCCATAGGCTTTCTGCTGTTCATGCTGTGGCCGATTATTTTTGCGGTTTTGACATCCCTCACCAACTGGAACGGTGCGAAGGGCTTCCAGGGAATGATGAGCAAATTTTGCGGGCTAAACAACTATGTCAAGCTCTTCTCAGACCGAAAGTTCTGGCAGACGCTTGTGACGACCACGATCTATCTGATCGGTATCCCGATCGGCATGATCCTCGGCCTGCTTCTCGCGATGGGAATGAACCGGAAGATTCCGGGTGTGCGTATCCTTCGCACAATGTACTATTTGCCGGTTATTTCTTCGCTGGTGGCGGTTTCCATTCTGTGGGCTTGGGTATATAATTACGATTACGGTCTTCTGAATGTTATCATCAAAACTCTGACCGGCATGCACGGTCCCAACTGGCTGGGCGATGAAGTTCTGATCAAAGTGGCGATGATCATTTTCATGGTCTGGAAAGGTCTTGGAACCTCGATTATCCTGTATCTTGCGGGGCTTCAGAATATTCCGAGAAACTATTATGAGGCGGCGATGGTGGATGGCGCGAACGGCTGGCAGAAATTCCGCAACATTACGCTGCCGCTGCTCTCACCTGTAACCTTTTACATACTGGTAACCACGCTGATCGGCGGCTTCCAGGTGTTTGTAGAGGTGCAGGTCATGACGCCGAACGGAAACGGCGGTATCGGCTACAGCGCGGCGACGATCGTTTTCTATTTGTACCAGAAAGCGTTTGAGAGCTATCAGCTCGGTTATGCAAGCGCAATTGCCGTTATCCTGGCGATCATCATTTTCATTATTACGCTGATTAACTTTATCGGTCAGGATAAATGGGTCAAGACCATAGAATAGGGGGGTGACAGATATGAAAGACAGAGATTATGCGAATTCCGGCATTAAATCTAAAAAAGAAAAATATATTAATATCATTGTATTCATACTGCTTGCCCTCGGCGCTGTGACGATGGTCTTCCCATTCTTCTATATGGTCATGACATCATTTATGACCAAGAATCAATATCTTTCGGCGGAGCTGAAGGTGATTCCGGATCCATGGGTGTGGGGAAAATACTCAGAGGTACTCAGTAAGGGAAATTTCATTTCCGGTATCATCAATACGCTTTGTGTGGAGGTACCTGTGCTGGTGATTGGCGGTTTTACGTCTACACTGGCCGCATTTTCATTTGCTAAGCTGAAATTCCGCGGAAAAGGTGCCATTTTTATGGGACTGCTCGCAACGATTATGATTCCGTTTGCGGTTATCATGATCCCGCAGTATGTTATGTTTACGCAGCTGAAATGGACAGATTCTCTTTTGCCGTTGATCATTCCGGCATGTTTCGGAAATGTCAGCATGATATTCTTCCTGCGTCAGAATCTTACCAGTATACCGAATGACCTGATGGATGCGGCGAAGCTGGACGGTTGCGGATATTTCCGCACGTTTTTACAAATTTATTTCCCGCTGATGAAGGGTGCGGTCGGCACGCAGATCACTCTGTGGTTTATGGCAATCTGGAATGATTATCTTGCGCCGACGATCTTCCTGCGCAGCGAGAGCACATGGACTTTGCAGGTGGTTATCCGTTCCTTCAATACGTATTATTCTATCCAAAGCGATTATGCGCTGATCATGGCGGCTTCCGTAATCGCGATGATACCGACGATCATCCTGTTTTTCTGCTTCCAGAAGGTGATCATTGAATCCGTGGCGATCAGCGGTATCAAGTAAGGAGAGAGAGTATGTCAGATTCACCGGTGATTGCTTTTTTGAATAAGCTTACGGATATGGTGGTGCTCAATATGCTGTGGCTGATCTGCAGTCTGCCGGTGATCACGATCGGTGCGTCTACAACAGCGATGTATTATGTGAGTATTACGTCAATCCGAAGCGGGGATGGGTATGTGGTCAGGCGGTTTTTTCGGAGCTTTAAGGAAAACTTCCGCCAGATCACGCCTGTCTGGCTTCTGATGCTGGTCTGCGGGGCGTTGCTGACTGGTGATGTGGTGTTTTGGGGACGGATACAGGGGACATTCGCGAAGGGAATGACCGTGCTGAGCGTGATTGTAGCAGTTTTTCTGTTTATGGTTGAGCTTTGGATATTTCCTGTATTTGCGAAGTTAAGGGGAAGCAGAAGGAATTTGATGAAAAATGCAGCGGCTTTTGCGATTGGCTATTTGCCGTACACGGTGATCGTTCTGCTGATCACATTGGTAGTAGTCTATGCAAACCTTACATCGCTGATTGCCAACAGTATTATGCTCTTTATCGGGTTTGCTCTGCTTTCCTATATACAGTCCTTTTTCTTTTACCGGGTTTTTATGAACCACATTGATGAAAGATATGATGATTTCGATTCTGTTTTGGATGACGAAAATTCTGACAAGTGAGGAAGTAGCTGACAATGAGAAAAGAATACGATATAAGACAGCCCTGGATTATGCAGAGGGCCGACCCTTATGTATATCGCCATACAGACGGAACCTATTTTTTTACAGCGAGTATTCCGGAATATGACTGTATTGCGCTGAGGCATGCAGAGCATCTTCTGGATCTTGCGGATGCTCCGGAAACAATTGTCTGGCGTAAGCATGAGAGCGGTATTATGAGCGAACATGTATGGGCGCCGGAACTGCATTATCTGGATGGCAAATGGTACATTTATTTTGCTGCGGGAGATAAGGATGATGTCTGGGAGATTCGCCCCTATGTACTGGAATGCACGGACGAGGATCCTTTGACCGGGACATGGCGCGAATGTGGTAAGATACAGGCGGCGGAGGGAGATGAGTTTTCCTTTCAGGCATTTTCACTGGATGCTACTGTTTTCGAGAACAAGGATAAGCGCTATTTGGTCTGGGCAGAGAAGGTCAGCGTAGGAAAGCAGATTTCCAATCTGTATATCGCTGAGATGGAATCGCCTGTCAGACTGAAGACAATGCAGGTGTTGCTCACATCCCCCGATTATGACTGGGAGCGTTATGGATTCTGGGTAAATGAGGGACCATTTGCCCTGAAGCGTGATGGCAAGATCTATCTCACTTATTCTGCAAGTGACACCGGCGTCCATTATTGTGTCGGCATGCTCAGCATCGATGAGAATGCGGATCTTTTGGATCCCAGGCAGTGGAAAAAGGAACGTTATCCTGTGCTTAAGACGGACGAGTCGCTGGAAATTTATGGACCGGGGCATAATTGCTTTGTGGAAGATGAGGCCGGGGACACAGTTATGGTATTCCATGCCAGAAAGACAAAGGAATTGGAAGGAAACCCGCTTTACGTGCCGAACCGGCATGCGATGCTTTTGAGAGTGCGGTGGGATGCAGACGGGAGGCCGGTATTTGAGTACCGGTTTTGACGTTGAATGAAATATGGAAAAGCATTTGTGAAATGCGTTTTTTGAAACAAACTGAGACAAAGGTATTTAGCCCCTTGCCGGAAACGGCAAGGGGTTTGCTGATAACATTTACATAGCTGATTCGACTCAATCAAAGACAAGGTGGACGAAGCGAAAAAGTGAAAACGCGAAAACGTCTTGCAAACCTTATGTGTTTTCTGTATAATAAATACTAATATTGATAACACAATACATGGATGAAATAATTCATATGCTGTTGCACATTTGGGTAAGGAGGCTATCGCTATGGAAGCAACTATGGAAAATACAGAACTACACACGCATAAGCTGGAGAATGAGGAACAGTTCGGAGAGGTACGCATCGCGGATGAGGTGGTCGCGATTATTGCTGGTCTGGCGGCTTCAGAGATCGACGGCGTCGCCTCGATGGCCGGCAATGTCACGAGGGATCTGATCGAGAAGCTCGGCATGAAGAGCCTGTCGAAGGGTGTGAAGATCACGATGGATGAGAAAACTGTCCATGTGGCGCTCGCGATCAATATCCAGTACGGCTACAATGTGCCGACGACCTGTTCCAAGATACAGGAGAAGGTCAAGACAGCAATTGAGACGATGACCGGACTTGAGGTTGCCGAGGTAAATATCAAGATCGTCAACGTCGCGATGGATAAGAAATAAAAGACCAGCGGAGAAGTGAACGATGAAGAGAAGCGAGATCAGGGAACATATATTCAGGCTTGTGTTCTGCGGGGACTTTCATCCGAGCGAGGAGATTCCGGAGCAGGTGCAGATCTATTTCGAGGAGCTCACCGAGGCGACGGAGGAGGAGCAGGGTTACATTGCGGAGAAGGTCGGCCTGATTAAGGAGAAGATCCCTGGGATTGACAGCAGGATCAACGAAGTGGCGCAGGGCTGGAAGACGCAGCGCATGGGAAAGGCCGAGCTGGCGATCCTCCGTCTGGCGGTCTATGAGATGCTGTTCGACGAGGATGTGCCGCTGAAAGTTGCGATCAATGAGGCGGTGGAGCTCGCCAAGAAATATGGAGGGGATGATTCGCCGTCGTTTGTGAACGGGATTCTGGCGAAGCTTGCCTGAATATGATTATGCAGAAAGTATATTCGGTCAGTCAGATCAATCAGTATATCAAAAATATGTTTACGCAGGATTTCCTGCTGAATCGGGTCAGCGTTCAGGGCGAGGTATCAAACTGCAAATACCACAGCTCGGGACACATTTATTTTTCGCTCAAGGATGCGGCCGGGACGATTGCGTGCGTGATGTTTGCCAGTGCCAGAAGGGGACTGGCTTTTCAACTATCTAACGGGCAGCAGGTGATCGTGGACGGGAGCGTGAACGTTTATGAGCGGGACGGCAAATACCAGCTGTACGCGAGCCGGATCCGGCAGGATGGGGCCGGGGCGCTCTATGAGCGTTTTCTGGCGCTGAAGCGGGAGCTTGAGGAGATGGGCATGTTTGACCCGGAATACAAGAAGCCGATCCCGAAATACGTGCGCAGGCTCGGCGTCGTGACAGCGCCTACAGGGGCTGCGGTCCGAGACATCATCACGGTCTCCCAAAGGCGCAGTCCCGGAATTCAGATCGTCCTCTATCCGGCGCAGGTGCAGGGCGAAGGAGCGGCCGAGAGCGTGGCGGAGGGTCTTCGCGTGCTGGACGAACAGAATGTGGACGTCATCATTGTCGGGCGCGGCGGAGGCTCGATCGAGGATTTGTGGGCGTTCAATGAGGAGATCGTCGCCCGGGCGATCTTTGCGTGCAGGACGCCGGTGATCTCGGCGGTCGGCCATGAGACAGACACGACGATCGCGGATTTTGTGGCGGATCTGCGCGCACCGACTCCCTCGGCCGCGGCCGAGCTTGCGGTCGCGGATGCGGGGGCGCTTTGCCAGCAGCTGTTGGATGTGCAGGCAGGCTTTGGACGCTTGATGCGCCAGAGGATCGGGGAGCAGCGGGGACGCATGGAGAATCTGCAGATGCGTCTGCGCTACATGAGCCCGCAGCAGAGGGTGCATGACCAGAGACAGAGAGCTGCGGACTTGGACGAGCGGCTGCGCCGGGGGATACAGGAAGGCCTGAAGGACAGGAAGCGCCGGATGGCTCTTGGCATCGAGCGGCTGCGCGGACTGTCGCCGCTTGAGAAGCTGGCGCAGGGCTATGCCTGTGTGACGGACGAGGAAGGGAAACGCATCTCCTCGGTCAGCCAGGTGCAGGCGGGTGATCGGCTGGAGGCTTATGTTGCGGACGGAAAGATAGCTGCGGAAGTTTTGTGTGTAGAAGATATTCGTGTTTAGTGCATATATTGGCTACCCGGACGCCGAAGGAGCCGATATGCGTGCCCACCGCAAACACGTTGTTCTCCTTGATTCGGCTCCGACGCGAAGCTAGTCCTTTAGGGCGCCGCTTATAGACAGCTGTCTCCGCAAACTCGCTTCGCTCAGACATGCTCCGACAGCTGTCGCTATGCTCGCGAATCCTGCGTCGAACTGCCTATCGTTTGCGTGCGGGCACGCAACATCCGGCTTTCCTGCGGCTGCTTGTGATAAAAGCATAATTCGCTAATTTATTCTGCAAAAATGCAAGAGTATAAATGCTCTGCCGCATGCCAACGCACAGCCCTGCAAAAGGGACTTGCTGTGTCAGAGCAGATCATTGAGGGCCGCCGGTGCTTGGTGAGCGCAAGCGAGCTTATGCACCGCTGCGTGCCCGATTAAGCGCGAGCGGGTCTGCTCTGACATTGCAAGCCCGTGCAGGGCGTCCGGGTAGCCAATATGTGAATTCAATACGAAGATACGAGAGGAGTGACTGCGATGGACAGTTTCAGAAAATGGTTGGAAGAGCAGGGCGCAAGCCCGGAGTTCGTAGCGGAGTACGACCGTCTGTATGCTCAATACGAGGCGGCGCAGGAAGCCGCCGCGCATGAGACCACGATTGAGGAGTCGTTTGCCCTCCTCGACGAGATGCTGAAGAAGCTGGAGGACAGCAGCCTTCCGCTTGAGAAGGCCCTGGAGCTGTATCAGCAGGGGACAAGGCTTCTGGCAAAGTGCAACGAAAAAATCGACAGAGTGGAAAAACAGATCCTGGTGGTAAACGGAGAGGGTGAGCTGAGTGAATTTTGACGAGCAGATGAAGAAACGCGTGACGGAGATCAAGAGTGTGATCGCAGGGTATCTGCCGGAGGAGGATGGGTTCCAGAGGACACTTCTCGAGGCGGTCAACTACAGTATGCTGGTCGGCGGCAAGAAGCTGCGGCCGCTTCTGATGCAGCAGACCTATGTGATGTTCGGCGGGAAATCCGCGGCGATCAAGCCCTTTATGGCGGCGATGGAGATGGTGCACACGCATTCGCTGATCCACGATGATCTGCCGGCGATGGACAACGATGAATACCGGAGAGGCCAGAAGACGACACATATCGTGTACGGGGAGGCGATGGCGATCCTTGCGGGCGACGCGCTTCTGAACCTGGCCTATGAGACCGCGGCGAAAGCGTTTGACATGGAGCCGGACAATCCGCGCATCGGCCGGGCGTTTCAGATCCTTGCGGGTAAGACCGGGATCGAGGGAATGATCGGCGGCCAGTCGGTGGATGTGGAATATGCGGGGAAGCCGCTCAACGCGGAGCAGCTTCAGTTTATCTACCGGCTGAAGACGGGAGCCCTGATCGAGGCGTCCATGATGATCGGCGCGGTGCTGGCCGGCGCTTCGGAGGAGGAGCTCGAGACAGTGCGGCAGGTGGCCGCGAACGTAGGCTTTGCGTTCCAGATTCAGGACGATATCCTCGACGTGACCGGGGATCAGGAGACGCTTGGCAAGTCTGTAAACAGTGATGAGAAGAATGAGAAGACGACGTACGTGACGGTGAATGGGCTTGACAAGGCGCGGGAGGACGTGGCGCGCTACTCGAAGGAAGCGATCCGCCTTCTGGACGAGCTGCCATATGAGAATGAATTTTTACGGGAGTTGATTCTCCACCTGATTCACCGCAGCGCATAGGGTAAGAGAGAAGGCCGAAATCAGGAGAAAGCCGAGGCTTGCAGCAGGCAATGCGTAGGAAAGGTGGCGTTTATTTTGTTAGAGAGGATCAATGAAGTAAACGATATCAAGAAGATAGAGAAAGAGAATTTGCCGGAGCTGGCACAGGAGATCCGGGATTTTCTGATTCAGAAGATCAGCCGGACCGGAGGACATCTCGCATCCAATCTGGGCGTGGTGGAGCTGACGATGGCTCTGCATCTGTCCTTTACGCTTCCGCAGGACAAAATCATCTGGGACGTCGGGCATCAGTCATACACACACAAGATTCTGACCGGGCGCAAAGCAGGCTTTGACGAGTTGCGCAAATTCGGCGGGATGAGCGGTTTTCCGAAGCGCAAGGAGAGCGACTGCGACGCGTTTGATACGGGGCACAGCTCGACGTCGATCTCGGCGGGGCTGGGCTACGTCTGCTCGCGTGACGTGCTGGGCGAGGACTATTATGTGGTCTCCGTGATCGGGGACGGAGCGCTGACCGGCGGGATGGCCTATGAGGCGCTGAACAATGCCTCGGAGCTGAAGACGAACTTTATTATTGTACTGAATGACAACGAGATGTCCATCTCGGAGAATGTCGGCGGGATCTCCGCATATCTGGGAAATATCCGGACGGCGGAGTCCTATACCGGGCTGAAGATGGGCGTTGAGAATACATTGAACAAGATCCCCGTCTACGGGGACAAGCTGATCCGCGGGATCCGCAACACAAAGCAGGGCATCAAGCAATTTTTGGTGCCTGGCATGTTCTTCGAGGAGATGGGGATTACATATCTCGGGCCGGTCGACGGACACAATATTTCAAAAATGACGCGTGTTTTCCGTGACGCGAAGAAGGTAAACGGCCCGGTGCTCGTGCACGTGCTGACGCGCAAGGGTAAGGGCTTCGGACCGGCGGAGCGCATGCCGTCGAGATTCCACGGGGCGGAGCCCTTTGAGATCGAGACAGGGCTTCCCAGCGTGCGCAAGAAGAAGGCTGCTTACACGGACGTTTTCTCGACGGTCATGTGCAAGATGGGCGCGCGCGAGCCGAAGCTTGTGGCGGTCACGGCGGCGATGCCGGACGGCACGGGACTCAAGCGCTTTCGCAACATGTATCATGACCGATTTTTCGATGTGGGGATCGCCGAGGCGCATGCAGTGACCTTTGCGGCCGGGCTGGCCGCAGGCGGGCTGAAGCCTGTGGTCGCGGTATATTCCTCTTTTCTGCAGAGGGCGTTCGATCAGATCATTCACGACGTTTGCATCCAGAACCTGCACGTCGTGTTCGCGATCGACCGGGCCGGTCTGGTCGGGAGCGACGGGGAGACCCATCAGGGAATTTTCGACCTGTCCTACCTCTCGATGATGCCGAATATGTGTGTGATGGCTCCCAAGAACAAGTGGGAGCTCGCCGATATGCTGAAGTACGCGATTCAGTATGACGGGCCGATCGCGTTGCGCTATCCGCGCGGAGAAGCGTACGACGGCCTGAAGGAGTACCGCGCGCCGATCGTTCTGGGAAAGAGTGAGATACTGTACGATGAGGACGGCCTTGCGCTGATCGCGGTCGGGAGCATGGTGCAGACGGCGCTTGCCGTGCGCGAGATGCTCAAGGAGGTCGGCTATCAGTGTACGGTTGTGAACGCGCGTTTCGTCAAGCCGCTCGACGAGGAGGCGCTTGCCTATCTCGCGAAGGATCATCGGCTGGTCGTGACGATGGAGGAGAATGTAAAGAGCGGAGGCTTTGGCGAGAAGGTGCTGGAGTATTACAATGAAACGGGAGCCGGCGTGCAGGTGCTGCAGGTGGCGCTTCCGGACGACTATATCGAGCACGGGAACGTGAACGTACTGCGCGAGGAGACCTGTATCGACGCGGAGTCGATCTTCAAACGAATCATCGCGCGGTACCGCCAGTAGTTCTATTCAGAACAGTCAAAAAGGGAATTGCCAAGCCCCTGCAGGGCGTCCGGATAGCCATTATGAATGAAGCACGAAGACGGAGATTTGTGTATGAAGGAACGATTGGATGTGCTGCTTGTGCAGCGAGGCCTGGCTGTCTCCCGCGGGAAGGCGAAGGCCGTGATCATGGCGGGCAGCGTGCTTGTGAACGGTCAGCGAGAGGATAAGGCAGGGACGATGGTCGACGAGAAGGCGGAGATCACCGTGAAGGGCAGCCAGCTGCGCTATGTGAGCCGGGGCGGACTGAAGCTGGAGAAAGCGATGAAAAGCTTTGGCATCGCGCTTGATGGGAGAGTTTGCATGGACGTGGGGGCGTCGACCGGCGGCTTTACCGACTGTATGCTGCAAAACGGCGCTGTCAAGGTATACTCGGTGGACGTCGGACATGGGCAGCTGGACTGGAAGCTGCGCAACGACGAGCGTGTCGTCTGTATGGAAAAGACCAATATCCGCTACGTTGTGCCGGAGAATATCGGGGAGCCGCCGTCTTTTGTGTCGATCGACGTGTCGTTCATCTCGCTGACGAAGGTGCTGGGCCCCGTGCGGGAGCTGATGACAGACAAAGGAGAGATCGTCTGCCTGATCAAGCCGCAGTTTGAGGCAGGGCGGGAGAAGGTCGGCAAGAAGGGCGTTGTGCGGGATCCGGCTGTGCATGAGGAAGTGATCCGCAAGGTGATCGAATACGCCGCGCCGCTCGGCCTGGAGAAAGCCGGACTTACGTATTCCCCGATCAAAGGGCCCGAGGGCAACATCGAGTATCTGCTGTATCTGCGGAAGCATGCAGGATGTGAAGAGACAGAAGCGGAGGCTGCGGAGACGAAAAAAGTAAAGCCGAAGGATACAGAACCGGAAAGCGCAGTGCCGGAGGGGACTATGTCCGGAGGTACAGAGCAGGAGACGACGGTGCGCGCGGTCGTGGCGGCTGCTCACGCCGAGCTTGACTGAGATCTGACGGATGTTGTCCCGGGAGGCGGAACCGTGCATCGGAGCCGGTCTGCCTGCGCGGACAGAACGGAGCATGACCTATGAATACATTTTATGTGATTACAAATTACCAAAAAGATCCGGAATTCCAGACGGCGGGTATGATCCGGGATTATCTGGAGAGCAAAGGCAGGAAGTGCTGCATCCAGCAGTGCGGGAAGGACCATCCGACCGGACAGTACAGATACACGGACGCGCAGAAGATACCGAAGGACATCGACTGTGTGCTGGTGCTCGGCGGGGACGGGACGCTTTTGCAGGCGGCCAGAGATCTTGTGGAGCGTTCGCTTCCGCTTCTGGGCGTCAATATGGGGACGCTCGGCTATCTCGCGGAGATCGAGCACACAAATGTTTATCCGGCGCTGGACAGGCTGATATCCGGTGATTTTTCGATCGAGTCGCGCATGATGCTCCAGGGCACGGCGCTTCATCAGGGAAGGCGGCTTCTGAAGGACATCGCGCTGAACGATATCGTGATCCGGCGAAACGGCAAGCTGCGTGTCCTCGACTTTAATATTTATGTGGACGATGTGTTTTTGACCGCCTATTCGGCGGACGGAATCATTGTGGCGACGCCGACCGGCTCCACGGGTTATAATCTGTCCGCGGGAGGGCCGATCGTCGCTCCGCAGGCGTCTTTGATCCTGCTGTCAGCAGTCGCCCCGCACACATTGAATTCACGCTCGATCGTTTTGCCGGACGATGTGGAGGTTACGATCGAGATCAGCGCGAGGCACGACACGGACATGGACGGAGCGGAGGCGACCTTTGACGGCGATACGTCCGTGAGGTTGAATTCGGGCGACCGGATCGTCATCTCAAAGTCCGACCGAAAGGTACAGATGATAAAGACGAAAAATACAAGCTTTCTGGAGATCCTCCGCCTGAAGATGGCGAATCCGTAAGCGCGCGGATCCGGGGAGTACAGGAGATGAGATGAAAGCCATGGGAGGCAGTGGTTCGTATATGGGCCACGCCGAAATATGCCATACTGTATGAGGACAATTCGGGACGGTGAGGAAAGGAGATCGAAGAAGGATTATGAAGAATGCGAGACAAGAAAAGATCGTTGAGCTGATCACGAAATATGAGATTGAGACGCAGGAGGAGCTTGCGTCGTATCTGGAAAAGGAAGGCTGCCGCGTCACGCAGGCGACGATCTCCCGCGATATCCGTGAGCTCAAGCTGACAAAACTGACGACCGCGGACGGAAAGCAGAAATACACGCTGATGCAAAACCACACGTCTGAGATCAACGACAAATATCTGCGGGTCCTGAAGGAGGGCTTTGCCTCGATGGACATGGCGCAGAATATCCTGGTCGTGAAGACCGTCTCCGGCATGGCGATGGCGGTCGCGGCCGCGATCGACGCGATGCACTGGCCGGAGGTCGCGGGCTGCATCGCGGGGGATGATACGATCATGTGCGCGATCCGAAGCCCGGAGGACACGCTGCGGGTGATGGACAAGATACAGAAGGTTGTTCGTGTTTAAATGGGGAGAGACAGGGCAAAGCTATGTTGGTAAGTTTGCATGTGAAAAATATGGCGCTGATCAGGGAGGCAGAGGTTGAGTTCGGCGAGGGGCTGAACATTATGACCGGCGAGACTGGAGCCGGGAAATCCATCGTGATCGGGTCGGTCAATATCGCGCTGGGGACAGGCAATTTCCGAGATTATGTCCCGGAGGACGCGGACTACGCGCTTGTCGAGCTCGTGTTCTCATCGGATAATGAGGCCGTCCGCCGGATGCTGGAGGAGCAGGACATCCCATTCGAGGACGGGGAAGTGATCATCGCGAGACGGTACAAGGCCGGGCGGAGCGTCAGCAAGGTCAACGGAGAGACCGTGCCGGTATCGTTTGTGCGGGAGCTTGCCGCGGAGCTGATCGATATACATGGTCAGCATGAGCACCAGTCGCTGCTGTATGAAAAAAACCATCTGAAGATCCTGGACGGATTTGCCGGGGAGCAGGCGGAAGAGAAGCTGGCTCTCTGCCGTGAGCAGTACCGCACGTTCCGGGAGGCGAAGAAGCAGCTTTCGGAGGCAGACGCGGGAGAGGCAGAGCGGACGAAGGAACTGGATTTTCTGAAGTTTGAGCGAAATGAGATCGAGTCTGCCGCACTCGTGCCGGGAGAGGACGAGGAGCTGGAGAGCGAATACCGCCGCATGTCGAACGGCCAGAAGATCATGGAGGCGCTCTCGGAGACTGCCGCCCTGACCGGTGCGGGAGACTATTCCGGCGCCGGGGACGAAGTCAGCCGGGCAATGCGCGCGTTTGGCCCGGCCGTTCTCTATGATGAGTCGCTCGGCGATCTGGAGCAGACGCTCGCGGATATCGAGTCGATGCTCAACGATTTCAACCGCGGTTTGTCCGGGTACATGGACGATTTCGTCTTTGACGCGCAGAAGCTGCGGGAGACGGAGGAGCGGCTGGACCTGATCAACCGTCTAAAGACAAAATATGGAAATTCGATTGAGCAGATCCTGGAAGCGGGACGTGCGAAGGCGGAGCGGATTGAGATTCTGACAAATTATGACGCATATCTTGCGGATCTTCGGAAAACCTATGAGCAGAGCAAAAACGCGCTCTGGAAGACCGCGGACGAGATCTCTTCGATCCGGAAAAAGTGCGCGCTGCAGCTTTCGAAGGAGATTCAGGACGCGCTGGTCGATCTGAATTTTCTCGATGTGCGTTTTGAGATTTCGTTCCGGGAGCTGGAGGAACCGGGTGAAAATGGCAGGGATGAGGTGCGTTTCCTGATCTCAATGAACCCGGGGCTTCCGCTTAAGCCGCTTGCGG
Source organism: uncultured Lachnospiraceae bacterium (assembly GCA_947627365.1). Classification (GTDB taxonomy): domain Bacteria; phylum Bacillota; class Clostridia; order Lachnospirales; family Lachnospiraceae; genus Choladousia. The sequence continues at coordinate 18,035 of CANQVT010000016.1, read as the reverse complement.
ATGTAGCGTCCGGAGGCGAGCTTTCGAGGATCATGCTCGCGCTCAAGGCGGTCATGGCGGATCGGGATGAGATCGGGACGCTGATCTTTGACGAGATCGACAGCGGGATCAGCGGGCGCACGGCGCAGAAGGTTTCCGAAAAAATGGCAGTGATCGCCAGAAAGCATCAGGTTCTGTGCATCACGCATCTCGCACAGATCGCGTCGATGGCAGATCACCATTTCATTATTGAAAAGAAGCCTGCCGACAGCAAGACCGTGACAAACATTGGTCTGCTGAGCGAGGAGGAGAGTGTCGAGGAGCTCGCACGCATCCTAGGCGGCGCGAAGATTACGCAGACGGTGCTCGACAGTGCGCGTGAAATGAAAGAACTGGCAAAAAACGCAAAAAAATACTAGAGTCAAACGATGAGAACTCCACATACTGAATGCAGAGGCTGGTGACACAGTGCTCTGCATTTTTTCATGAAAACAATGTTCGATTGATTATATACAGAAGTGGGGTGCAAAAGATGAATGTCAGGCAGAAGTACAGGGGATTTGTGTGTGTCTTGCTGGGATTTGGGATCATCGGCCTAGGTGTGTGCAGTCTGGCGGCGGTGCGCGCGCAGATTCCGTCGCAGATGCAGGTGGCGGACGCGGGCGAGCTTCCGGAACTGTTTCACAATGCGTTTGACCGTCTGATCACGAAAGAGATTAGCGCGCGTGAGCCTGCAGCTTTGGACGAAAAACAGGGAGGAACGACTCTGGTGGAAGTGGGAGAGTCCCTGAATGAAAACGCCGTTCCGGAGACTTATAAGATCATGTACCGCCTGTTCGGAAAAATCCCCCTGAAGATGGTGACGGTAAGCGTCGTCCCGAGAAAGCAGGTTTATGTGGGCGGCACGCCGATCGGAATCTATTTGAAGACGGACGGAGTCATGGTCGTTGAGACCGGCGAGATCCAGAGCGCGGACGGGAATGTGTGCTGTCCGGCAGAAAATATCGTGAAGTCTGGGGATTATATTAAAGCTGTCAACGGCGTTGAGACGGACACAAAGGAGAGGCTCGTGGAGTGCATCAGCGCCTGCGGCGGCGAGGACGTGGTGCTGGCGGTGGACCGTGCGGGCGAGCAGATTAGTCTCAAGGTTCATCCGGTGCAGGATGAGAGCGGCACATACAAGGCGGGCATCTGGGTCCGCAGTGATACGCAGGGGATCGGCACGCTGACTTATGTCGACAGAAACGGAAAGTTCGGTGCGCTGGGGCATGGGATCAGTGATATTGACACCGGCAAGCTTCTGGACATCAGCGGGGGCATCCTGTACAATGCCGATGTGATCTCAATCATCAAGGGTTCGCAGGGCGTGCCGGGCGAGCTGGCCGGTGTGATTCACTACAGCGAGGGCTACAGAATCGGTGAGATCGAAGAGAATCGAAAGGATGGGATTTACGGAGAGACGGTTGGCTTTCCGGCAATGTCGGAGACGATGAAGCTCTGTGAGACCGCATATAAGCAGGAAGTTGTACAAGGCCCGGCGACGATCCTCTGCTCGGTGGACGGCACATGCAAAGAATATGAGGTTGATATCCGGGAGATCCGCCTGAACGGAAGCGACGTCAACAAGGGCATGGTGATCGAAGTGACAGATCCAGAGTTGCTGGAACTGACCGGCGGGATCGTGCAGGGAATGTCGGGCTCGCCGATATTGCAAAATGGCCGAATTGTGGGCGCCGTGACGCATGTGTTCGTGCAGGACGCGAAGAAAGGCTACGGAATCTTCGTGGAGAGCATGCTGGGACACTGAGTTTGAACAAAGAGAGAAAACAGACATGATCGGAAGCCTGCCTGCCGCTTGCGGGATTGTCTGTTTTTGCATCTGTTTTTGTTTTGCCAAAAGAATAAAAATGCTCAGACAAAAAGTGAAAAAAGTATTGACACGTTTCCCGACGATGGTAAAATTATGGTTGTGAATTGAGTTTCAGACTATTTGAGAAGGTATGCGGGGGACGTTAAGGTGAAACGTAGAAAGAAGATTCTGGCTTTGACTCTGGCATTTGCATTGACCCTGGGATCGGGGGCGCGGCTTCAGACGCTGGCACTGGATATGGAGGAAGGCGCTGCGGATACGGCGGCGGAGGTCTCGACAGGAATCCAGGTGGTTGATGGAGAATTTTGTTTCTATTCGGAGAACGGCGAGCTCGATGAGGAGAAGACGAACGAGCTGCGCAAGGCTGCTCAGGCGGACACGGATATCGATCCTCTTCTGAAGCTGATCGGGGAGCCAAACGACACGGAGTATTTCGGACAGGGCTGCTGGTTTGGCGAGAGCGGTGAAGAGACCGGCGAGGACGGCACGTGGTATTATGACAATTTTCAAGTCTATGTCTATAAGACAGAGGACAATATATATTTCATGGGAGCGGAAGCGCTGACGACACAAAAGTCGGACTTCCGGAGTATGCTGGCGGCGCTGGTTGAACACGAGACGGCGGTAGCCAGCAGCCGGGAGGTAGAGCTGAAGGCGTTGTTTCAGTATGTAGAGGATGAATACAGCTATGAGCGGAAGGTCGGTTTTGAGCCTTATGACGGATGGCAGGAGGATTATGCCGCCGAGATGCTCTCCGATATGGCGGGAAGCTGTTATCACTATGCGGCATTGTACGCTTTTCTGGCGAAGGAAGCCACAGATTATGAGGTGAGAATATGCATCGGGACGACGGACGGCTTTTCTGCGACGTCCTGGCAGCCGCATGCCTGGACGGAGATAGAGATTGACGGGAAATGGTATGTTTTTGACACAAATCTGGACAAGTACGAGGCAGATTCGGCTCTGAAATACTATATGCTGGATACCGACTCGGATCTCTACGAGGAAATCTATAAGGTCGAGGACGTCTACGAGGTATCGCTGGAGACGACGGCCGAAGCCGGCGGAGAGTCTGGAGCCGGAGCTGACACGGAGGATGAGTCAGAGACGTTGACGGCAGCCGAGACAGAGACGGAAGCTGGGACGCAGGCCGATGAAGAAGAAACGGAAACGGAGACGTTGACAGCAGCCGAGACGGAGACGGAAGCAGCGACCGAGGCTGATGGGGAAGAAACGGAATCGGAATCGGAGACGCTAACGGCAGCTGAGACAGAGGCAGAAGATACCGCAGAAGCCGTGGCGGAGGATGAGACGGAAGATGAAACGGAAGATGAGACAGAAGCCGAGACAGAGAGCGAGACATCAACGGAAGTAAAGGTTGATGAGGAGGGCGAGGACGTCCTGACGCTGGACAACCGCACAGGGCTGACATTTACGGAAGCGCATCTGGCGGGCGACGTGCTGACTCTGATAGACGGGGATGGAGAGGAGCATACTTTCTCCGAGGTGGACAAGGACGATATCAAATCGCCGCATCTGGTTGTGTACGGAAGCTTTCTGGCGATCAAATATACTTCCGCCAAGACCGGAAAGGCGGGCAGGCTTACGGAAGAGGGAGACGAGATCGTATTCGACGTGCCGCAGACGATGACAGTTATCAGCACAGCGTATGTGCGTTCCGGCGCAGGTCTGGACTGCGATAAGATCACAGTGGCGGACAAAGGTGCGGAAATCAAGGTGCTTGCCGAGACCGGAAAATGGTTTAAGATTTCCCTCAAAGACGGACGCGAGGGTTATATCTCCAAGGTCGCCGTGATTGTGGAGGAGAATCTTTCTTCCACAGAAACGTCGCAGGGAGAGCAGGAGACCGAAACTGAGACGGAGCCGGTGCCGGAGATGGTGGTCGTGGAGGAAGACGGAGAGTATTATCGGTATCTGAGATTCACTCCAGCAGAGGACACCATCGTGAAAATCAATGGAGAACCGTGCTATGTGATGGCAGGAGGCACGGTTTCGGAGGGCTGGAAGGTCCTCGGAGACAAGCTGTATTACTCTGACGCGGAGGGCAGGCTGAAAAGCTCTGAGACATATGAAGGAATCCGTTTCGGAAGAAACGGAGTCGCGCTTGACAGCACAAACGTGAGCCTGAAAAAGCTGACGCTTCAGATCGTGAATTCCATCACGGACGACACGATGACCCAGAGGGAGAAGCTGTCCGCCTGCTGGAGCTACGTGACAAGAGGGCATATCTCCTATGCGGGCAAATATCCGGATCTGAATGCGGAGGGCTGGCAGAGAGCCATGGCGCTCAACGTTCTGAGCAGCGGCAGCGGAAACTGCTATGGTTTTGCCTGCGCTTTTGCCGCTCTGGCAGAAGAGATCGGCTATGATCCCGAGGTGGTCTGCGGCAGGGTTTCCGGCTCCAGGGACGGGGCGGCAGACGGCATGACCAGGCATTCCTGGGTGATGATCAACGGATACCATTACGACCCGGAGGCTCAGTGGGCAGGGTGGTGCGCCGGAATCTATGGATACGGTTCTTATCCGGTAGCACATTCCGTACAAAAAGTTGTGGCTTTTTGATTTCAGATATCATTTAGACTGGAGGGAAAAGAATGCGTGTGAAAAAGCGCGGATACGGCATGTTTTATGCTTTGCTTCTGGCCTTTGTCGTGCAGTGCCTTGCAGGGACAGGCTTTTGCCTGCGGGCGTCCGCGGACGACTTTTCTGCAGGCATCTCCGGCGCTACCGGCTGGGGAACCACTTCCCTCACCGTGTATCAGGAGGACATGAGCGCTATCGGGACGATTGAGGCGAAAGAGCCGTTCCGGATTCTGGGCAGGTACAACGAAAATCTTTTGCAGGTCGAATACAATGGAATGACCGGATATGTGGATACCGGCAATGTCCTGGTCAATCTGCCTGACGTGGAGCCGGACATTATCTACAACCTGACAAATGCCACGGGGTCGGTCTTTACGGCGACGACCGAGAGAGGAACGACAAACCTGAAGCTTAGTATTTTCGGCGATCAGCTGTACTATAACGGCGACGTCCTCGATTTTTATGATAAAACTTCCGCCGCGGACAAGGCAGGAAAGGTGTGGAATGAGAAACTGGGGAAATATGAGTTTATCGTTCCGATCCTGTTTACCGCCGCGGAGCGGATTTCAGCGGCCAGGAGCATGGCGGCGGCGGACGGCTATAATTTCAAGATCTACGACGCCTACCGGACGAATACGGCCACGCACTTGATGAGTTCCTCGTTTAACAGTCTCTACGAGCAGAGCGGAGGCGCGCTGGTGCTGGGCGGCTATGACACGAGCTTTTATGTGGCGTCTGCCCTTTCAGCGCATAACATCGGCTGTGCGATCGACGTCACCATGGTGAGAGGCGGGGAAGAGGCGGATATGCCTACGAAGATGCATGTGCTTTCCGGAGACGCTGTGCTGCTGAACTATTCCTCCGGAGGAAGAATGGCGGCGGATCTGTACGGAAAGCCGTACAGCTATTACGAAAACAACTTTGCCGGCACGATGACAGAAGAGGCAAAACGGCTCTGCGCGTACATGATCGAGGCGGGGCTGACCGGCCTGGGATCGGAGTGGTGGCATTTCCAGGATCAGGCGGGATACAATCGAAACAGCGGCTACTTTACCAATCTGGCGACATGGTATCCTTGTCGGCTGTATGCTCCGGCCGGGGATTCGGACGCGTCGGATATCGTGACGACCAGGGCGGACGCGGTTTATCAGCTCTGGGCGGCGGCAGGCTTTCCGGAATCCGAGGGAGAGTTCATGTTCACGGATGTGTCGGAGTATGATTACTATTACAACGCTGTGCGCTGGGCTGTCTCGAAGGGTATCATATCCGGAAGCAGCGCCATGACCTTTTCTCCGAATGATGCCATTACGAAAGCCGGTTTCCTGAACATGCTCTATCAGGCTTTTGGAAATCCGGAGGAGGCTGCTTCTGCCACGGCCGCTTTTGATGACGTCAGTACCAATGCATGGTATTATATCGCGGTGCAATGGGCTGCCGCGCGGGGAATCGTGACGCAGACGTCCGGCGAATTTCGTCCGGCCGCGGTGCTGACGCAGAGGCAGATGCATGAATTTCTGACACTGGCAAATCAGACCGGAATAAGTCTTGGTGTGAATTATCTCTGACGATGTCACTCCGGCAGGTTATGGCCGGAACAACGCGGGAGGAAGATATGAAAATGAAAAAATGGAAATACAGAGGCATGTCTTTTCTGCTCTTGTGCCTGACGCTGCTTCCTTCCTTTGTGGTGCATGGGGAAACGGAGGATGCTGAAGCGATGCCGGAGCTTTCCGCAAAATCTGCGGTGGTGATGGATCTGGGGACAGGGGATGTCATCTGCAGTAAGGCAGAGAATGAAAAGCTGTATCCGGGTGGTCTGACGAAGATCATGACGGTGCTGCTTATGGCTGAAAACTGTGATTTGACAAGGACGGTTTCCTTCTCGGAGATCATCTATGATCTGGAGGAGGACAGTATGAAGCTTGAGCTTCAGCCGGGCGAGGAGATCACTCTCTACGATGCGGCCTGCGCGATCATGCTGAGCTCGGCCAACGACGTCGCCAACGGCGTCGCGGAATATATGGCAGGAAGCCCGGAAGCCTTTGCCGCAATGATGAACGACCGGGCGGCGGAGCTTGGCTGCAAGAACACTCACTTTTCAAATCCGCATGGTCTTTACAGTGAGGAGCTTTATACCTCTGCTTACGATTTTGCCCTGATTTCCAGGGCGGCCTACGAGAATGAGACCTTCCGTGAAATATGCAGGCTGACGGAGTACACGATTCCGGCTACCAATCTGACGGACGGCCCAAGGCAGCTTACGAATTATCACCAGATGCTTCAGGAGGACTCGGGCTATTATCAGGAATGGTGTCTCGGAGGGAAGAGCAGCTATACCTCGCAGGGGCTGAACTCGATTGTGACCTTTGGAAGCGATGGAAAAAAGAATCTCGTCTCCGTGGTGCTGGAAGTGCCTGAAGCCGACGCGGCTTATGCAGAGACGATTGATCTTCTATACTATGGATTTGGAGATGCGTCTGACGACAAGAAGAACGACGGAGAATCAGAGATACAGACGCTTGGGGTGACCGGGCTGGAGCCGATCTCGTCCTCGCAGGAGCCGGGCGAAACCGGGCAGGAGCCGGGAGAAGGCTCATCATCGCAGACGGAAGCTGTGTCCAGTGAGACGGACGGCACACCGCAAACGGCAACGGGCACGGAAGAAAATATTGCGGAGAGCGGTGCTGAATACGTCGGAGAAGAAACAGAGGGAACCCGAAAGTCTGAGAACAGCATTGACGCGGTGCTGGAGCAGGTGGAGAAATACTGGAATGAGGGACGCGTCGCTGCTTCTGAATATGCGAAAGCGCATTTTGAGCAGGTGTTTGCTCTCGGGTGTCTGTTTATGCTGTTTTTGTTCCTGCTGATTCTGGTTCTGCTGCGGCGGGCGATCAGAGGCTCCAGAAGCCGGAGAAAGAGAGAGAGGACGGAGAGAATCCTGCGGGAAAAGGAATCCATGATCGATAGTCTGTCGCTCGAAGAGCTTGTGGAGGAGCTGCACAAAAGAGAAAGACTCGAGGCGGAGATGACCGGAACCAGGGTGAAAGAGAAGGACGCCGACGGGATCGATCCGGCAGGCTATCCAAGAGGGGACGAGTGAGACCTGTCAGATCTTTACCATAGAGAATGAGAAACATGAGGAAAGAGAGGAAAGAAATATGTTGAGAGAAAAAAAGAGGACAATCCTGTATTCACTGGGGCTGGCGGCGTGTCTTGCCGCAGGGATTACCGGGCTGACGGCGAGCGCTGACGAGGAGAATGCGGGCGGCGTGAGTATTACGGATATGAAAGGCCGCGAGATCACACTGGAGCAGCCGGCGGAGCGCATCGTGGCGCTCACAGCTTCGGACTGCGAGATCCTCTATGCAATCGGCGCGGGGGACAAGCTGGTCGGCCGCGGCACCTACTGCGATTATCCGGAGGAGGTTCTGGAGGTGCCGGAGGTGAACTCCGGCGAGGATATGAACATTGAGGAAGTGATCGCGCTGGATCCGGATGTGCTGCTCATGAGCGATATGGCGCAGACGGAGGAGCAGGTGCAGATGCTTGAAGACGCAGGCATCAGGGTGGTTGTCAGTGAGGCGAAGGATATCGAGGGCGTATATACGGCGATCAAGATGATCGGTGCGCTGATGGGACAGGACGAGAAGGCGGCGGAGGTCATCGACGGGATGAAGGACACGTTTGCACAGCTCTCCGAAAAGGCGACAGGAGACGGGACGCAGACAGTTTATTTTGAGGTGTCGCCGCTGGAGTATGGCCTCTGGACGTCGGGCGCGAATACATTCATGGATGAGATCGCTACGATGCTGGGTGTGAAAAACTGCTTCTCGGATGTCGACGGCTGGGGAGAGATCTCAGAGGAGCAGGTGCTGGAGCGCAACCCGGATTTCATTGTGACGATTACGATGTACTACGGGGAAGGCCCGACGCCGACGGAGGAGATCCTTTCCCGCAAAGGCTGGGAAAATGTGAGCGCGGTAAAAAATCAGAAAATCCTGAACCTGCAGGACGATGAACTGTCTCGCCCGGCTCCGCGGCTGGCGGACGGCGCGAAGCTGCTGTATGACTTTATTTATGGTGGGACTGAGGAAGAGTCGGAAGTCGCGACGGAAGTGACTCCGGCGGAATCTGTGGAAATCGAGTAGGACAGAATATAGAGGGACAGAGCAATAGGGACCGAACGCTGGGAAACGCATGAATATGTGAGTTACATTGGATGACAGGAATTAGGAGAAGCGTGGATGAGAAAGCGCCCAGAGCATTTTCGGCCAATTGAATATGTGATGTTCAGCCTTGTCACGCTGGCTGTGATGTGTCTCTGTGTCTGCGTCGGCAGCGTCAGTATTCCTTTACCCGAGACAGTGCGGGTGATCTGGAGCGCGCTGACCGGACAGGAGCAAACCTCCGGGTTGTCGAACTCGATCATTCTCTCGGTGCGGCTGCCGCGCGTATTTTGCGTGGCGCTTTCGGGAAGTGCGCTTTCTCTGGCGGGCGCGGCGATGCAGGGACTTTTGAAGAATCCGCTGGCGGACGGATCCACGCTCGGGGTGTCCTCCGGCGCGTCGCTCGGCGCGGTGCTCGCGATCGCGCTCGGGGTTGCGATCCCCTGGCTGCCCTTTTCCGGGACGATGGTCATGGCGATCCTGTTCGCGTTCCTGTCGCTGCTGGTGATCCTGGGTCTGGCCTACAAGCTGGACTATTCGCTGTCGACGAACACGATCATACTGATCGGCGTGATCTATTCCATGTTTATGTCGAGCCTCATGAGTATCGTGATCACGTTCGCGGCAGACAAGATTCAGAGCATCACGTTCTGGACGATGGGCAGTCTGCAGAATTCCAGTTACAAGAACGCGGCGATCCTTCTGGCGGCGTTTTTGTTGTGCGGCGGCGTGCTTTTCTTTCACGCGCGGGAGCTCAACGCGTTCGCGGTGGGGGAGGACAATGCGCGGCACGTCGGCGTGGATGTACGCCGGACGAAGCTGACGGTGCTGATCATGGTGTCCATATTGATCGGAGTCTGCGTCTCAATTGGAGGGACGATCAGCTTTGTGGGACTGGTTACGTCGCACATGGTTCGCATGATCGTCGGACCGAATCACAGACGGCTGCTTCCGGCTTCGGCCTTCGGCGGAGCCGTTTTTTTGCTGTTGGCAGATCTGGCGGCGCGCATTTTGTTGAACCCGCGTGAGCTGCCGATCGGCGTCGTCACCAGTCTGGTGGGCGCGGTGGTTTTCGTGTTCATTTTTTACCAGACGAGGAAAAATTAAATGTGGGCAGCATGTCCTATGGAAATTGTGCTGTGCTGCATTAAATTCAAACAGATCGGAAAGGGGTGACCGCATGCTGGACGTGAAGGAACTCTCCGTGAGTTATGGAAGCTGCACGGTGGTAGACCGGCTGAACTTTCATGTCCCGGAGGGACAGTGGCTGATGATTGTCGGGCCGAATGGAGCAGGTAAGTCCACGGTGCTGAACGCGGTCACACAGGGCGTCGCCTACAGCGGGACAGTGTCTCTGCGCGGGAAAGATGTGAAGAAGATTTCCGCCGCGCAGCGGGCGAAGGAGGTAGGAGTCCTTGCGCAGAATCACTTTGTCGGCTATGAGTTCACGGTAGAGGAGGTTGTGCGCCTGGGTCGTTACGCCTATTCCTCCAGGGTGCTTACAGGGAGAAAGGACGAGGATGAGAAAGCGGTGGACGACGCCCTTGCGCTGACCGGGATGGAGGCGCTGCGGGGGCAGTCGGTGCTGAAACTCTCGGGCGGCGAGCTGCAGAGGACGTTTCTGGCACAGGTGTTCGCACAGGATCCGAAGCTTTTGCTTCTGGATGAGCCGACGAACCACCTGGATCTGGTTTACCAGAAGCAGGTGTTCGAGCTGATCGCGCAGTGGGTGAAGCAGCCGGGGCGCGCGGTCGTTTCGGTCGTGCATGATCTGTCGCTTGCGAAGGCGTTCGGAAGCGACGCACTTCTGATGAGCAGGGGAAGGCTTGTCGCACAGGGCGAGATCGACGAGGTGCTGCGGCCGGAACATCTCGATCCGGTCTACCATATGGACGTCTGCGCGTGGATGCGGGAGATGCTGTCGCAGTGGGAAAATTCTTTCTTGTAAATAATGTGTGGCTTGAGCATTATGGGAATTTAGAGAAAAGGAGACGGCAATATGCCTAATTCCAGAATGATCTTACTGACCGGGGGCTCTGCCTGCGGGAAGAGCTCCTACGGGGAAGAGCTTTGCATGAGACTTCCGTTTCCGCGTTATTACATTGCGGCGATGCGGCCCTTCGGGGACGGCAGCGAGGAGAAGATCGCACGTCACAGGAGGCTGCGTAGCGGAAAGGGCTTTGAGACGATTGAGCGTTATACGGATTTGCAGGGACTTGTACTCCCGGAGCGGGGCACAGTTCTGCTGGAGTGTATCTGCAATCTCACGGCGAATGAGATGTTTGACGAGGAAGGCGCGTGGATTAATCCATATGAGACGGTTGTCGCCGGGGTCGAAGCATTGCGGCGTCAGAGTGATACGCTGGTTGTGATCACAAATGAGGTCGGCACGGACAGCCGGACGTACGATTCGGGAACGCAGGCTTATATGGACGTGATCGGGCGCATCAACCGGACGCTCGCGCAGCAGGCGGATGTGGTCTGCGAGCTGGTGTGCGGGCTCCCGCTGGGAAGAAAGGGAAGCCTGGAGGATGTCTTTTGAAATGACGTGGAGACAGGCGATGTTTGTTGTAGCCGAGGAATAAAGATCACTCATATGAAGATAAGAAAAAAGAAGTCGGTCGGAGGATTGAGATATGATTCTGATTGTCGGAGGCGAGGGCTCCGGAAAATGGAGCTTCGCGAAAACGCTTGGGTATACGGAACAGGAGATAGCAGACGCAGTGATCGACGAGCGCCCCGTCGTATATCATCTGGAGCGGCTGGTCTTTGCGCAGCCGGAGCAGGCAGATGCGCTTCTGGACAGCTTGCTTGAGAAAGAGGTTGTGATCTGCTGCGAGGTGGGAAGCGGCATTATACCTGTTGAACGGAATGAGCGGCTGGGGCGCGAGGCGACGGGAAGGCTGTGCGTGCTCTTAGCACAGCAGGCTCAGGCGGTCGTGCGCATGGTGTGCGGGATCCCGACCGTGATCAAGGGCGAACTTCCATAGAGATTATAAGAAGCAAATCTGATCAAAATAACAAAATTCATGTTACGGCGTATCAAAAAAATAAGGAACAAAAAGCGAAAAAAGGAGGAAAAGCTTATGAGCGGAGAGGTTGTTGAGAAACTGAAAAAGACAAAGTCGGTGGAGGAGGTCCTGGATATCGTGAAGGAGTACGGCGCGGAGGTGACCTCAGAACAGGCACAGGAGCTGTTTGATCAATTCCATGAGAAGGGAGAGCTTTCTGACGATGAGCTGGCTTCGGTTGCGGGCGGAGAATATGCGTCGGTATATGTGAAGGACGTGGGCTATGTACTCTATGAGAAAGACAGAAAGTCAGCCGAATGCACAGCGACCTGCTTTTGGTGCGGGGTAGACCAGAAGTCTGCCGCGGCGAAGAGTCCCTGTACATTTTTTCTTTCAAGAGGGGTACATTCGTGGGTATATTCAGGCGGCTGCTGATTTAAAAGAGAAATTTTCAGAATTACAGCGCGGAGGCTTCGGATGTTATACGGGAAAAAAGTGATTGCTCTTTGCACGTCAAGGGTATACGATGCGCAGGTCAATGAATTTATACGGACTTTAAACAGCCTGCTCGACCACAGGAAATACATACTCTTCATTTTCAGTATCAACAATGATATGTACTGGGAAGACAACAACGTCAACGCGGGGACGTCCGTGTACAGTCTCATCGACTTTTCGGTCACAGACGTTGTGATTATCATGGACGAAAAAATAAAAAGCAAGCCCGTATCCGGGAAGATCGCTGCCGATGCGAAGGCCTGTTCGGTTCCTGTCATTCATCTGGACAAAGATGGCGACGGCGACGGAGATGGAATATGCATCAATTTTGACTTTGAGAAGGGCTTTGAACTGATCGTGCGGCATGTGATCGAGGAGCATGCCGTCCGCCGGGTGCATCTTATCGCCGGCTTCCGGGACAATTCATTTTCTGACGCCAGGGTAGAGGTTTTCAAGAAAGTGACCATCGAGAACGGGATTCCCTTTACAGACGATATGGTCAGTTATGGAAACTTCTGGGCGAAGCCAGCGGCGGAGGCTGCGTTGAAACTTGTTGAAAACGGCAGGCTTCCGGAGGCGATTATCTGCGCAAACGACGTAATGGCTCTCGGCGTGTGCGCGGCGCTGGCGGAGAAGGGTATACGTGTTCCGGAGGATGTGATCGTGACAGGTTTTGACGGTTACGATGAGATCTATTTTTCCATGCCGAAGATCAGCTCGGTTCGTTGCGGTAACGATACGATGGCAGGGGTGGTCTTTGACACGCTCATGGGGTTGTTTGAGGACAGCGGATCCGCAGAAAATATGTTTGAAGACAGAAGGCGCATGAAGGGAAGTTTAGCAGATAACATGCGCACAGGCAGTATGCCCTCAGGCAGAATCATGGTAACCCCGGAGCTCGTGCTCAACGGCTCCTGCGGCTGCCCGGATTCCGAGCCGCCCGCGGACGTGTACGGCAGGATGAACGCGGGCTTTTACCGTTATCAGGACGATATCCGCCGGATGTTCAACATTTCCGAGGTCGTGCAGATGAGCGATTCCTTTGAGAAAATCGCGGAGTATATGAAAGACGACCTGCTTCTGGATACCTGCTGTATCATCAACAGGAGCTGCCTTTGCAGGGAGAACGACTATTTTTCTGCGGAAAGCATCAGTATGGGGAAGCGGTTTGAGGAGGAAAGGATTCTGCTATACGACCACAATTCCGATACCTATGACCTCCGGCCGATCGGAGGCTCTTCGCTGGCGCCGAACCTGCAGAAGCTCAGTGAGAGAGAATATCCGGTCATATTCACATCTATTACGTACATGGACAAGCCCATCGGCTATGTCTGTTTTTCCTACAACAGCTGTGAGATGCCCGATTATTCGAAGACATTTCAGATTTCCACCGCGCTGGGCATCGGTCTGGGCGGATTTATCATAAGGCAGTATCAGCGTTATCTGAATGAAAAGGTTGAGGAAATGTATAAAAATGATTTCCTCACACAACTCTACAACCGCAACGGATTTTTCGCCGCGTTTCAGGATTTCAAGGAGAAACGCGCATACGAGGGACAGGTGGTTTCTCTGTTTTCCGCGGATCTGGACGGGCTGAAATACATCAACGACCATTTCGGACACGACGCGGGAGACGTCGCGATAAAAGCCGTCGCGGATGCGCTGAGAACATCCTGTCCGGAAGGCTCGCTCTGCGCCAGGTTCGGCGGCGATGAGATGATTGCCCTGGTCTTCGGGAATTCTCCTGCCGGGGAGATCGCAGCAGAGATCGAGAAACATCTGGATCGTTTCAACGCGGAGGCCGGTCTCGATTACACGGTAAGCGCAAGCTGCGGATACTGCACGGCGTTTTTCGACGAGAGCTTCGACTTCGATTATATCTCCAAGCTTGCCGACGAGAATATGTACAAGATCAAAAAGAACAGGAAAGATGAAATAACATAATTCAGTTTTTTGAAAGCGGCGGAGTGATGTTGCCGGAAATGGAGGAGATTGTGAAGCGGTCAGGGATCAGCCGGGAGATGAACCGAAAGAGGATGGGGACAGCGCTTAGAGCCGGAGCAACGCTCTTGCTGTCTCTGTTTTTGTGCTTTGCTATGGAAGATGCGGCATCTGCAAAGGGAAAAGCCTATGTCGCGGTATTCTATCGGACGTTCAAGGACGAGGAGGATCCGGAAGCGGCAGAGGTGCGCGCGGCGCTGAATGAAGCGCTTGAGGATGCGGGAATCGTGTATCGGGAGTATGACGGGGAAGATGATCCGTTGATACAGCTGATGCAGATTGTGCAGGAGAAGGATGCGATGCTTCTCATTGTGAATCCGGCGGAGCAGAGCCTCGGAGGCGCAGGACAAAAAGCAGGAGAGGAAACTGAAAAAAATGCCGTCGCGGATACAGAGGCGGATGTCACCGCGGATATCATTGTGCAGACAGATGGAAGACCGCTGATCTTCTTCGATTGTGAAATCAGAAAGGAAACGGAGGAGATGACAGAAGAACTGTGTGTGCTGGTGAACGCGGAAGAGCCTGAAACAGAGACGGCGGGAAGTGAAACCGAGGCAAACACCGAAAAAGAAACTGAGAAAGGGATTGAAGCAGAAACTAAAAACGAAACTGAAACTGAGAATGGGATTGAGACAGAAACTGAAACAAAAACAGAAAGTGAATCGCCGAAGAAAAATATTCAGGGTATGGCGGACGCGATTGCCATCATTGCAGGGAATTACATGACCGGCGCCGGATTTTTTGAAGGGATCGAGGAGGACTGGCTCACCGACGATTGGCGCGTGGATGTGCCGTGTCGGTTTTGACGTAGGCGCGTATGGAGATTTTCGCCTGCTGATTTGGAAACTTATGAAAAGTCTGTTTACCTTTGTAGCATACAATTTGAACCTAATAGGTGCAAGAATATTGACATAATAACAAAAAATAGATATTATTCATATAAAGGAGGTGCATAGTATGGCACAGGCAACTTTCAGCGTAAGGATGGATGAAACATTGAAGGCGCAGTTTGATCATCTATGTACGGAGTTTGGAATGAATATGTCAACAGCGATCAATGTCTTTGCAAGAGCAGTGGTGCGTGAACGCAGGATTCCCTTTGAAATTGTATCGCCGGAACCAGAGACTGCAAGAGAGAAAGCATTGCGGGCATTTAGGTCAATCAGAGAGCAGTCGGCGAAGAACTATCCGGAAGGTATGTCCCTTGAGGATATCAATGAGGAAATTCGCTTGTCCAGATATGGCGGGGAGGATGCCGAATGATCTGCTGTGCAGTGATTGATACAAATGTGCTTGTCTCTGCATTGATTTCCAATCATTCAGATGCCGCGACAGTTCAGCTTATGGAAAGATTGATTATGGGCGATATTATCCCGATATATAGTGCTGAGATCATGAAAGAATATCGTAATGTGCTTGGCAGAAAGAAATTCAAATTTGAATCGGATTTGGTAAAGTATATTTTGTATTATATTGAAGAGCATGGCATTTTGACAGAACCGACATCGACGGGCATAATCCTGCCGGATATAAAAGACATTCCCTTTTTTGAGGTGGTTATGGACAGGCAGGATGAGGGTGCTTATCTTGTTACTGGAAATCTAAAACATTTTCCTCAGAAACCGTTTATTGTGTCGCCAAGGCAGCTGCTTGATATTTTGGATGGAATTCAGGAACGTAAAACTACAGAAGAAAGAGGAATGTTATGAAGGTTGTATTACAGAATCTGACGAAGATATTTCCGGGGCGCGGGCGAAAGTCGAAGGGCGACGTAGTCGCGGTCAGCGATTTCAGCTTTGAGATCCCGGACGGGAAGCTGATCGGCCTGCTCGGACCGTCCGGCTGCGGCAAAAGCACGACGCTCAATCTGCTGTGCGGACTGGAGCGTCCGACGAAGGGCAGGATCTTCTTCGGGGAAGACGACGTCACGGATCTTCCGGCGGAGAACCGAGGCGTGGGCATGGTCTTCCAGAATTACGCGCTCTATCCGCATTTGACCGTGAAGCAGAATATCCTGTTTCCGCTTGAGAACCTGAAAGGGGAAGCGAGGCTTTCAAAGGAGCAGATGCTTACGAAGGCGCAGGAGGTCGCGAAGCTGGTGCAGATCGACGAGCTGATGGAGCGCAGGCCGGCGGAGCTTTCAGGCGGGCAGCAGCAGCGCGTGGCGATCGCGCGGGCGCTTGTGAAGATGCCGCGCATCCTTCTGATGGACGAGCCGCTGTCAAATCTGGACGCGAGGCTCCGGCTGCAGACACGCGAGGAGATCCGCAGGATCCAGAGGGAGACGCAGATCACGACGATCTTTGTGACGCACGACCAGGAGGAGGCGATGAGCATCTCGGATATGATCGTCGTCATGAAGGAGGGCGTGGTCCAGCAGATCGGGAAGCCGCAGGAGGTCTACGACGATCCGGTGAACCTGTTCGTCGCGAAGTTCCTCGGGACGCCGCCGATCAACGTGTTTGACGGAAGCGTGAAGGGCGGAAGGCTGTGGATTGGAGAGGAGGACGTTCTGGCGGCGGACGGGATCGCGGATCAGGATGTCTATGTCGCGATCCGGCCGGAGGGCTTTATCCTGAATGAGCAGGGCGCGTTTTCCTGCGATCTGAAGCGCGTCGAGGTGATGGGGCGCGATATCAGCGTCGTGTCCACACACAGGGCGAGTGAAAATGAAACGATACGCTCGATTATCGCGGCGGAGAACAGGGTAGACACAAAGGCCGCGAAGGTGCGCTTCGATCTCAAGCCGAACAAAGTGTTTATTTTCGATAAAAAGACAGAGAAGCGGTTAGTATAAGAAAAGAAATACTGAGGAGAACATAAACGATGGAAAGAAGAAGTATGAAGGGCTGGCTATACCTGTTGCCGGCGATCCTTTTTCTGGGACTGTTTCTCGTGTACCCGCTGATCGACGTTTTCGGCTATTCCTTTGAGGAGGGGTACAATTTCGCGTCGCAGACCTACCACGGCGTCGGCGGCTACAACTACGCGTATGTTCTGCGTGATCCGTATTTTCTGCAGGCGGTGCGCAACACATTCATTCTCGTGGTGATCACGGTGCCGCTGTCCACGGGCATCGCGCTGCTGATCTCGGCAGGCTTAAGCTCGATTAAACCGCTGCGGAACCTGTTTCAGACGGTCTATTTCCTGCCGTATGTGACGAATACGCTGGCGGTCGGACTGGTCTTCATGATCCTGTTCAAGAAGACGCCGTACACCGACGGACTGGCGAACCTGGTTCTGGGATGGTTCGGGCGCGGGCCCATCGACTTCATCGACGGACCGTATGCGGCGAAGATGTTCGTGCTGTGCCTGTACACGATCTGGGTCGTGATGCCGTTCAAGATCCTGATCCTGACGAGCGCACTGGCCTCCGTGAACCAGAGCTATTACAATGCGGCGAAGGTAGATGGTACCTCGCGCTTCCGCATCTTTGTGCGTATCACGCTGCCGATGATCTCGCCGACGCTGGTCTATCTGATCATCACCGGCTTTATCGGGGCGTTCAAGGCGTACAGCGACGCGGTGGCGCTCTTCGGGACGAACTTGAACGCGGCCGAGATGAACACGATTGTCGGCTACGTGTATGACATGCTTTATGGCAACAGCGGCGGTTATCCGTCCTACGCGTCGGCGGCCGCGATCATCCTGTTTGCGATCGTGCTGACGATCACCTGCATCAATCTGCTGGTGAGCCGGAAGTATGTGCACTACGATGTTTAATAAGCTTCGTGATTAATGTATTTAAAGTGCAGGTCGGACGCGTGCTCTGTCTGCGGATGTTCCGCCGCAAACGCGTTGTTCTCCTTGATTCGCTCCGCCGCCTATAGACAGCTGTCTCCGCAAACTCGCTTCGCTCAGACATGCTCCGACAGCTGTCGCTATGCTCGCGAATCCTGCGTCGAA
>CANQVT010000015.1 GCA_947627365.1 uncultured Lachnospiraceae bacterium | reverse complement strand
GAGCAGGAAGCCACGGTGAACGCCGAGAAGTTTATGGGTATCGTGAGGAAGCACACCAGCTTCGAGGAACTCACCCCCACCCTACTGCGGGAGTTTGTGGAGAAGATCGTTGTGCATGAGTGCAGCTACGACGAGAACAAAAACCGCAGGCAGGAAATCGAAATCTATTATTCTTTTGTCGGCAAGGTGGACTTGCCCGAATGACCGCCCGACCTGTCCGGCGCTGGGGAACGCCGGACGGGAACGGCAAAATTTTTTACACTTCTATTGATTCTTTATCTTACACAAGCTAAGGGGCAGGGGACGTCACAGTGCGGAAGATCATCCGGGCGCTGAATGTGACGAACAGAGTTTTTTACAACCGCTTTCACAATGTGGAGGAGGTACTTGCTCTCGTCTATCGGGATATGGCTGTCAGAATGCGCCAGAGCATTGTGGACCGTTTTGATCCGGAGGGGGATTTTTTCGGGCAGATCACGGACATTGCCGCAGGAACGCTGACGCTCTCGTATAAGTTGAAGTCCGGCATGAACCAGTATGTCTTTGCTCAGGACAGTACGTCGCAGGAGAATTACCGCTGGTGGCAGGAGCGGATCTGCGGGCTTATCGAACTTGGCAAGAGCCGCGGCATTGCCAGAGCGGATCTGGATTCCGAAACGATGAGCTACGCCATCTGGTGCTTTATCCGGGGCTACAATGCGGATGCGCTCGCAAGGGAATTGCCTGAGGAGGAAGCCGTGCGCGGTTTCCGCTATGCCTTTGGCATATTTCTGGATGGAATGAAAATAAAATAAATGCAAACAGCGTCGCCGGGCGGCGCCTTGTTTTAACTATTTTCAGCACACGGTGTGCTGAACAGAGAATAATGAAGACAGTGTGATAGTTTTTTTCATCATTATTTATGCCATTAGCTGAAAAGCGGAGGAACATGTCAATCAGATGGGTAATTCCTTACTTTGCAGAAGGAATATTAGCCATAAATACATTTTAGCGGAAAAGAGGAGAAGGTTATGTTGGAGAAATTGGTTTCAATCGTAGCGGAGCAGTTGCATGTGGAGGAAAGCCGGGTGGTTCCGGAGGCAGATTTTAAGGCGGATCTGGGCGCGGATTCCCTCGATCTGTTTGAGCTTGTGAGTGCGTTGGAGGAAGAGTACGACATTGAGATTCCGGCGGAGGAGCTGGAGAACCTGACGACGGTTCAGTCTGTTGTGAATTATCTGGCCGGAAAGGGGATCGACGAATGATCAGGACGGCGTTGACAGAGCTGCTCGGCGTCCGGCATCCGATCATTCAGGGCGGGATGGCCTGGGTGGCGGAGAGCAGCCTGGCCTCCGCGGTGTCGAACGCCGGAGGGCTTGGGATCATCGCGGCGGCGAATGCGCCGGCGGACTATGTCAGAGCGGAGGTCCGGAAAACCAGAGAAAAGACAGATCGGCCTTTTGGCGTCAATGTGATGCTGCTGAGTCCGTACGCGGAGGAGGTCGCGGCGATCGCAGCGGAGGAAAGGGTTCCGGTCGTGACGACCGGCGCGGGAAATCCGGGTCCCTATATGGCACAGTGGAAGGAAGCGGGGATTAAGGTGCTTCCGGTGGTGGCGTCCGTGGCGCTGGCTAAGATGATGCAGCGCGCAGGGGCAGACGCGGTGATCGCAGAGGGCTGCGAATCCGGCGGACATATCGGCGAGACGACGACGATGGCGCTGGTTCCTCAGGTTGCGGATGCGGTGCAGATACCGGTAGTGGCGGCAGGCGGCATCGGGGACGGGCGCGGTCTTGCCGCGGCGCTGATGCTCGGCGCGGACGGCGTGCAGATGGGGACGCGCTTTCTTGTGGCGGAGGAATGTGTGATCCATCCGAATTACAAGGAAAGCGTGCTGAAGGCGAAGGATATCGGTACGGCTGTGACAGGCCGGTCGACCGGACATCCGGTGCGCACCCTGCGCAATCAGATGACAAAGGAATACCTGAAGCGTGAAAAGGAAGGCTGCAGCTTCGAGGAGCTTGAGGAGATGACGATCGGTTCCCTGCGCCGCGCGGTGCAGGAGGGCGATACGAAGAATGGCTCCATGATGGCCGGACAGATTGCGGGTCTGGTATCCAGAGAGCAGACCTGCGGGGAAATGGTTCAGGAGATCGCACAGCAGGCGGAGGAGCTGCTATCCCATGCCGGTCGGTTCGTGTAAGAGGAGAATGTTATGAGTAAAACAGTGTTTTTGTTTCCTGGCCAGGGAGCGCAATATGCCGGCATGGCACAGAAATTTTACGATTCGTATGAGGTCAGCCGTGTGGTGTTTGAAAAGGCGTCAAAGCTGAGCGGATATTCCATGGAAGAGCTTTGTTTTACCCGGAATTCCCGCTTGAATGAGACGAGGTACACGCAGCCCGCGCTTCTGACGGCGTGCTGTGCGATCCTGGCGGCGGTGCGCGGCGAAGGGATACAGGCGGAGGCCGCGGCGGGGCTGAGCCTGGGTGAATACTGTGCGCTGACGGCGGCAGGCACTTTTGGATTTGAAGACGCGCTGCGCACGGTGTGCAAAAGAGGAACCTATATGCAGGAGGCTGTCCCGGAGGGACAGGGAATGATGGCCGCTGTGCTGAGTCGCAGACCGCTTCCCGTGGAGGAGATCTGCGAAAGCGTCTCCGGGATCGTCGCGGTCGCAAACGATAACTGTCCGGGTCAGAAGGTAATCTCCGGTGAGACGGAGGCGGTGAAAGCGGCGGCGCAGAAGCTGCTGGAAGCGGGCGCGGCCCGCGTGGTTCCGCTGAAGGTGAGCGGCCCGTTCCATTCTCCCATGCTGAAAGAAGCAGGGGAAAAGCTGAAAGGGGTTCTGAAGCAGGTTCCGCTGAAAACGCCGGAGCTGACCTTTGTATCGAACGTGACGGCTCGAGCGGAGAGCGATTCGGAACAGATAAAGGGACTTCTGGCCCGGCAGGTATGCTCCTCCGTGTTATGGAGGCAGAGCATGGAATATCTGATTGCTGAAGGTGCGGATACGTTTATCGAGATCGGACCGGGAAAGACCCTGTGTGGTTTCCTGAAAAAGATCGACCGCACGGCGCGGACGATTTCCGTGGAGACGCCGGAGGATCTGGCGCAGGTAAAGCAGATGCTGTGAAACAGGAAAGCAGGAAAACAGGAAAACAGGCTCTCATACCGGAGATCTGATCTGAGCGGTTCGCGAGATTTCGGAAAGGCAGGAAAAAGATGCTGGAAGGAAAGATAGTGGAAGAAAAGATGCTGGAAGGAAAAATAGCGCTTGTTACCGGCGGAGGACGCGGAATCGGGCGGGCGGTCGCGCTGACGTTTGCACGTCTGGGCGCGGATGTGGCAGTAAATTACAGCGGTTCGGAGGATGCGGCGAAGGGAACGGCGCAGGAGATCCGTAATCTGGGAAGACGCGCGATCACGGTTCGCGCGGATGTGTCAGATGCGGTGCAATGCGAAGCGATGTTTCAGGACATGGAACAGCAGCTCGGGAGTATCGATATTCTGGTCAACAATGCTGGGATTACCAGAGACAATCTGGCTGTGCGCATGAGCGAGGAAGAATTTGACCGGGTGATCGAGACGAACCTGAAGGGAGCGTTTCTGTGCATGAAGCTGGCGGGGAAACGCATGATCAAAAAACGTTCCGGCAGGATCGTCAGCATCTCGTCGATCTCGGGGGTGCACGGAAATCCCGGACAGATCAATTACTGCGCGTCAAAGGCAGGCGTGATCGGTATGACAAAGTGTCTGGCGAAGGAACTGGGCGGTCGCAATATTACGGTGAACGCGGTCGCGCCCGGCTATATCGACACAGACATGACGGCGGTTTTGCCGGACAATGTGAAGGATGCCATACTTGCGCAGATTCCATTGAAGCGGATGGGGAACCCGCGGGATGTAGCGCAGACGGTGGCTTTTCTTGCCTCGGACTATGCGGGTTACATCACGGGGCAGACGATTCTGGTAGATGGAGGAATGGGAATTTGAAAAGACGGGTAGTAGTGACGGGAATGGGAGTCATCTCTCCTGTCGGAAATACGGTTCAGACATTCTGGGACAGCCTGAGAGCGTCGAGAGTGGGGGTCGGAAAGCTGACCAGATTTGATACCTCAGACTACCGGGTAAAGCTGGCGGCCGAAGTCCATGATTTTGACCCGGAAGCCTACATGGATTTCAAGGAAGCGAAAAAGATGGAGCTGTTCAGCCAGTACGCGGTCGCGGCGGCGTCGGACGCGATCCGGGACGCGGCTCTCGTGGCGGAGAACGAGGACTGTACCAGGATCGGTGTGTCGGTCGGCTGTGGCATCGGAAGCCTGCAGATATTGGAACAGGCGGCGGGCAGACTGAGAAGCAGGGGTCCGAAGGCGGTTCCGCCGCTGATGGTTCCTCGCATGATCACCAATATGGCGGCGGGAAATGTGGCGATTCATTTCGGCCTGAAGGGAAAATGTATAAATGTCGTCACAGCGTGCGCGACGGGAACCCATTCCATCGGAGAGGCGTACCGCAGCATCCAGTACGGGGACGCGGACGTTATGCTTGCGGGCGGGACGGAAGCTGCTATCACGCCGCTGGGAATCAGCGGCTTTGCGGCGCTGACCGCTCTGTCCGTGAGTGAGGATCCGCTGCGCGCCTCCATTCCGTTTGACAGAGAGCGCGGAGGTTTCGTGATGGGAGAAGGCGCGGCGGTGCTTGTGCTGGAATCGCTGGAGCACGCGCGGGAGAGAGGGGCGCGTATCCTGGCGGAGATCGGCGGATACGGAGCCACCTGCGACGCGTACCATATGACTTCCCCGGAGGAGACCGGGGACGGCGCGGCGCGCGCGATGACGCTGGCGATGCAGGAGGCGGGGGTCGCCCCGGCGGAAGTCCAGTACGTCAACGCGCATGGAACAGGAACATACCATAACGATCTGTGCGAGACACGCGCGATCAAAAAGGCGTTCGGAGAAGACGCGTATAACCTGAACGTAAATTCAACCAAGTCGATGACGGGGCATATGCTCGGAGCGGCGGGCGCGGCGGAGTGCGTCGTCTGTGTAAAGAGCGTGATGGAGGACTATATCCACGCTACGGCGGGCTTCCGCGAGGCGGAGGAGGAAATGGATCTGAACTACACGAAAGAAGGCGTTTCCCGGATCGTCGACGCGGCGATCAGCAATTCGCTTGGGTTCGGCGGGCACAACGGCAGCCTGCTGATCAGAAAGTTTGTGGG
The DNA here is from genome assembly GCA_947627365.1 of uncultured Lachnospiraceae bacterium. Lineage (GTDB taxonomy): Bacteria > Bacillota > Clostridia > Lachnospirales > Lachnospiraceae > Choladousia. The sequence goes on along the minus strand of CANQVT010000015.1, from coordinate 44,624 downwards.
GTGAAAGGATGAAACTGGAACTGGATGAGATTTTTTCCGTGATCGACAAGGTGAACGAGGCGGAGCTGGATTCCTTTGCATACAAAGATGCGGATATCAAACTGTCGATCAAGAGAAAAGGCGGCGGTGTGGAAGAGGCTGTGCGCCCTTTGGTTTCCAAAAGAGTGAATCCGGTGCAGAAGAGCGCGCAGGCTGCTGGCGGCGGAGACAAGCCGGTCGAAACGGCAGGAGGAACAAAGGCGGAAAATGCGGAAAACGCGGCAGGAATTACAATCGACTGTCCGATGGTAGGTACCTTTTACGCTGCGCCAGCGAAGGACAAGGAACCGTTTGTCACCGAAGGAGACACAGTAAAAAAGGGACAAGTCGTAGGGATTGTGGAAGCCATGAAACTGATGAACGAGATCGAGTCGGAGTACGACGGTATCGTGGAAAAGATTCTGGTCGAAAATGAACAGCTCGTGGAATACGGGCAGCCGCTGATACGGATCAGGGAGGCATAAATGAGATTAGATACAAAACAGATCATGGAAATTCTGCCGCACCGCGCGCCGTTTTTGCTGGTGGACTGCATCGATGAACTGGAACCGGGCAGGAAAGCGGTCGGGCGCAAGGCGGTCACTTACAATGAGCCGTTTTTCGCCGGACATTTCCCGGCCGAGCCGGTGATGCCGGGCGTGCTGATCTGCGAGGCGCTGGCTCAGGTAGGCGCTGTGGCGCTGCTGTCCTGCGAGCAGTACAAAGGCAGAATCGCCTTTTTCGGAGGGATCAAAAACGCCCGTTTCCGTCAGAAGGTTGTGCCGGGGGACGTGCTTACGCTCGAGACTGAACTGGTGAAGATCAAGGGACCGGTGGGAGTCGGGCAGGCGAAGGCCTACGTGCAGGGACGGCTCTGCGCGGAGGCGGAGCTGACCTTTGCGATACAGTGAGCCATATAGAACCGAAGATTACTGTTCAGACCAGGCCGAAGCACTTGCTGCTGGGGTTGTAAGAAAGTAGGAAGCAGTTTGGGCTTCGCGTCGCTGGTCGCGGAGTGAACAGTGATGATTAAAGAATTTCAGAAAGAATTTTCTGGGGAGATGCGGCTCATGATATTGCCGTGAAACAGACATGAGAAAGAAGGGAATGGTATGTACCACAAGATTCTGATCGCAAACCGCGGAGAGATCGCAGTGCGCATTATCCGCGCATGCAGGGAGATGAACATACGGACGGTCGCCGTGTGCTCTGAAGCGGATTGGGAGGCGCTGCATGCCCAGCTTGCTGACGAGTGTATCTGCATCGGAGGATCGCGCCCCGTGGACAGCTATCTGAATATAGAGAGTGTCCTGAGCGCGGCGCTTGCCTCGGGAGCTCAGGCCATCCATCCGGGATTCGGTTTTCTCTCGGAGAACACGAAATTCGCGCGGATGTGCAGGCAGTGCGGGATCGATTTTATCGGGCCTTCCCCGGAGATCATGGAGCAGATGGGGGACAAGGCCGCGGCTCGCAGAGCTATGAAAAAAGCGGACGTGCCGGTCATACCGGGCACGGACGAGGCGATGAGTGACGTGAACGAGGCGAAGAAGCTGGCGTCCGCGGTCGGTTACCCGCTCATCGTCAAGGCGTCGGCCGGGGGCGGCGGCAAGGGTATGCGCGTCGTGGAACGGGAAGAGGATTTTGAAAAACTGTTCGGGATGGCTCAGCAGGAGACAATACAGGCGTTCGGGGACGATCAGATGTATCTGGAAAAGTACCTCCCGCATGCGCGCCATATCGAAATCCAGATTCTCGCGGATCGGTACGGAAACAGCGTCCATCTGGGGGAACGGGACTGCAGCATCCAGAGAAGACACCAGAAGCTGCTCGAAGAGACGCCGGCGGTCTTTCTGCCGGACGATATGCTTGTACGGATGGGAGACGCGGCTGTGCGCGCGGCGCGCTCGGTCGGGTACGACAGCGCGGGGACGGTCGAGTTTCTGGCGGAGGAGGACGGACAGTTCTATTTTATGGAGATGAACACCCGGATCCAGGTAGAGCATCCGGTGACGGAGATGGTGACAGGAATTGATCTGGTGAAGGAAATGATCCGCGTCGGCGCCGGGGAGAGGCTTGCGTTTGAGCAGAAGGACATCGTTCGCCGAGGTCATGCGATCGAGTGCAGAATCTGCGCGGAAGACCCCAAGAGAGGTTTTCTGCCCGGAACGGGAACTGTCAGGGAGCTTTATCTGCCGGGCGGCAATGGCGTGCGCGTAGATACGATGCTCTATCAGGGGTATACCGTTCCTCCGTTCTATGACTCGATGCTTGCGAAGGTGATCGTCTGCGGCGGCGACAGACAGGAGGCGATCCACAAAATGAGAGGAGCGCTGGGAGAGCTGGTGATAGAAGGAATTGTCACGAACCTGGATTTTCAGTACGAGCTCGTCAGCAGTCAGGAATTTGCCTCAGGCGACGCGCGCGCGATCAATCAGAGAATAGAGCTTGGCATGGAAGAAAGACAGATGGAAAAAGGTGACGCTGTATGCTGAAAGAACATTTCAAAAAGCCCACCGGGGAAGCGGAGGCAGAAATATCCTATGAAAAACCGCAGGCGCCGGATGGACTCTTTCGGAAGTGCGACGGGTGCGGGAAGATCGTGCTCGAGGAGGACATAGAAAATAACTGGTACAGCTGTCCGAAATGCGGCAGATATTACCGCATCGGAGCGCGGGAGCGCATTCCGATGACAGCGGATGAGAACACGTTTCAGGAGTGGGATCGTGGACTGACGGGAGGAAATCCCCTGCAGTTTGAGGGCTACGAGGAAAAGCTGGAAACGCTTCGGGAAAACACGGGCTATACAGAGGCGGTCGTGATGGGAGAAGCGCGCATTTGCGGGATACAGACGGCGCTGGGCGTGATGTCTGCAGATTTCCTGATGGGAAGCATGGGGACGGCTGTGGGAGAGAAGATCACGCGGATGATCGGACGGGCGACAGCAAAACGGCTCCCGGTCGTCCTATTCTGCTGCTCCGGAGGCGCCCGCATGCAGGAGGGGATCTTCTCCCTGATGCAGATGGCCAGGACGGCGCAGGCGATCAAGGAACATGACGAGGCAGGCCTTCTGTATATTCCGGTGCTGACAGACCCGACGACCGGCGGTGTGACGGCGAGCTTTGCCATGCTCGGGGATGTAATCCTTGCGGAGCCGGGAGCGCTGATCGGGTTCGCGGGGCCGCGTGTGATCCGGCAGACGATCGGGCAAAAGCTGCCTCAGGGCTTCCAGAGCGCGGAATATCTGCTGAAGCATGGGTTCGTGGACCGGATCGTGAGACGCGAACGGCTGCGCAGTACGCTTGGAATTTTGTTGAGGAGCAGTGGATATGGAAGAAAAGAATCGTGAGGGCGCTGTGAGCGCGTGGGACCGGGTTCAGATCGCCCGCAGCACTGAAAGGCCTTATATAAAAGATTATATTTCCAGGATATTTGACGGTTTTCTTGAGCTGCACGGAGACCGTCTTTTTGGCGACGACAGGGCGGTGATCGGCGGGATCGCGGCGATCGACAGGCAGTATGTCACGGTCATCGGTCAGCAAAAGGGCCGGAACGCGAAGGAGAACAGGCGCCGCAATTTCGGGATGCCGAATCCGGAAGGATACCGGAAGGCGCTGCGTCTCGCAAAGCAGGCGGAGAAATTCTCCCGCCCGATCCTCTTTTTTGTCGACACGCCGGGGGCATTTTGCGGAATGGAGGCGGAGGAGCGCGGACAGGGGGAAGCGATCGCCCGGAATTTGTTTGAGCTGTCGGATCTGAGAGTGCCAGTTCTATCGATCATCACCGGGGAAGGCGGCTCCGGGGGAGCGCTGGCTTTCGCCGTGGCAAACGAGGTCTGGATGCTGGAAAACGCGGTGTACTCTGTGCTCTCTCCGGAAGGTTTCGCCGCCATCCTGTGGAAAGACAAGAAGCGAGCGAAAGAGGCGGCTGAGATCATGAAAATGACGGCGGCTGAACTGAAGGGTATGGGGGTCATCGAAAAAGTGATCCCGGAACCGCAGCCGGCAAGCATAGCGGATATGGATGAGCTTGCGCTGTCCATGAGACGTGAGATTCTGGCGTTCTTAAAAGCTTATCAGGAAATGTCCGCGGAGGAGATTGTGAGGCGCAGGAAGGATCGGTTCCGCAGTTATGGAGTTTTCGATTGATTTTTGCTCCGGCGGCGCTTGCGGACGCATTCGGTCAGCAGATACTCGATCTGACCGTTGACGGAGCGGAAGTCGTCCTCCGCCCACGCCGCGAGCTCATCGTAGAGGGAGGAGGACAGACGCAGCGGGATCTGCTTTTTTGCGTTTTCTTTCTTTTTGTCCATGCGTTGTCCTCCTTTCCGCTATGAATATGTCAATCAATTCTGTTTTGATATCAGACCAGTATATCAGACTGGTTTTTGCTGCAACTTACTTTTTCGAGAGTTTTTTTCACATTGGTTTCCGGCCGAACAGCTTTTGATTAAGCAAATAGATCAATAGATTGATCCGCTGTTGACGATCGGCTGCGCGTCCTTGTTGCCGCAGAGCACGACGAGCAGATTGCTCACCATCGCCGCTTTGCGCTCCTCGTCCAGTTCCACAATATCATTTTCATTCAGTTTTTGCAATGCCATATCTACCATAGATACCGCGCCCTCCACGATCTTCTGGCGGGCGTCGATGATCGCGGCGGCCTGCTGGCGCTGCAGCATCGCGGAGGCGATCTCCGGCGCGTAGGCGAGGCGGGAGATGCGCACCTCCAGGACCGTGATGCCTGCGTTCTCCACTTTTTCCTGAAGCTCTTTTTTCAGAATCTCCGCGACCTCCTGCGTGCTGCTGCGCAGGGTCTTTTCATCGTCGTCGTTCGTGTCGTAGGGGTAGCAGCGGGCGATGTTGCGCGTGATCGCGTCGCACTGGATCGAGAGATAGCTCTTGTAATTCTCGACGTTCAGCACGGCCTTCGTCGGATTCGTGACCTGCCAGATGACAATCGTCCCGATCTCAATCGGATTGCCGAGCTGGTCGTTGACCTTCTGCTGTTCGTTGTTCAGCGTCAGGATCTTGGTGGAGATCTTTTTGCTGAGCGAGGTGTAGGTGATGCCGCCGCTTCCGGCGGAGACCACGCCGGGCTTGACGGTCGGGTTCAACGCGCCGCAGAACGGGTTGATCCAGTAAAATCCCGGCTTCTTCATGGTACCGTAATACTGACCGAAGAGGGCGAAGACCAGGGCCTCGTTCGGATTGATGACATGCAGGCCGCACAGGATGAGAATACCGCCGATCACAAGCACGACGCCGAGAATGACGCCCAGGACGATGACGGGCACCGGCAGGCCGAGCACTGCCGGTGCGATAAAGCAAGGCAGGGAGAGCAGCATGCAGACGATGCCGATAAGCAGCATCAAAAAGCCGGGTTTCCCGGTGATTTCTTTTTCTTCTACGTTGTTCAGTTTTTCTTTCATGGCTATCCTCCGTTCTTGAAAAGTGATATTAAAATGATATCAAAATTATATACAACAGTATATGAATTGTCAAGAACAAGATGGAAAAAACGGACGGCGGGTGCAGAACGCCGGAGACACGTGTTCTGCGCTCCGTTTCGATTGCAATTTTCCTGGAGCTTGTATATAATATGAAATATAAAAATGAGAATGGACAGCTGCGGAGTCCGGATGTAGCTTTTCAATTTGAGGCCGGAGGGCTATTTCGCGTTGTTTTGCAGAGAAACGCTGATAGAAGGGAGACTTGAAAATGGACACGAATGAACAGAGCAGCGGACTGCGTCTGCTGAAAAAAGGACAGAAGGGAATCATGCACGCGCTTTTCAGCCGCGTTGGGATCATGCTGGTGCTGCTGGTGCTGCAGGCATTGATGCTGTTCAGCCTGTTTCGCTGGTTCCAGCAGTTTCTGCCGCATGTGTTGGGCGGGACGGTGCTCTTTATGGTGATCATGGTGCTCTATCTGATCAACAGCACGCTGGATCCGACGGCGAAGATTACCTGGCTGATCGTGATCATGCTGGTCCCGGTGTTCGGGGCGCTGCTGTTCTGGTATACGCAGAGCGAGACCGGGCACCGTGCGGAGAAGAAACGGCTGGAGGATATTCTCGCGGCGACGAAGGATAAGCTTCCGCAGGACGAGAAGGTGCTTCAGACGCTGGAGCAGCAGGATCCCGGCGAAGCGGCGCTGGCGCGCTATTTTCGCAGGAGCGGCTGCTTTCCGGTTTACGCGAATACGCAGACGACGTTCTTCCCTCTGGGCGAGGACAAATTCGCGGAGATGCTGCGGCAGCTCGAACAGGCGAAGAAGTATATTTTTATAGAATATTTTATCGTGGACGAGGGTCTGATGTGGGGCAGGATCCTGGAGATCCTCGCGAAGAAGGTCAAGGAGGGCGTGGAGGTCCGCGTCATGTATGACGGTACCTGCGAGTTTTCCACGCTTCCGCATGATTACCCGAAGAAGCTGCAGGCGCTCGGGATACAGTGCAAGGCCTTCTCGCCGATGTCGCCGTTTTTGTCGACGCATTACAACTATCGCGACCACCGCAAGATCCTCGTGATCGATGGGCACACAGCCTTTACGGGCGGCGTAAACCTGGCGGATGAGTACATCAACCATATCGTGAAGTTCGGACACTGGAAGGACACAGCGGTCATGTTGAAAGGCGAGGCGGCGAAGAGCTTCGCACTCATGTTTCTGCAGATGTGGAATATCACGGAGCGGCACGAGGAGTACGACAAGTATCTGAATGTGGAGACTTTGGCGGCGGGAAAGAAGACGAGCAGGAACCGGTCGGACGGGAAGGCCACTCTGACCTCTGGGCAGAAAGCAAATGAGGAGACTGTTCCGACGACACGGCAACTGGATGGCTACGTCATTCCTTACGGCGACTGCCCGCTCGACGCGGACAAGGTGGGCGAGCGCGTCTACATGGACATCCTGAACCGCGCGACCCGCTATGTGCATATCATGTCGCCGTATCTGATCCTGGACGGCGAGATGGAGACCACGTTGAAATTCGCGGCGGAGCGGGGCGTGGACGTCCGGCTGATCCTGCCGGGTATCCCGGACAAGACCGCGCCTTATTCGCTCGCGAAGACGCATTACAAGTCTCTGCTGGCGTCCGGGGTGAAGATCTACGAGTACACGCCGGGCTTTGTGCACGCGAAGCTGTTTGTCAGCGACGATTGCAGGGCCGTGGTCGGCACGATTAATCTGGACTACCGCAGTCTGTATCATCATTTCGAGTGCGCCACCTACATGTATCAGACTTCCTGCATCCCGGAGATAGAGGCAGACTTCCACAAGACGCTTGAGAAGTGCCGCGTTGTCACGAATGAGACGATCCGCCAGGAAAAGCGTTCTCTGAAGATCGAGGGTGCGCTGCTGAAGGCGATTTCGCCGCTGCTGTAGGGGAACATGTTTGGTCGCTGTGAAATTGGAAATATATCTGACCCGGGAGCAGGGTACAAATTGACCGAGTTTCCGGTAAGAATCAGGAAGAATTGACCGCAATGATTATAAAGAATGTAAGAGAGAAGGAGAATCATATGTTATTCGTTTGTTATCCGAAATGCAGCACTTGCCAGAAGGCGAAAAAATGGCTGGAGCAAAACAAAATTGAATTTGAGGAGCGCCATATCAAGGAGGACAATCCGACACTGGCCGAACTGAAAGAATGGCATCGCATAAGCGGACTTCCGCTGAAACGCTTTTTCAATACGAGTGGGCTGAAATACAAAGAGCTTCAGCTGAAGGATAAGCTGCCGACGATGAGCGAGGAGGAGCAGTACGCGCTTCTCGCGTCCGACGGACTTCTTGTGAAGCGTCCGATCCTGGTATGCAGGGATCGTGTGCTGGTCGGATTCCGGGAAGCCGAGTGGAAAGAGGCATTGGGAGTGTAAACCCTGGCATCCCAAATAGCAGAAAATAATCGCTCCTTTTTTTGTTCATGTCATGTAGGAGACGTTTCGTGAGAAGATATTGACAGAAAAGTGGACTTTATCTTAAATTAAAAAAGGAAATTGCTCTGACTGCTGCACGAAAGACAGCAGGATTTCCATAAAAAGGAGACCAGCTATGAGAAAAAACTTTTTACTTGCTGCCATGATGACAGGAACGCTGACGGTGGGAATGCTGATGCCGGGAATCGGCGCAGCGGCGGCGGAGACAGGCATGCCGGAGATGGACGCGTCGGATTTTGTCTCGCTGGCCGAGGCAGTGCCCGATGTGATTCTGGAGATTCGTTATTATTCGACTTATAATTTCGTGGGAGACCGGATCGACGCCTATCGGCCGCAGACGGCAGTGGACAATTTCATCGCCTGGGCGGAGGACATCGAAGATACACGTATGAAGGAATATTTCTATCCGGAGCTCGACAAATCCGTGCTGTTCGATCAGGGCTATATCGCGGAGAAATCCGGACACAGCAGGGGCAGCACTGTGGATCTGACCCTTTTCGATATGGATGCAGGGAAAGAGCTGGATATGGGCGGGACGTTCGACTATTTCGGTGAGCTTTCTCATCCGGACTACGTCGGGGATCTGACGAAGGAGCAGATCGGAAACAGGAATATATTGCGGGATATCATGGTCGGGAATGGTTTCAAGCCGCTGGACACGGAGTGGTGGCATTTCACGCTGGAGGATGAGCCGTACCCGGACACTTATTTCGCTTTCCCGGTGAAGGAAGAGTCCGTCCCGGCGACGGAAACAGACGATACAGAGCCTCAGACATAGGAGGTTTCTGCCAAACAGACGATTGGGGTGAAAGAGGAGAGCAGAGAGCTCTTCAGAAAGCTTGGAGGATGGGATTATGGATATTCAATACTTATTGTTGCTGCAAAATCTGCGCGAGGCAACGGGCGGGGTACTGAACGGTGCGTTCGAGCTGATCACGAAGCTCGGCGAGGCGTCAGTCGTCACGCTTCTCGTGGCGCTTGTCTACTGGTGTGTCGATAAGCGCGAGGGTATCTTTTTGATGCTCACGTTCTATTATAATCGTGTGATCAATGGCTTCTTGAAGATTACGGCTTGTGTGTACCGCCCGTGGATCCGGGACGCGCGTGTGCTGCCGGTTCCGGAGGCGATGGCGGACGCCACAGGTTACTCTTTCCCGAGCGGCCATTCTGCGAACGCCACCAGCTTTTTCGGCGGGCTTGCGATCAATAAAAAATATCCCAAAATCTTTCGCGGAGTTATGGTTGCCCTGGTGCTGCTGGTCGGATTTTCGCGTAACTACCTGGGTGTGCATACGCCGCAGGACGTTATCGTCTCTATCGTTCTGGCGATTGTGCTGCTGTTTGCATTTCGCAGGCTGCTCGACTGGGTGGATCAGAATCCGGAAAGGGATTGGATCGTCCTGCTCGCAGGCGCGGCGCTTTGCATTCTGCTCGTCGTTTATGCCTCTCTGAAAGGCTATCCGATAGACTACGACGCGGCTGGAGAGGTGATCGTGGATCCGGCCAAGATGCCGATTGACTCATTCAAAAACGCGGGCATGGGGCTTGGCTTCATTGTAGGCTGGTTCCTGGAGAGAAGGTTTATAAAGTTCGATACGGACGGCAAATGGTATTTTCGGGTGTTTCGCTATGTTGTTTGCATCGCGGTTTATGAGCTTCTGAAGACCTATGCCGCGCCGCTGATCACAGGCGCGATCGCGGGCGGGGTCGGCAAGGCTGTGGAGCAGTTCGTGCTGATCCTCTATATTACGGCGGGGGCGCCTGTGATCATAAAGCTTCTGGGAATTGTGCAGAAACGCGCAGAATGAATTAAATAATCAATCGTGCTTTACTTGAAACAGAAGCTCATGCTCTCCGGACAGATATGCTTTCGGGCAGTCATGCTCCCGGACAGGCAATCTCCATGACCTGCTCGATCATTTCGTGGAGCAGCTTGGCTTGCGGAGTGTCGGCCGCGCGGTAGTAGACTTCTTTTCCTTCGCGGCGGCTGATGATCAGCCCGCTGTTTTTCAGCGGACGCAGGTGGTGGGAGACGGCGGGGCTTGACATTTCCAGCATGGCGGAGATGTTGATCACGCATTCCTCACAGTGGCAGAGAAGCCAGAAAATGCGGATTCTGGTAGTATCGCCGAGCATCTTAAAAATGTCCGCCACGATCTGAAAATGATCCGTGCGGTCGATCTGATTCTGAATCATCTCGATCTCCTGCGGTTCACTGTGGTGGTGGGGTAGTTCGATTTTATGCATGGAGTCTCTCCTTTCTTTTTGTTATTGCTATTTCCTATTTCTATTTCCTGCTTCCGGGACCGCTGCAGATATCACGACGATATTTTGCAACAGTCTCATTTTTTGTATTGACGTTTTCTTTGCTTTGTATTATACTACAAACACAAAGATTAAACAAGTGCTTAATCGTAAAATTATATAATCGGGAGGATTCTATCATGAAGAAGACGTACAAGATCGAGGTTGACTGCGCCAACTGCGCGAATCTGATGGAGGAGGCGACCCGCAAGACCGCAGGCGTAGCCTCCGCCACGGTAAATTTTATGACACAGAAGATGATCGTGGAATTTGAGGACGGACAGGATCCGAAGAGTGTGATGAAGGATGTGCTGAAGGCCTGCAAAAAGGTCGAGCCGGACTGCGAGATCGAGTTTTGAAACAATTAAGTATAGCTTGAAAGGAAATGTATCATGCAGGATATTATCATAGACATATTGCTTGCAATCGTGGTGCTGACGGCGGCCGGGCTTCTTCTATTTATCGGCAGGCGGGAAGGCGGCATGACGAAGAAGCAGCGGAAGATGATGATCCGCATTCTGATCGCGGCAGCGATCCTTCTGGGGCTGCAGTTTGCCTCGGCGAAGCTGTTTGATCAGCTTGACCGCTATCTGTTTCCGTCGGCGGGGCGTTGGATCCGTTTTGCCTGCTATCTGATCGATTACTTCATCATCGGATATGATATTTTAAAGAAAGCGGCAAAGGGAATTCAGAACAGACGTGTGTTTGATGAGAATTTCCTGATGGCGGTCGCGACGATCGGCGCGATGGCGCTTGCGATCTACGAGAACGGAGAGTATTTGGAAGCAATTGCTGTCATGCTCTTTTACCAGATCGGTGAATGGTTCCAAAGCTACGCCGTGGGTAAGAGCCGCCGCAACATCAGCAATCTGATGGATATTCGTCCGGACTATGCTAATATCGAGAGAGACGGTAAGCTGGAGCAGGTTGATCCGGATGAGGTGGAGACCGGCAGCGTGATCGTCGTCCAACCGGGAGAAAAAGTGCCGATCGACGGCGTGATCATCGAGGGCAGCTCCAGTCTGAACACGAGCGCGTTGACCGGGGAGAGCCTGCCGAGAGAGGCAAAGACGGGGGACGAGGTCATCAGCGGATGCATCAGCATGACCGGTGTACTGAGGATACAGACTACGAAGGAATTCGGGGAATCGACGGTATCGAAGATCCTCGATCTGGTGGAGAACGCCAGCTCGCGCAAGTCGAAATCCGAGGATTTCATCTCGAAATTCGCGAAGGTCTACACGCCGGCCGTCTGTTACGGCGCGCTGGCGCTGGCGTTTCTGCCGCCGCTCGTCCGTATGCTGTTTATGGGACTTCCCGCGAGCTGGAGTGTGTGGATCTATCGCGCGCTCACCTTCCTTGTTATCAGCTGTCCGTGCGCGCTCGTCATCAGTATTCCGCTGAGCTTCTTCGCGGGGATCGGCGGTGCGAGCCAGCAGGGCGTTTTGGTGAAGGGTTCCAATTTCCTGGAACTTCTCTCAAAGACGAAAATAATCGTGTTTGACAAGACCGGCACACTGACGCAGGGCGTGTTTGAAGTAGACGGAATTCATCACAATAAGATGGAGGACGCGAAGCTGATCGAGTATGCGGCGTTGGCGGAGAGCGCGTCATCCCATCCGATCAGCAAGAGCCTGCAGCGCGCTTATGGAAAAGAACCGGACCGCAGCCGCGTGAGCGACATTCAGGAGATCAGCGGCAACGGCGTGATTGCGAAGGTAGACGGCGTGGAGGTTGCGGCAGGGAACGACAAGCTGATGAAGCATCTGGGCGTTTCCTATATCGAATGCCACTCGGCCGGGACGATCATCCATGTCGCCGTCGATGGGGCTTACGCCGGACATATTGTCATTTCCGACATTGTGAAGCCTCACTCGAAGGACGCCATTGCCTCGCTCAGATCGTCGGGCGTCGAAAAGACGGTGATGCTGACCGGCGACGCAAAAAAGGTAGCGGATCAGGTGGCGGCCTCTCTCGGAATCGATGAGGTATACAGTGAGCTTCTTCCGGCCGACAAGGTGGAGAAGGTCGAAGAGTTGTTGCGCGCGAAATCTGAAAAGGCTATGCTTGCTTTCGTCGGAGACGGCATCAACGACGCGCCCGTGCTATCGCGGGCAGACATTGGCATCGCGATGGGCGTGATGGGTTCGGACGCGGCAATCGAGGCGGCGGATATCGTATTGATGGACGACGATCCGCTGAAGATCTCTAAGGCAATCCGAATCTCCCGCAAGTGTCTGCGTATTGTCTATCAGAACATCGTTTTCGCGCTGGCTGTCAAGTTTGCCTGTCTTGCACTGGGAGCTGTCGGCATCGCGAACATGTATCTGGCGATCTTCGCGGACGTGGGCGTCATGGTTCTGGCGGTACTCAACGCGATCCGCTGCCTGTTTGTGAAGAAGCTGTGATATCATTATCTGATGATTGAAGACGCGGTGAGCGTAGGGCAGATCATCATGGAGGCGTTGGTGGGGATATTCTGAAGTTTGGTTTAGGAGGTGATCAAATGCGCCTGGAGAAATTGCAGGATTATTTGCGAGGGAAAGGCTGGAAGTATTCCTATGCGGAGGAGGACGGCTGCGGAAGCATCGACTGGGAGCACAGAGGCCTTACGTACCATGTATGGGAATTCCCGGAGAACGGCGCGCAGAGCAATGTGAAAAACGTTGGAAAGATGGAAGACTATATCGGAGATTATGAGACGGAGATCCTGAAGATCATAGAAAGCTGGGGTTGATGCTTGCCCCGTAAACGGATTTATGCTAAGATAGAACAGTAGTTATTTCGTTATTATTTGTCTGGAAAATGACAGTCCGGCTGTCAGGGAAGGAATTACAGAGGTGCTGTTGATCATTGCTTACACTCCATGCAAGGTTTGAGGACACTGCATGGAGGATGACAAGACGGATATTTCGGAGGGAGATTCTGAAATCGGTTCCGCAGCTGTCCTCGGACTTTGCATCTTGATTTGTAACTGAAAAAGGAAACGCTATATCAAATCAAAGGAGCAAAGTCAATGATGAAAAAAGAGAATACGGGAAAGAATATTGAAAAGAATGATACAGGAAAAGGCGGGCTCAGGAGTCTCAGGCCGTATCTGCTGCTCTGGAGCACACAGTCGCTCTCGGGGCTCGGCAGCGGCATGACAAGCTACGCGCTGGTGCTGTGGCTGTATCTGCGTACTGGTTCCGCGCTCGGGACCGCGCTTTTGTCGGTTTGCTCATACGCGCCATATGTAGCGATGAGTATTTTTGCGGGCGCCTTGAGTGACCGTTGGAACAAAAAGCGCACGATGCTGGTCTGCGATCTGATCGCGGCGCTTAGCACGGTGGTTGTGTTCGGGCTGATCCGGACGGATTTGCTTGTCGCGGGGCATTTATATGTGTTGAATGCGCTGAACGGTTTGATGAACACGATCCAGCAGCCTGCGGGCGAGGTGGCGGCGACGCTTCTGATCCCGAAGGAGTATTATCAGAAGACGAGCGGCCTGCGGTCCTTTTCGCAGTCGCTGACCTCGATCCTGACGCCGATCCTGGCGACGGCGTTTTTCGCGTTCGGAGGGATCGAAGTGGTGATTGTCTTCGATCTGTTTACGTTTGCGCTTGCTTTTCTGACACTTCTGCTGTTCATCGAGGTGCCGGAGGACAAGACGGCAAAGCAGGCGGAGGAGAAGCTGCTCACATCCGCGAAGGCGGGTCTTGCATGGCTGAAGCACAACCCGTTGATCACGAATCTGATCCTGTTTCTTGCGGCGATCAATCTGGTGGCGTCGATGTACGACGCGGCGCTTCCGGCGATGCTTCTGTCGAAGCCGAACGGTGGAGAGACGGTGCTCGGGATCGTCAATACGAGCGTCGGCATCGCGACGCTTCTGGGCAGCGTGTTTGTCACGATGCTTCCGGCGCCGAAGAATCGGGTGCGTGTGATCTGCCTTACGCTTTTTCTCTCAATGAGCACGGAGAATTTTCTGCTCGCGTTCGGGCGCACGCCGCTTGTCTGGTGTATCGGAGCGGTGCTCGGCTGGGTGGTGATTCCGTTGATGAACGCGAATATGGACGTGATCTTTCGCAGTTCGATACCGGTCGATATGCAGGGACGCGTCTACTCCTGCCGCAATACGCTGCAGTTTTTCACGATACCGGCAGGCTTCCTTGCGGGCGGCTTTTTCGTTGACAAGGTTTTTGAGCCATTCATGGCGTCGCAGACGGATGGCATTTGGCTGACCCTTTTCGGGTCTGGAAAGGGCTCCGGCGCGGCTTTTCTGTTCTTTGTGATCGGCGTCGCAGGGGTGCTGATCTGCATGTTCTTTGGCGCGAAGCTCTGGAACTATGAATGGCGGGAGCCGGAAAGCGATGAATTGAAGAAGTAGGCAAAATGATCTATACCGGGAGAGAATTCAGGTTCTTTCCCGGTCTTTTGGATATCCAGGTGTTCAGGATCGATTGCGAGCCAAAAACAGCATGAAAGAAAAGGAGACAGTATGGCGTCGGAAAGCAACAATGTTCAAAGAGATGGAATGTCAGCGACTGACATGACTGGGCAGGCTGCGAAGCCGGGCAAAGAGCGGGCCGGGTTTCCGCTCTGCACTGTGATGAGTTTGGAGAAATTCCAGGAGTGCAAGGATCAGTTCGCGCATTATGGAGAGCTGATGCACAGTCTCAGCAGGGCAATCCGCTATTGTAAGGCGGAGGCATACAAGGACTGCGTGATCGGTACGATCCGGGTCCCGCAGAAGAAGGAAGGAAAAGAGCCTGCCTTCACATTTGCGTATTATCTGACCGAACAGTCTGTCGTTTTCATTGAGAGTGAGGGAAAGCTTAAGGCATGGCTTTCCAAACATGCGGCGACGCTTCCGCAGTCGGGCACGCCTTCGCAGATTCTGGTGTCGATTCTGGAGCAGATGATGGAAGATGATTTGCTGTACCTTCTTCACATTGAGTTTGAGATCGAGCAGATGGAAGAGGAGGTCGAGACCGGTATCGCGAAGGAATTTTTTGCAACCCTGACACAGCGCAGACACAAACTGTCCGAGCTGAACGCCTACTATATGCAACTGGGGGAGATCGGGGAGTTTTTCCAGTCCGAGGGCTGCCGGCCGATCGCCCAAAACGAGCAGGAGTGGGATCGTTTTGCTCACCGTGCGGAGCGGCTGCAGAGTTATGTGCAGCTTTTGCGCGAGAATATGACACAACTGCGCGAACTCTTCCAGTCGGTGCAGGACGCGCGCCAGAACCGGATCATGGGGATCATTACGATCATCACCACAGTGTTCTTCCCGCTGTCACTGCTGACCGGCTGGTACGGCATGAACTTCGTTAACATGCCGGAGCTGCAGTGGGAGTACAGCTATTTTGTCATGATCTTTGTGGTCGTCGTGATCGTGACGGCGGAGATCATTTACTTTAAGAAAAAGAAATTCTTTTGATCTGCAATAGAGCTAAAAGTGAGGAGGTGCTTTTGTGAGTGATTCTTATACGCCGCCCTTTACGATGACGGAGGAGATTACAAATCTGGTAATTGAGATTGGCGAGCAGGTCGGCGCAGTTGTAACCTATGATGCATTACGGGCTAACCCGAAGCTGCGTCGGGCAAGCAGAATCCGGTCGATACATTCATCCCTTGCTATTGAGCAGAATACGCTGACCCTGGAGCAGGTAACAGACGTGATCAATGGCAAAACAGTATTTGGTCCACCGCAGGAGATCAGAGAAGTCAGGAATGCTTACGAGGCGTACGAGAGGGTATCGGCGCTTGATCCTTATAACATAAAGAATCTGTTGCTGGCACACAAAATCATGATGGAAGGACTGACAAAGGAAGCAGGCCGTTTCAGGAGCGGTAATGTGGGCGTTTACGCGGGAAAGCAGCTGATACATGCCGGAACGCCTGCAAATTACGTACCGGAACTGATGAAACAGCTTTTCGATTGGATGAAGAAGTCGAAACTTCATCCATTAGTGAAGTCCTGCATTTTTCATTATGAATTCGAGTTTATTCATCCCTTTGCGGACGGCAACGGGCGCACAGGGAGGCTGTGGCAATCTCTGATTCTGCAGAAATGGAAAGCGTTCTTTGCGTGGATGCCGATTGAAAGCCTGATTTATGAGAAACAGGAGGGTTATTACAAGGCACTCAATACATCGAACAAGGCAGGAGAATCGACGCCTTTTGTCACTTTTATGCTGGAAGTGATACGGGATGCGCTGAGAGCCGTGGTGGAAAGTCAGAATAAACTGACGAAAGTCGGTGCAAATGTCGGAGAAAATGTCGGTGTAAATGTCGGAGAAAATGTTGGAACAAATGTAGAAAAGATAGTAGCACTGCTCAGGCAGGATAACAGGCTAACCGCCAGGGTGCTGGCAGCCACGCTCAATTTGACGGACAGGCAGGTGGAAAGGATTCTGGCAAAATTGAAAGCAGAGGGAAAATTAGTCCGACATGGGGCGAGCAAAAACGGGCACTGGGAAGTTTTGGAAGAGTACGAATAGCGCATATGGAAAAGAAGGTGTTGTGAGATCATTGGAGGCTGCGGTCAGATGAGAAATCTGGAGCTTTATCTGCATATCCCGTTCTGCGTGCGAAAATGCGCGTATTGTGATTTTCTGTCCGCCCCGGCCGGGTGGGAGCAGCAGGAGGCGTATCTGCGTGCGCTGAAAAGAGAGATCGAAGCGTTTCCAGACAAGGCAGCGTATCAGGTCAGTTCGGTCTTTTTCGGCGGCGGGACGCCGTCAATCCTGCCTGCAGAGCGGATCGCGGAGCTGATGGAGCTCTTGCACCGGAAGTTTCGGATTGAGAGGGACGCGGAAGTGACGATCGAGTGCAATCCGGGCACGGCGGACGCAGGGAAGCTGCGGATTTATCGGGAGGCCGGGATCAACCGGCTCAGTCTGGGCC
The DNA here is from genome assembly GCA_947627365.1 of uncultured Lachnospiraceae bacterium. Taxonomy (GTDB): domain Bacteria; phylum Bacillota; class Clostridia; order Lachnospirales; family Lachnospiraceae; genus Choladousia. The sequence goes on along the minus strand of CANQVT010000015.1, from coordinate 27,475 downwards.
TGCAGTCGGCGGACGACCGGGAGCTTGCCCTGCTCGGGCGCATTCATACGTGGGAGGATTTTCTGCGCACCTATGAGGCGGCGCGGGAAGTGGGTTTTGCGAATCTCAATGTCGACCTGATGTCGGCGCTGCCGGGGCAGACGGCGCGGTCGTGGGAGCGGACGCTGGCTCAGGTGCTTGCTCTTGCTCCGGAGCATATCTCCGCGTACAGCCTGATCATAGAAGCGGGAACGCCTTTTTTCGAACGGTATCATGAGGACGCAGAAAGGCGGGAGCGCGGGGAGCAGCCGAGGGAGCTTCCCTCAGAGGACGTGGAGCGGGAAATGTATCGGCTCACGGAGCAGATGCTTTTAGAGGCCGGGATGCGGCGGTATGAGATCTCCAACTATGCGATTCCCGGATATGAGTGCCGGCATAATATCGGTTATTGGACCGGCGTTGAGTATGTGGGTTTCGGGCTCGGGGCGGCGTCGTATTTAAAATTTACCCGGTATCGTAATCCGGAGAATATGCAGGCGTACCTGGCTGGGGATTTTTCCGGACGGGAGATCACACCGCTCTCTGAAAATGACCGAATGGAGGAATTTATGTTTCTCGGACTGCGCATGACGCAGGGCATATCGGAACGAGAATTTCAGGAGAGATTCGGAAGAACAGTCGAGGAGGTATACGGCCCGGTGCTGAGGAAGCATTGCGCCGACGGCCTGCTGTGGCGGGAGGGCGGAAGGATTGTCCTGACCGCGCGCGGACTGGATCTGAGTAATGTGGTGATGGCGGATTTTTTGCTGGAATAATAGCGAACAAACAGACTGGAGGCAGAGAAGATGAGGGTATTACAAGGGTTGAAGCCGCAGAGCGTTTTTGATTTTTTTGAACAGATCTGCGCGATTCCGCACACCTCGCGCCATGAAAAGGCGCTGAGCGATTTCTGCGTGGAATTTGCGAGGGAGCGCTCTCTGGAGCACATGCAGGACGAGATGGGAAATGTGATCATCATCAAGGAGGCGACGCCCGGCTATGAGGAGGTGGAGCCGCTGATCATTCAGGGACATCTCGACATGGTGGGGGACAAGACGGCTGAGTGTGATCTGGATCTGGAGAAGGACGGACTGCGCCTGAGAGTGGATGGTGATTTTATCAGCGCGGAGGGCACGACGCTGGGAGGAGACGACGGAATCGCGATCGCCTATGCGCTGGCGATCCTGGATGCGCAGGATATCCCGCATCCGCGCATCGAGGCGGTGATGACGGTGGACGAGGAGATCGGGCTGCTCGGAGCGACAGAGATCGATCTGTCGATGTGCCGCGGAAGGCGCCTGCTGAACCTCGACTCGGAGGAGGAAGGAGTCCTGACGACAGGCTGCGCCGGCGGAAGAAGGGCGCACTGTCGGATTCCGGTGAAGCGCGTGAAGCAACAGGGGATCAGCGTGCAGCTGAGGCTGGAAGGCCTGCTGGGTGGACATTCCGGGACGGAGATCGACAAAGGGCGTGTGAACGCCTGCGTGGAGATGGGCAGATTCCTCGCGCTCCTGCGGGAGAAAATAGAATACGGTCTGGCTGAATTCTCCGGGGGCGTCAAGGACAATGTGATCCCCAAGAGCGCCGACGCCAGGATTGTGATCGGACAGAAGGAGATCGATACTCTCCGGGCAGTCGTGGCGGAGTTTGAGAGGCAGATGCGCGCGGAGTACGGCACAGCGGATCCGGAGCTTCGTCTCACCACGGATGAGCGGGGGCAATGCGAACTGCCGGTTCTGGATGGGGACTCGCTTGGCCTTGTCCTGGATGCGCTGAATCTGATGCCAAACGGCGTTCAGTCCATGAGCGCGGATCTGCCGGGGCTTGTGGAGACCTCTATGAACATGGGTGTGGCAGAACTCGGGGAGGACGCGCTGATGCTGGATGAGTCGATCCGAAGCTCCGTGCCCTCCGCAAAGGAGCAGATGGCGCGCAAGGTGCAGAGGCTCGTCGGGAGGCTCGGCGGAAGCGTGGAATTTTCCGGCGATTATCCGGCCTGGCCGTACGCGAAGGATTCGAAGCTGCGTGAGATCTGCGTGGAGCTTTTTGAGAAGCTCTATCACAGGAAGCCGGAGGTTCTGGTGATCCACGCGGGCTTGGAGTGCGGCATCCTCTCCGACAAGCTTCCGGGGCTGGACTGCATCTCCATGGGGCCGAATCTTCTGGATATCCACACTCCTCAGGAGCGTATGTCGATCTCATCAGTCGAACGGACGTGGGAATATCTGAAGGCGATTCTTGCCTACAAGGAAAGGTAACACGGAGGCCATTCAGGATTTGGAGGATATAGACAAATGAAGAATCCCCTGTTTGATACGACACTTTCCGTCGAGGAGCGCCTGGACTGGCTGCTTGCTGAGCTGACAATGGATGAAAAGCTGCGCTGTTTCGCGACGACCGCGCCCCCGATTGAGCGACTTGGGATCGCAGGCTTCGCCCTGGGCGGCGAGGCGGCCCATGGTGTAGTGAATCGCAACGACCAGAACGGCCGGGGCGGGCCGGATGTGACGACCTCGTTCGTACAGCCGATCGGTATGAGCGCCACCTGGGATCCGGAGTTGATCCGCGAGGTCGGCGTGGTGACAGGAACGGAAGCAAGGGTCGTTTTTCACCGCCATCCGCGAGGCGGCTTAAGCCGCTGGGCGCCCACGGTAGATCTGGAGCGTGACCCTCGCTGGGGCCGCACCGAGGAGGGTTACGGGGAAGATCCGCTGCTGACCGGGGTAATGGCCTCGGCCTACATACAGGGCATGCAAGGCGACGATCCGGAGCATCTGCGCATCGCCGCTACCTTGAAGCATTTTTACGCGAACAACACAGAGGATGGCCGCTGCAGCAAGTCGGCGTCCGTCGACCCGCGCAACCGCTATGAGCTGTACCTGGAGCCGTTCCGCAGATGTATTCGCGACGGTCATGCCGAGGCGGTTATGACCGCTTACAACAAGATCAACGGAACTCCCGGGATGCTGAACCCGGAGGTTCGCGATATCCTGAAAAAGCAGTATGGCCTTCATCACGCGGTCTGTGACGGCGGGGCGATGGATCTGTGTACAAACAGACATCACTATTTCGGCACGAACGCCGAGACGTTCGCGTACGCTTTGAAAGCCGGCGTCGACGCCATACCGGACAGGCCGGATGCTGTTGAAGCGGCGGCCAGGGAAGCGTATGAGCTGGGTCTTGTGACCCGCGAGGAGCTCGACAATGCTCTTCGCAATGTATTCCGCACGCGGATCCGTCTCGGTCTTTTTGACGACGAAAATCCTTATGACAATGTGAGCGAGGCGGATATCGACAATTCTGAACACCGCGCGCTTAGCCGCAAGGTTGCGCAGGAATCCATTGTTCTGCTTAAAAATGAAAACAGAACCCTTCCGATTTCAAAATCTTCCGTCGGTTCGATCGCGCTGATCGGGCCGCTCGCGGACGCATGGGATCCGGACTGGTACGGAGGCATACCGCCCTATCGAACCACGCTGCGCGAGGGTATAGAGCGTGAGCTTGGCGGCAAGGGCGCACTGGAGGCCTCCGGGCAACTGCTATACTGCGACGGCTACGACCGCGTCCGATTCCTGCTCGGGAACGAGGAAGGCAGCGGCGGTAGGGGCATCACAGTCTCTGATGACGGCTCTCTTTTGATCACGGAGCATCCCGATCTCTTTGTCCTGCAAGACTGGGGAGAGGGGAGCTTTCTGATCCGCTGTGAGCGCACCGGAAAATATCTGAACCTTGATCTGCTGCCGGATCAGGAGGCCCGAGGGCAGGATTCGTTCCTGGTGAAAGCAGATTCCGACAGCCCGTTCGGCTGGCTTGTGACAGAGCTCATGCACCTGCACGACGCGGGAAACGGTCGGGTTACGCTGACGACGCGCGTGGAACTGCCGCTGGTCGTGGGCGAGGATGGCGTGCTCGTCTCATGTCAGGGTGGGGTGGCCGCAGAGTTCCTGATGGATGTCGTGGTATCCGGCACAGAGCAGGCATGCGCGCTTGCCGAAAGCTGCGACACGGTTATTCTCGCGCTTGGCTGCAATCCTGTTATCAACGCCAAGGAGGAGATCGACCGCTCGACGATTGTGCTTCCTTTGGTGCAGGAGAGACTGATGAAGCAGGTATTTGAGACAAACTCAAACGTGATCCTGACCTTGTTCTCCAACTATCCTTACTCAATCTGCTGGGCCGGCGAGCATATTCCCGCGATCCTCTGGAGCGCGACCGGCAGCCAGGATATGGGATCGGCCATGTCGGATATCATTTTCGGAAAAGCGGCTCCTGCCGGGCGTCTGAACATGAGCTGGTACCGTTCTGACGACCAGCTTCCGGACATCGACGACTACGACATTATCAAGGGTGGCCGTACCTACCGATATTTTGAGGGCGAAGTTCTGTATCCGTTCGGACACGGCCTGACCTATACGGATTTTGCATATTCCGAACTTTGCGCGAAGCTTTCGGATACACCCGATGACAGAGCGGACTCGATCAGTCGGGCATCAGATTTGGCCGGTCGGTCGCCAGGCGGCTGCATCTGCGTATCCTTCTACGTGACCAACACAGGCGGCGCGGCGAGCGACGAGGTGGCGCAGGTCTACGGAAAGGCTCCGTGCTCCCGCGTGAAAAAGCCGCTGCGCCAGCTGCTCGCATTCCGGCGCATAAAAAATGTCCTGCCCGGAGAGACAAGGCAGGTAGAGTTTCGGATCCCGGTGGAGGAGCTGCGCTTCTATGACACCGTCAGCGGCACTTTGATGGTCGAGGAGGGAGAATATCAGATTTTCGCGGGACGATCCAGCGTGGACTTGCCGCTGCAGACCTTCGTCCGGATCCCGGGTGAGCGTCCCGGGCACAGGATGTTGGGCGCAGGCCGCCACAAAGCCGATCACTATGATGACTACGAGAATATCCTGCTTACCGAGGGGCATTTCGGATACACGGCAGTCGCCCCGAAGACAGATTCTGCCGCGGACGCTTTTACGGCAGTCGCCCCGAAGAGCGCTTCTGTTGCGAGTGATTTTACAACAGGCGCTCCAAATTGCGTCCAGGCGACAGGCACGCTCATCTACCGGGACTGTGAGTTCCCACCGAATGCGCGCGTGCTCTGGCTCCATCTGAAAAGTCAAAACGGCTGTTCTGTGGAGACCCTGATCGACGGAAGACCGGTCGGAAGCTGGTCAGGCGACACCAGGGCCTACACGGCCGAACCGAGATTTCTGCCGGACGAGCGGGCGCGCCGCGAGGAGGCTGCCATTCAGGCGAACCCTCGCGCGGTCTACACCGACGTCCGGATTGAGCTGAGTTTGTCGCCGGATCGTCCCTGCACGCTTGAGATCAGAATAAGCGGCGACGTCAATCTCTGCTATTTCAGGGCAGAGTGAATGGAATACAGATCAGTGAGAAAAAGGAGGACAGCTATGTATAACATGCAGCCATATCTGGAAGAGATCGACCGCGTGATCGAGCGCGGCCCGTACCGCGACGACTGGCAGTCGCTTGCCGCCTACCGTGTGCCGGAGTGGTACAGGGAACTGAAATTCGGCATTTTCATTCACTGGGGCGTGTTCAGCGTCCCGGCGTTCGCTAACGAGTGGTATCCGAGGTGCATGTACATCAAGGACAGCCCGGAGTACGAGCACCACAGGAAAACCTACGGGCCGCACACGCGGTTCGGCTACAAAGATTTCATCCCGATGTTCCGTGCGGAAAAGTTCGACCCAGAGGCGTGGATCGAGCTGTTTGAGCGCTCCGGCGCACAATATGTGGTTCCGGTGGCGGAGCATCACGACGGATTCCAGATGTATAAGAGCGAGATCTCCAGGTGGAACGCGGCGGAGATGGGGCCGAAGCGCGATGTGCTGGGAGAGCTTTCGGAGACGGCCCGCGCGCACGGACTGATTGCCGGGGCGTCGTCGCATCGGATCGAGCACTGGTTTTTCCTCGGGCACGGGAAGGAATTTGACAGCGATATCCGTGGGGAGCTGGAGCGGGGAGACATGTACTGGCCGTCGATGCCGGAGGCGGATTTCTTTGATCTGTACAGCGAGCCTGTCCCGACGGAGGAATTCCTGCAGGATTGGCTGGTGCGCAGCTGTGAGATCATCGACCGCTATCATCCGTGCATTCTGTATTTCGACTGGTGGATTCAGCACTCAGCGGCAAAGCCGTATCTTCGGAAGCTAACGGCTTACTACTACAACCGCGCGGCTGAGTGGGGAACGCCCGTCGTCATCAACTACAAGCACGACGCGTTTCCGTTCGGGACGGCGGTGCCCGATGTGGAGCGCGGGCAGTTTTCGCAGGCGCAGACCTTCGACTGGCAGGCGGACACGTCGATCGCGCTGAACTCCTGGTGCTACACCGAGAACAATCAGTTCCGGCATCCGGGAGAGCTCCTGCAGGTGCTCGTGGATGTCGTGAGCAAGAACGGACGTCTGCTTCTGAACGTGGGGCCCAAGTCAGACGGGACGATCTGTGAGACGGAGCAGAACGTGCTCCGGGAGATCGGCGAGTGGATGGATATAAATAAAGAAGCGATCTACAGCTCGCGTCCCTGGAAGATCTGGGGCGAGGGCGAGGCGAAGACAGAGGACCGGAAATTTTCCGAGGGCACCGATCCTGGCTACACGAGCAGGGATTTCCGCTTCACGGCGGCGAACGGCTGCATATACGCGATCGCGATGGTATGCAGCGGCGACGGAAAATATTGTGTCAGATCCCTGAGAAGGTCGGGAGACGAGAACGCGAACCTGAGCTTTCAGGGCATTATAAAGCGCATCCGGGTACTCGGATGCGCACAGGAGCCTGTGTGGACGCAGACGGAGGAGGGGCTCATGATCGAGACCGGCTTCCGCAGCGATAAGCCGGTGGTGTTCCGGATCGAAGCGGAATGAGTGATGCTCTGCCTCTTTGCGGTCGTTTACCAGATTTTGTTATTTGAATTGAAATAAGGCGTTTGAATCAGATTGTGACCATGGTATAGTTGGTCAGATTGCGCTTATGGTCTGAGTGACCAAATTACGTTTACGGTTCGGCCGGCCAGGCTTCCTCGATCCGCGCAATCTGACCGACCGCGTAATCATAGATGAAGCGATAATCGTCCTGCGAGTAGTGGATGCCGTCGATCGTTTCGATCTCTGCAGACTTGATCTGCGTGTAGCTGTCCAGATAGGTGTCCGGTGAGAGCTCTTTCAGATGCGCGTTGAAGTCCGCGATGTCTTCGTTTGTGATGTTGTGGCATTCCTCCGGGTCGATGGGATTCACCGACAGGAAATAGAAATGCGTGTCCGGATACTCCGCGAGCAGCTGTCCGTACAGATCGATATATCTGTCCATGTTATCGTAATCGTTGACGCCTAAATTGAATACGACCACGGATTCCGGATGAGCCTTGATTGCGTCGCGCATTTCGTCCAGTCCGGTCTCGGTAAACCATTTGTAGCCTTCGCCGGCAGCGCCTATATAGACATCGCTGTTGGCGACGGCTTTTTGCATGCCGAGCGTACGGGAATCGCCGACCCAGATCACAGAAGGGGTCTGGGCGGACAAGGTTGTGTCCGATGAGACCTTGTCGGAGGAAATCACAGCGCCAGGCTTTGATGATTCAAAGCCTTCTGTTGCTTTTTCTTCTGATTGTTTTTCCGCCGTAGTCTCCTGCAGCGTTTGGATGACGGCGTCCGCGTCAGATTCCACGCTCTCGCCCGGGGAGGGGAGCAGCTGGTCGCGAAACTGCCAGGTCAGAAATCCGGCGAGCAGACCGAGCGCTGCGATCGCCAGAACTGACAGGACAATGCCGACGATAGTTTCTCTCTTCATATAATATGTCCTCTTGTAAAAAGCAAACAGTTAAATTCTTGCTGAAATCTACTATACCATACAAATCGGAAATGTCAAACAATATCATATGTGTGATTTCGACATGAGACGGAATAAAAAGACTAATTCTGAGAACAAATAAATGAAAAAAACTATTGACAAAAGAGAGAAGCGGTATTATATTATCAGCGTAGATGTTAGCACTCGATTAAGAGGAGTGCTAACAGAGTGGGAAAGGAGGAGCTCAGATGCAGCTGGATGACCGGAAGTGGACGATCCTGAAAGCGATCATCAAGACCTATCTGGAGACGGGCGAGCCGGTTGGATCCAGGACGATATCGAAATATGCGGATCTGAATTTGAGCTCTGCCACCATACGAAATGAGATGTCAGATCTCGAGGAGATGGGACTGATCCTTCAGCCGCACACCTCGGCGGGGCGTATTCCCTCTGACGCGGGCTATCGACTCTATGTGGATTACATGCTGGAGGAAAAGGACCGCGAGGTCACGGAGATGAAGGAGCTTGTGCTGCAGAGGCAGGACAAGATGGAGCTTCTGCTCAAGCAGATGGCGAAGCTGCTCGCGGCGAACACGAACTACGCGGCGATGATTTCCGGACCGCAGTACCACAGGACGAAGCTGAAGTTCATTCAGCTCTCGATCGTCAGTGAGACGCAGATCCTCGCGGTGATCGTCGCGGAGGGGAATATCGTCAAGAATAAGATGCTCGAGCTTGAGCACGGACTGGATCAGAAGACGATTCTGGAGCTGAATATTCTGCTCAACACCGCGCTGAACGGGCTGACGCTCGAGGAGATCAATCTCGGGACAATCGCGAAGCTCAAGGAGCAGGCGGGTATTCACAGCGAGGTGGTCAACCGGGTGCTCGATGCGGTCGCAGAGTCGATCCAGAAGGAAGAAGAGGTCGAGATCTACACGAGCGGCGCGACCAACATTTTTAAATATCCGGAGCTGAGCAGCAGCGAGAAGGCAAGCGAGCTGATCAGCGCGTTCGAGGAGAAGAAGGATCTGGTCAATATGATCAGCCAGGACGCTCAGACGGACGAGACCGGGATCCAGGTATATATCGGACAGGAGTCTCCGCTTGCGACCATGCAGGACTGCAGCGTGGTCACGGCCACATACGAGCTCGGTGAGGGAATGTATGGAAGGATCGGCGTGATCGGGCCGAAGCGTATGGACTACGACAAGGTGGTCAACACGCTGCGGACGCTGATGGCGCAGCTTGATCAGATATTCAAAAAAGAATAGTAAAGAGGTGAAGGACCGGTGGAAGAGAACAGGAACGAAGAAGTTCAGGAAGAGACGTCGGAGGAGACTATAAAGGAAGCCCCGGCAGGAACCGGCGAGACGTCGGCGGGAACCGGGAGATCGGATTCGGATACAGAGACGTCAAAGGAAGCAGGGCAGCAGGAATCTCCACAGGAGACGCCGAAGGAAGCCTCCGCAGAAGCGGCGAAGTCTGACGAGGCCGGACAGCGCGAGGACGATGAGGAAGGCGCCGGGCCAGACGGGGACGATAATTCCCCGAAGGAGGAAGCCGAGCAGAATGGCGAGGCGTCGGGCGATGGAAATACAGAAGAGTCAGGACAGGATGGAAATGTCCGCAGAGGTCTGTTTGGAAAGAAAAAGAAAGACAAGAGAGACCAGCAGATCGAGGAACTGACCGACCGGGTGCAGCGGCAGATGGCCGAGTTTGACAACTTCCGCAAGCGCTCCGAGAAGGAGAAGTCGGCGATGTACGAGGTCGGCGCGAAGAGCGTGATCGAGAAGATCCTACCGACGATCGACAATTTCGAGCGAGGGTTTGCGGGGCTTTCCGACGAGCAGAAGGAAGACCCGTTCGTGCAGGGCATGGAGAAGGTCTACCGACAGATGCTTACGACGCTCGAGGGCATCGGGGTCACCCCGATCGAGGCGGTCGGCAAGCCGTTCGACCCGAACTTCCACAACGCGGTGATGCATGTGGAGGACAAGGAGGCGGAGGAGAACGTCGTCGTGGAGGAATTCCAGAAGGGCTATCTCTACCGCGACGCGGTGGTTCGCCACAGCATGGTGAAGGTCGCGAACTAAATGGAAGCTTAGACAACGCGCCTGTTGCAGGGCGGCGGAGCAGCAGAACAGAGATTACAACGATTTACAGACAACCAAGTTCAAGGAGGAATTTATTATGAGTAAAATTATCGGCATTGATCTGGGAACCACAAACAGCTGTGTGGCAGTAATGGAGGGCGGCAAGCCCGTTGTCATCACGAACACGGAAGGGTCGAGAACGACTCCGTCCATCGTAGCATTTTCCAAGAACGGCGAGCGTCTCGTCGGTGAGTCCGCGAAGCGTCAGGCTGTCACGAACGCAGACCGCACGATCTCTTCGATCAAGAGACATATGGGAAGCGACTACCGCGTAGAGATCGACGGCAAGAAATATTCTCCGCAGGAGATCTCCGCGATGATCCTTCAGAAGCTGAAGGCGGACGCTGAGAACTACCTCGGCGAGAAGGTGACGGAGGCGGTTATCACCGTTCCGGCTTACTTCAACGACGCGCAGCGTCAGGCGACGAAGGACGCGGGCAAGATCGCGGGTCTCGACGTAAAGCGTATCATCAACGAGCCGACGGCTGCGGCGCTTGCCTACGGCCTCGACAATGAGAAAGAGCAGAAGATCATGGTCTACGACCTTGGCGGAGGTACCTTCGATGTGTCCATTATCGAGATCGGCGAGGGCGTCATCGAGGTGCTCGCGACGAACGGCAACAACCGTCTTGGCGGCGATGATTTTGACCAGAAGATCACGGACTACATGATTCAGGATTTCAAGAATAAGGAAGGCATCGATCTCTCCAACGACAAGATGGCGCTGCAGAGACTGAAGGAGGCGGCCGAGAAGGCGAAGAAAGAGCTTTCCTCCTCCACCACGACCAACATCAACCTTCCGTTCATCACGGCGAACGAGACCGGCCCGAAGCACTTTGAGATGGATCTGAGCAGGGCGAAGTTCGACGAGCTGACACATGATCTCGTAGAGTTGACCGTCATTCCGGTACAGAACGCACTGAAGGATGCGGGACTCTCCGCAAGCGAGCTCTCCAAGGTGCTCCTCGTGGGTGGTTCCACACGTATCCCGGCTGTGCAGGATAAGGTGAAGCAGCTGACCGGCCATGAGCCGAACAAGAGCCTGAACCCGGATGAGTGCGTAGCGCTGGGCGCTTCCATTCAGGGCGGTAAGCTCGCGGGCGACGCGGGCGCAGGCGATATCCTTCTTCTGGACGTCACTCCGCTGTCGCTGTCGATCGAGACGCTCGGCGGCGTCGCGACGAAGCTCATCGAGCGCAACACGACGATCCCGACCAAGAAGAGTCAGGTGTTCTCAACCGCGGCCGACAACCAGACCGCAGTGGACATCCACGTCGTGCAGGGCGAGCGTCAGTTCGCGAAGGACAATAAGTCTCTCGGCCAGTTCCGTCTGGATGGGATTCCGCCAGCAAGAAGAGGCGTGCCGCAGATTGAGGTTACGTTTGATATCGATGCGAACGGCATCGTGAACGTGTCCGCGAAGGATCTCGGCACCGGCAAGGAGCAGCACATCACGATCACGTCCGGCTCCAACATGTCCGACGCAGAGATCGACAAGGCGGTCAAGGAAGCTGCCGAGTATGAGGCGCAGGACAAGAAGAAGAAGGAAGCGATCGACACGAGAAACGACGCTGACGCGATGGTATTCCAGACCGAGAAGGCTCTCGAGGAAGTGGGCGACAAGATTGACGCATCCGACAAGGCTTCTGTCGAGGCTGACCTGAACGCCCTCAAGGAGCTCGTCGAGAAGACGAACCCGGAGGAGATGACGGACGCGCAGATTGCGGATCTCAAGGCTGGCAAGGAGAAGCTGATGGAGAGCGCGCAGAAGCTCTTCGCGAAGGTCTACGAGCAGGCGCAGGGCGCGGCAGGAGCAGCGGGCGCAGGTCCGGATCCGAACATGGGCGGCGCGGCAGGCGGCAGCGCTCCGCAGGACGACGACGTCGTGGACGGAGATTACAGAGAGGTATAATGTTTTCCAGATAGATGATAAGAAATGCGATACCCCTGGAGCGGTAAACTTCAGGGGCATCGTTGAGTAAATTCCGAAATTTTCTTTTAAGAACAGTGACCGTGTCAGGCGGTTCGGGAGGTTAATGGAGTATGGCGGAGAGCAAACGTGATTATTACGAAGTCCTCGGCGTGGACAAAAACGCGGATGACGCGGCCTTGAAAAAAGCATACCGTGCTCTGGCAAAGAAATATCATCCGGACATGAATCCGGGGGACGCCGAGGCGGAGAAAAAATTTAAGGAAGCGTCGGAGGCGTACGCGGTCTTAAGCGACCCGGAGAAGCGCAGGCAGTACGACCAGTTTGGTCACGCGGCGTTCGAGCAGGGCGGTCCGGGCGGCTTCGGCGGTTTTGACGGATTCAATTTCAGCGGGGATATGGGCGATATCTTTGGCGATATTTTCGGCGATCTCTTCGGCGGCGGCAGACGCCGCGGCGGTTCGAACGGTCCGATGCAGGGCGCGAACCTGCGGACGAGCGTGCGTGTGACTTTCGAGGAGGCGGTCTTCGGCTGTGAGAAGGAGATCGAGCTGACGCTGAAGGATGAGTGTACGAATTGCCACGGCACCGGCGCGAAGCCAGGCACCTCGCCGGAGACCTGTCCGAAGTGCGGCGGCAGGGGCCAGGTCGTCTTCACGCAGCAATCGCTGTTCGGCACGGTGCAGAACGTGCAGACCTGTCCGGACTGCCATGGCAGCGGAAAGATCGTAAAGGAAAAATGTCCGCACTGCTCCGGTACAGGCTACACCTCCAGCCGGAAGAAGATCAAGGTGACGGTTCCGGCCGGTATCGACAATGGGCAGAGTATCCGCATCCGCGAGAAGGGCGAACCGGGTACGAACGGCGGCCCGAGGGGCGATCTGCTCGTCGAGGTGATCGTTGGCAGACATCCGACATTCGAGCGTCAGGATATGGACATCTACTCGACGGTACCGATGACGTTTGCGCAGGCGGCGCTCGGCGGAGACATCCGCATCAGCACGGTGGACGGCGATATCATGTATACGATCAAGCCGGGGACACAGACCGACACAAGAGTGCGCTTCAAAGGCAAGGGCGTTCCGTCCCTGCGCAACAAGAACGTGCGAGGCGATCATTACGTGACGCTCGTGATTCAGGTGCCGACGCGGCTGAACGAGACCGCGAAGCAGGCGCTGCGCGAGTTCGACCAGGCGACGGGCAACAGCCTGAATCAGGCCGCGGGCACGGAGAAGAAGGGCGAAAAAGGAAAAAAGAAGAGCTTTGTGGATAAGCTGAAGGAAACATTTGAGGATTGATGAGAATGCCGCGACAGGCAGACGATTCTCCAGGCAGGTTTTTGCGGAGGGGTCTTGCCTGCACGCGGCTTTTTGTGATATAAGAAAGAATCATCTGAAGAATGTATAAGTTCTGCAGGAAATGTTTAGAATATGGAGGTTTGTATGAGGTGGAATAAGTTTACACTGAAGACACTGACCGAGGCCGAGGATATCGTGATCTCTTCCCTGGCGGACGCCGGAGTGGAAGGCGTCGAGATCGAGGACAAGGTGCCACTCTCGGAGTCAGACAAGAGGCAGATGTTTGTGGATATTCTGCCGGACGGACCGGAGGACGACGGGATCGCGTACCTGAGCTTTTATCTGGAGGAGGACGCGGACTGTGACGCGATTCTTGCCCGCGTGCAGGAAGAGTTGGATTCGCTGCGGATGTTTATGGACATCGGCGAAGGGACGATCACGCGAAGCCAGACCGAGGATAAGGACTGGGTTAACAATTGGAAGGAGTATTTTCATCAGTTCTACGTGGACGACATCCTGATCATTCCCTCGTGGGAGGATATGAAGGCGGAGGATCGCGACAAGATGGTGATCCATATCGACCCGGGCACCGCGTTCGGAACCGGCATGCACGAGACGACGCAGCTGTGTATGCGTCAGCTGAAGAAATATGTGACGCCCGAGACAGAGCTTCTGGACGTGGGGACGGGCAGCGGTATCTTGTCGATTGCCGCCCTGAAGCTCGGCGCGAAGCACGCAGTTGGGACGGATCTCGACCCTTGCGCGATCACAGCGACGAAGGAGAATCTCGAGGCGAACGACATCCCGGAGAGCGCGATGGACGTCATGATCGGGAATATCATCGACGATAAGCAGGTGCAGGACGCGGTCGGTTACGGAAAGTATGATATCGTGGTAGCGAACATCCTGGCGGAGGTGCTGTTGCCGCTCACGCCTGTCATCCTGAACCAGCTGAAGCCGGGCGGGATCTATATCACGTCGGGGATCATCGATGAGAAAGAGGAGACGGTTGTCGCGGCTGTGAAGGCGGCCGGATTCGAGGTGCTTGAAGTCACGCACCAGAACGATTGGGTGTCGGTGACGGCGCGGAGACTTCGTGTTTAATTCACTTAAAGTGTAATCCGGACGCGTGCTCTGTCTGCGGATGTTCCGCCGCAAACACGTTGTTCTCCTAGATTCGCTCCGCCGCCTATGGACAGCTGTCTACGCAAACTCGCTTTGCTCAGACATGCTCCGACAGCTGTCGCTATGCTCGCGAATCCTGCGTCGAACTGCCTATCGTTTGCGCACGGAACACCGACAGCCCATCGCACGCTGTTTCGTTTCGCAATTCAACGCACAGCCCGGCAAAAGGGACTTGCTGTGTCAGGGCAGATCATTGAGGGCCGCCGGTGCTTGGTGAGCGCAAGCGAACTTATGCACCGCTGCGTGCCCGATTAAGCGCGAGCGGGTCTGCCCTGACATTGCAAGCCCGTGCAGGGCGTCCGGGTTTTGTGAATTAAACACGAATTGAAAATAAGAGGAGAATACCATGCATCATTTTTTCGTAGCGTCCGAACAGATAGGTGAGAAGTTCGTTCGCATCACAGGCGGGGATGTGAATCATATCCGAAACGTCCTGCGCATGCAGCCGGGAGAGCAGATCACGGTGAGCGACGGCGGGGACGGGAAGGAATACCGCTGTGAGATCGCGCAGATCGAAGAGGACTATGTCGCCGCAAAGATCATGTGGGTGGAGGAGTCCGGCGCGGAGCTTCCTTCACGGATCTGTCTGTTTCAGGGATTACCGAAGGGCGATAAGATGGAGCTGATCATTCAGAAGGCGGTGGAGCTTGGGGCGGCACAGATCGTTCCGATGGCGACGAAGCGCGCGGTTGTTCGTCTGGACGCGAAGAAGGAGGAGGTGAAGCGGAAGCGCTGGAACGCGATCTCCGAGAGCGCGGCCAAGCAGTCGAAGCGAGGGATTGTGCCCGAGGTGACGCGTGTCATGACGTTCGCCGAGGCGGTTAAATACGCGGGGCAGTTTGACAAAAAGCTGATTCCGTATGAACTTGCGGAGGGGATGGAGCGGACGCGCAAGCTGATCGATGAGATCAAACCGGGCGAGTCCGTGGCGGTTTTTATCGGGCCGGAGGGCGGATTCGACGAGCAGGAGATTGAGCTTGCGCGAGCGGCGGGCGTAGAACCGCTCACGCTCGGCCGAAGGATTCTGCGCACAGAAACCGCCGGAATGGCGGTGCTGTCCGTGCTGATGTTTCAGCTGGAGGCAGGGAAATGTTCGTAGCAGATACGAAGCTTCCTTGCCGTTTTTGCATTCTGTGAAACAGAACGGACCTAAGCCGGAGCAGTTGTCGTGCTGTGTACGGCAAATGTGCACAAATGTATTAGAGCGAAAGACAGAAAATTTGGCTCGGAAAGCTCTTGACATCTTAGTCGAAGCAAAGTAAGATGAAACCACTACTGTGTTTACGGCGCAGGAAGGGCTGCGCCACGTAAACGGAAAAATGCGTCGCCGGATGGGACGCATCTTTTGTGCTGATACGAGATGGTGTGACAAAACACAACAGGAGGACGAAGAAATGTATTCACTTGAGGAGGTCAGGCGCGTGGACCCGGAGGTGGCTGACGCGATTGTGGCAGAGCAGGAGCGGCAGAACAGCCATATCGAGCTGATCGCTTCCGAGAACTGGGTGTCGAAGGCTGTGATGGCGGCGATGGGAAGCCCGCTGACGAACAAGTACGCGGAGGGGTATCCGGGCAAGCGTTACTATGGCGGTTGTGAATGTGTGGATGTGGTTGAGGATCTGGCGAGAGACCGCGCGATGAAGCTGTTCGGCTGTACGTACGCGAATGTGCAGCCGCATTCCGGCGCGCAGGCGAACATGGCGGTTTTCTTTGCGCTGCTGAAGCCGGGCGACACCGTGATGGGGATGAACCTCGCGCACGGCGGACACTTAAGCCACGGGAGCCCTGCGAACTTCTCAGGCGCGTATTTCAATATCGTGCCGTACGGCGTGAATGACGACGGTGTGATTGACTACGAGAACGTGCGAAAGATCGCGTTGGAATGCCGCCCGAAGATGATTGTGGCGGGCGCGAGCGCCTACGCGCGCATCATAGATTTCAAGAAGTTCCGTGAGATCGCCGACGAGGTCGGCGCGTACCTGATGGTGGACATCGCGCATATCGCAGGACTTGTGGCAGCCGGGATCCATCCGAGCCCGATTCCGTATGCGCATGTGACGACCACGACGACGCACAAGACGCTGCGCGGACCGCGCGGAGGCATGATCCTTTCCAGCGCGGAGTTCGCGAAGGAAGCGAACTTCAACAAGGCCATTTTCCCGGGCACGCAGGGCGGCCCGCTGATGCATGTGATCGCGGCGAAAGCCGTCTGCCTGCAGGAGGCGCTGCAGCCGGAATTTAAGACCTATCAGCAGAACGTGGCGAAGAACGCGAAGGCGCTCTGCGCGGGTCTGATGAACCGCGGCGTGAAGATCGTCTCCGGCGGCACGGACAACCACCTGATGCTCGTGGACCTCACGAGTGTGGGCCGCACCGGCAAGGAGACCGAGCACCTGCTCGACAGCGTCAACATCACCTGCAATAAGAACACGATTCCGAACGATCCGCAGTCCGCGTTTGTGACGAGCGGTATCCGTCTTGGGACGCCGGCGGTCACCTCGCGCGGCATGAACGAGGCAGACATGGATCAGATCGCCGAGGCGATCGCATGTATGCTGAAGAACGAGGACGGCTGTGAGCAGAGGGCGAAGGCAATCGTGAAGGGGCTGACGGAGAAATATCCGTTAATCTGACCTGCCACAGCATGCTGCAGGAAATTATCGGCGGCGATGAGCATGAAAGGTCAAGCATGGTTGCCGGCTGAAGATCCGAAGCATAAGAAGACATATTGGTAACAGAAGAATATATCAGACGAACAGGCTGCCGCAGAACGGGTTTTCCATTCGACGGATGGGAAAAGATACCGGGACGCGGCGGCCTTTTTCTGTGATATACTTGCGGAAATATAGGTTGTCGGATGCTTGAGCATGGTCGCGAGAATTCAATAAGAGACGAGGCGCTCATCGTGAGCGCAAATTTGAATGGAACACAAGTATTTGTGCCTCGATGTGTCCAAAATGTGAAAATTTAGTGTTTTTAAGAAGTCTTAAGAAAAAATCACTTTTTTTTCGGATAAGTTGTGGTATAGTGTTATAGGAAATGAATCTATCCGAAGGGAAGTATATATAATGAAGAAGTTTATCATTGTCGTACTGATCCTCGCAATTCTGGGCGGAGGCGGATATGCGGCTTATCATTTTTACTTTGAGGAGAAGCTCGGATCGGAGGAGAGAGTCTCCTCGGACGCGGAGAATGCGGTGTACGTGGATCAGGTGTCTGTGATCACGGGCTATGGCACCGGTACGGGCCTGATCGAGCGTTTCGGCGGCGAGGTCAGTCCGCAGGCGACGCTTGAGGTGAAGCTTGACGGCGACCGCAAGGTAAAGCAGTGTTATGTCAAGGAGGGCGACGAGGTCAAGGAGGGGCAGCGGCTCTTCACGTACGACACGCGGGAGGATGAGGATAAGCTCGCACAGGCCGAGATCGATATCGACAAAGCGAAGTCGGATATCGAGCTTGCCGAGCAGAGCATTGCACGGCTTGAAAAGGATAAGAAAGAGGCGAGCGCGGACGATCAGCTCATGATCACGACAGATATCCTGTCGGCGCAGAATGAGATCAAGCAGCATGAATATGACATCCAGAGCAAGGAGCTCGAGATGGAACAGCTCAAGGAGACGATCGACAACGCGACCGTGACAGCCGAGATGGAAGGTATCGTACAGAAGATCAATGATTCTACCGACAGCGGGCAGGATTATTATGGTTCCAGCGGCAGCTCCGCATATATCACGATCCTTGCAGTCGGGGATTTCCGCATCAAGGGTTCGGTGAACGAGCAGAATCTCAGCCAGATTCAGGAGGGTATGACAATGCTTGTGCACTCCAGGGTGGATGAGACGCAGACGTGGACGGGCGTGGTGTCTGAGATTTCCACGGACAACAAGGAAGAAGAGGAGAATACTTACTATTATTCCGGGATGGACAACGATTCGGGTTCGTCCAACTATAAGTTCTACGTGGAGCTGGATGATTCGACTGGACTGATTCTTGGACAGCATGTGTATATGGAGGAGGATCGCGGACAGACCGAGGAGAAGACCGGCATGTGGCTGGAGGAGTATTATATCATGCAGGAGGATGACGCGGCTTATGTGTGGCTGGCAAATTCTTCCAATGTGCTTGAAAAGCATGAGATCACGCTTGGGGAGTATGACGAAGAGCTCATGAAATATGAGATCCTTGACGGGCTTAAGCCGGAGGATTACATTGCATATCCGATTGATACGGTGTCCGAGGGCGACCCGGTTATCTACAATGACGTTGGGTCCGGCGACGAGAGTGGCATGGACGACATGAGCTATGATGAAAGCGGCATGGATGACATGGGCTACGACGAAGGCATGGACGATATGGGCTACTATGAGGGCGGCATGGATGATATGAGCTACGATGAGGACAGCATGGACGACATGAGTTACGATGAGGACAGCATGGACGACATGAGCTACGATGAGGACAGCATGGACGATATGAGCTACGACGAGGACGACATGGGCTATGACGAGGAGGCTGGACTCGGCTGATTTGCGGGAATGAATATTTGACATAGAGGAGGGGTTTTTTTGATCCTCAAACTAGAGCATATATACAAGGACTACATTCAAGGCAAGCTGACGGTTCCTGTACTGAAGGATGTCTGCCTGAATGTGGATAAAGGAGAATATGTGGCGATCATGGGACCTTCCGGCTCCGGAAAATCTACGTTGATGAACATCATCGGCTGTCTGGATCGCCCGACGTTGGGCAGCTATGAGCTGACGGGAAAGAATGTCCTTTCATTGAACGAACGGCAACTGGCAGACGTACGTCTGCACAACATTGGATTTGTATTTCAGAACTTTCAGCTGCTTCCGCGCATGACGGCGCTGGACAATGTAGCGCTCCCGCTGATCTATGCGGGGGTTCGCAAGCGTGCGCGCCGGGCGAAGGCGAGGGAAGCGCTCATACGCGTAGGTCTGGAGGACCGTGTCACATTCAAGCCGACGCAGTTGTCCGGCGGACAGAAGCAGAGGGTAGCGATCGCGCGCGCGATGGTAAACAAGCCGGATATTCTGCTGGCGGATGAGCCGACTGGCGCGCTTGATTCCAAGTCGAGCAAGCAGGTCATGGAATTGTTCCAGAAGCTGAACGACGAGGGAGTTACTGTGATCATGATCACGCATGACAGCGGGATCGCCGGTTATGCCAAGCGGGTAGTTACCATCTTTGACGGTGAGCTTGCGGAGCAGAAAGGAGAGAACGAGCAATGAAGCTGAGAACTGTGTTGATCAGTGTCGTGGTGTCCGCCGCGCTGATAGGCGGCGCCGGCTATGGCGCGTACTATGCCACACAGAGTCAGAAATCTCCGATCGAGGTCGTGCCTGTAGCAAATGTCAGGGGCTATTCCTGGATGGACGAGCGACAGACCATCTACGGTTCTGTCACGTCTCAGGTGGCACAGACCGTTCAGTTGAATGAAGAATACGGAATTGACAAGATATACGTGGAAGTCGGGGACGAGGTCAAGGAAGGCACGCCTCTTTTTTCCTATGACATGACGCTCCAGGAGCTTGAACTCGAGATGCAGCAGCTGGAGCTTCAGACGAATGAGCTGACGCTGACGCGCCTGGAAAAAGAGCTGGAGAAGCTGAAAAAGACTCCGGCGACAGCGGCGTTGGAGCGCGATTTCCTTACAATGACTGCGTCGGCTGAGGAAAGCATGGGATCGGGCGAATCGGAAAAGATCGAAGAATCGGAAGAATTGAAGGAGCCGGACGACTCGGAAGAGCCGGATGAGGTCGTGCCGGATGAAACTGAGGATCTGGAGGCTGCTCCTGGTTCAGACGGAGCGGATACCGACGGGCAAGCCGCCGACGGGCAGGACGGCGTAGCGGTTGACGACGTGGAGAATGTAGGCGGAAGCAAGGAAGGCTCTGAGCTTTCTACGGTCGAGAACAGTGTACTCAGCTTCGAGGCGTTGGTGCTCGAGCTGCAGATGACTTTCCTTACCTGCGGCGATGATCTCAAGGCAAGCGATGTAGGCGAGGCAATCGAACAGGCTGTATTGTATTATAGAAGAAATTTAGCGGATGAGAAGAGGACGGAGGAAGAGCAGGAGGATGGATCGGTAAGAGAAGTCTGCTCTTATGTACTCAAGGATTCCGTCAAGGCAGCCCTGGATAAGGAAGAGACGGAGACGCTTAGAAAGAGATGCAGGACGCTGGAGGAGTATCAGGTTGAATATGTAGAGATGCTGATCGCAGAGGCGCAGGAGCTGGAAGCGTCCGCACTTTCTGAGGCAGTTTCGCAGATCGGAGAAGCGTATGAGCTGCTGGATACGGCTCAGCGGGATAGTGTAGAGAATATTGATCGTCTGGAGGAGCTGAAGACGCTGGCTGAGGCGGCGCAGGGTCAGGATGGTGCCAATGAGACGGGCGAGACCAGTGGAACGGATGAGACGGATGAAGCTGCTGAGACGGACGGCTCTATCGAGAGCGGGCAGCCGCAGGACGGTGATTCGCAGACAGACGCGGATCAGCCCGCGGACGGTGTGCGCCGAAATACGGTCACATTTGACGTGTCGGACGGGGCGGCGGCGACAGTGAACGGCGAGGACGTCACAAACTCGATTGCGATGGCAGAGAACGGCAGGATTGTATTTGGGCTAAGTCTGGAGGACGGCTACGAGCTTACCGAGGTTTTGGTGGACGGATCGATCCCAGCGAGAAAAAATGAAGAAAGCGATGACCCGGACGATTACATAATCGAAGGAATACAGACGAACGAGACGATTGTGTCCGTGCGGACGCAGCTTGATCCGGACGTGGAGCCGCAGAGTGGCGATATGGCGTCGGCGATTGCGGAGGATGAGGCAGCGGGCGGCGCTGCGAATATAAGCGAGCCTGCCGGCGCAGACGGTACGGGCGACGGAGCGACCAACGGAGACGGGCAGAATGGCGAGACCGGCGGAGACGGACAGAGCGGTGAGACTGGCGGAGACGGACAGAGTGGCGAGACCGGCGGAAATGATACAGGCAATGGGGATACAGGCGAGGGATCGACGAACGGAGAAAGCTCGGGTGGATCAGCCGCTGAGGATAACCAGAGCGGCGAGCCGACGAAGGGAAAGGAATTCACGGTCACGATCAATCCGGGCAATAGGACGGAGAAACACGAAGTCGGAAGGCTGGTTCCTCTGCAGGCGGATCTGAGCGATGTGACACTTGTGTTTATGGGATGGAGCGTTGTGCCGACCTCAGCAGCTGTTTCAGGAGAAGGCGCACAGGCGAGTGCGTCGACGGCTGACGGAAACGGACAGACGGGTACACCGACAGCTGGAAACGACGCTCGTACGGTTGAGCTGACCTCTGAGGATGTCGCGGGCGGCTATGCGAGCTTTACGATGCCGGAGTTTGATGTGACGGCGACCGCAAAATATGAGAATGCACCGGACGCGATTGAGAGCTATGTGACGACGTTCCTCGCGGACGCGGAAAAGCTTTTGACGGAGAATGCGGCGCAGACTTATTCCGATCAGGGAAAGGACTTCCTGACAGAGCTGGAGAGCGCCATCGTATTCTATCAGCAGTGGCTCTCAAATCCTATGGAGGAGATACTGGAGGAGTCGGAGACGACGGTTCCCGATATGGAGAAATATCAGCTTCTTGGCAATGTGAGCGACTACCTGACGGAGCATGGCAAGGAATTCCAGGTCAAGCAGCTTAAGGAGCGCTACAGGGAGCTCTGTTTGTTATACGCAAAATCCTTGTTCGAGGCGATTAATCCTGCGGCTATCGATAAGGACCTGCTCGAGAAGGCATTGGATACTTATGAGCAGCTTGGCGAGAATTGGAGAAAGAAGCTGGAGAACCGCTGGAAGAAGGAGCAGGCAGATCTGGCGGAGCAGAACGGGCAGCCCTGGGAGGAGAACAAGAAAGGCAAGAAAATCCCACCGGAGGGCTTTCTGGGGATCGGGGATACTCTGAAGGCGTACTCTGTCTTGCAGATGTTCCAGGAGCTTTTGAATTTGCCGCCGGATACGTCGGAGGAAGAACGATATGATATGATTCTGGACATCTGGGCCAGTTATCTGGATCTCAGCGAAGCACAGAAGCTTGTGGTGAGCAGTGATCCCTCCTTTGTTGAGACGTTTCGGCAGTATGGGCTTTGGGAGGATGAGCCGGAGACAGAGTTCCCGGATTATGGCGGCGATGACTATGGCGGTTACGGCGGCGATGAGCCGATGTACACGGCTGCCGAGCTCGCGGAGATGATTAAGGATAAGGAACAGGAGATCAAGTCCTGCTCGCTTGACGTCAGGCAGAGTGAGCTTGACCTGAGGCAGAAGCAGCGGATCATCGACGGGAAGGTCGTCAAGAGTACGATGGAAGGCACTGTAGTCAGCATCGGCAATCTGAACGGAGAGTCGGATGAGGATTACTTTGTAAAGGTTGCGAACGAGGCAGGGCTGTACGCGAAGGGCTCGATGAGCGAGCTTGCGCTGGAAAAGCTCAATGTCGGGGATACGATCACGGGGATGCTGACGACAAACGGAACGGAATTCAGTGCGGTGATCAAGGAAGTATCCGAGTACCCGGACGGGAGCAACGACTCCTACTATTACGGGCAGGAGAACACAAACGCTTCCTACTATCCGTTCTATGCGCTGATCGAGGATACGGAAGGCCTGGAAGAGGGAGAAGCAGAAATCTACCTTGCCGGGGGAACCGGCGGGCAGGACAACGCGATTTACCTGGACAATTATTTTATCCGTTCCGAGTCGGACGGAAGGACCTACGTCTACAAGAAGGGCGACGGTGACAAGCTGACGAAGCAGTACGTTAAGATAGGCAAAAAAACGGGTTACTCGCAGGAGATCAAGGAAGGTCTCAGCCTTGAGGACATGATTGCGTTCCCATATGGCAAGAATGTCAAGGAGGGCGCGAAGACGAAAGACGTAGATATGCTGCAGGATGCCTTTATGTAGCGGGAGGTATGGGATGAAGGACGAAACGGTTACAGCAGGGGGTGTTGAGACTTGCTTGAGAATATAAGACTGTCGTTTCAGGGGATATGGTCGCACAAGATGCGCTCTTTCCTGACGATGCTCGGTATCATCATCGGTATCGCCTCCATTATTTCAATCGCGTCGACGATCAAGGGCACAAACGAGCAGATCAAGAATAACCTGATCGGATCCGGCAACAACACGCTGTCGATCATGATCTATCAGCAGGGTTATCCCTACATTATCGATTCCTGGTCGCAGCCGCCGGCGGGGTTCCGCGAGGTGACGGACGAGGTTTGCGACCAGATCCGCGCGCTTGATTCGGTGGAGAGCGTCACGCGCTACAATGAACGGCAGTATTCGGAAAGCATCTTCTATAAGAATACGGCATTGACGAGCACAAGCGTGCGGAGCATCGACGGCGATTATTTTGAGACGGTGGGCTATACGATCCACAAGGGCAGAAACTTCATTGAGAGCGACTTTAAAAATTTCCGCAAGGTGCTGATCGTGGACCAGACGGCCGCGGACAATATTTTCGGCAATGAAGATCCGATCGGGAAGACAATCGAAATCAGCAAGATGCCGTTCACGGTGGTCGGCGTCGTAGAGCAGAGTCGGAAATTTACGCCGAATATCAACAACCTCGAAGACTATTACACATACGCAAATGCCGACACGACCGGTTACCTCTTTATGCCGAAGGCCTCCTGGCCAATCGTGTACCAGTATGACGAGCCGGAGAATGTCATCGTGAAAGCAGTCAGCGTAGACGACATGGAGGACGCCGGAAAGGGTGCGGAGGATATTCTGAACGCGACTGTGTCCTCTTCGCAGACGGAATTCAAATACAAGGCGGACGATGTGCTCGAGCGCGCCCAGAAGCTGCAGGATATGAGCGCTGCCACGAACAGTCAGCTGATCTGGATCGCAAGTATTTCACTTCTGGTGGGCGGCATCGGCGTCATGAACATCATGCTTGTGTCTGTGACGGAGCGCACGAATGAGATCGGCCTGAAGAAGGCGATTGGCGCCCGTAAGGGATCGATCCTCGGACAGTTTCTGACAGAGGCTGCCGTGTTGACGAGCATTGGCGGTATCATCGGCGTCGCGAGCGGCATCGGCATGGCGCAGGTGATCAACAAGGTCTCGGGCGTTGCGGTGTCTATCGATGTGATGATCTCGGGCATCGCCGTGGTGTTCTCCATGCTGATCGGTATCGTTTTCGGGCTTCTGCCCTCCGTGAAAGCGGCGAATCTCGACCCGATTGAGGCGTTGAGGAGAGAATAATTTTAGGACTTGCGCGGCGAAGAACCTTATGCTATAATACAAAAGCTGCAAATCAAGCACGTATGTGGACTCCGGGGACGGTGTCGGCGATGTGTGACCGTGATCTGCGATTCCTGACTCGCGATACGCGATTCAGAATCTGTGATGCACGGCGGCAGGCCGGTCTCCCTGCGAGTGTGAGACATGCGGAAGAATCTAACCAAAAAGGAGAAGAGACATGAGTGTAATTTCAATGAAACAGTTACTCGAGGCAGGCGTCCATTTCGGACACCAGACCAGAAGATGGAATCCGAAGATGGCAGAGTACATCTACACGGAGCGCAATGGCATCTACATCATCGACCTTCAGAAGTCTGTAGGTAAGGTGGACGAGGCTTGCAGGGCGGTTGCAGACATCGCGGCGAACGGCGGCAGCATTCTTTTCGTCGGCACGAAGAAGCAGGCGCAGGATGCGGTCAAGACTGAGGCTGAGCGCTGCGGCATGTTCTATGTGAACGAGAGATGGCTCGGCGGCATGCTGACGAACTTCAAGACGATCCAGAGCAGGATCAAGCGCCTGAAGGACATCGAGCGCATGGCTGAGGATGGTACATTCGACGTGCTGCCGAAAAAGGAAGTTATCGCGCTTCGCAAGGAGCAGGAGAAGCTGGAGAGAAACCTGGGCGGCATCAAGGAGATGCGCAGGATCCCGGACGCGATCTTCGTAGTGGACCCGAAGAAGGAGCATATCTGCGTGCAGGAGGCTCACGCTCTGGGCGTGACGCTGATCGGCATCTGCGACACAAACTGCGATCCGGAGGAGCTGGATTATGTGATCCCGGGCAACGACGACGCAATCCGCGCGGTCAAGCTGATCGTATCCAAGATGGCGGACGCTATCGTTGAGGCAAAGCAGGGCGCTGAGGAAGTTCCGGCTGACGCAGAAGGATATTATGAGGAAGAGGCTTACACGGAGGAAGCCCCGGTAGACGCGATTGCAGAGTAAGCAGAGATTTGACGGATAACAGAAAATAACAGCGCGGCGAATGCAGCAGGCGGACTACCTGTTGCATTCGTGCGAGTATAAGAAAATATGGAGGAAAACAGAATGGCAATCACAGCAGGAATGGTGAAAGAGTTGAGAGAGATGACGGGCGCCGGCATGATGGACTGCAAGAAGGCCCTGACGGCGACCGATGGCGATATGGACAAGGCGATCGAGTTTCTGAGAGAGAAAGGACTCGCTACGGCTCAGAAGAAGGCCGGCAGGATCGCCGCAGAGGGTCTCGTGAAGGTGATCGTGACCGACGACGGCAAGAAGGCTGTTGCGGTAGAGGTCAACGCGGAGACCGACTTCGTCGCGAAGAACGAGAAATTCCAGGGCTACGTTGCCCAGGTTGCGGAGCAGGCGATGGAGACCACCGCTGCGGACATCGAGGCGTTCCTCGCGGAGCCGTGGAAATTTGACACCACGAAGACCGTGAACGAGGCGCTCGCCGGCCAGATCGCAGTGATCGGCGAGAACATGAACATCCGCAGATTCACGCAAGTGACCGAGGACGCAGGCTTCGTCGCTTCCTATACACATATGGGCGGCAAGATCGGCGTGCTGGTGGACGTGGTGACCGACGTGATCAACGACGACATCAAGGAGATGGCGAAGAACGTAGCGATGCAGGTGGCAGCGCTCCGCCCGCAGTACACGAACAGAAGCGAGATCAGCGAGGACTACATCGCGCATGAGAAGGAGATCCTTCTGGCCCAGATCAAGAACGATCCGAAGGAGGCCGCGAAGCCGGAGAAGGTGATCGAGGGCATGATCAATGGCCGCATCAACAAGGAGCTCAAGGAAATCTGCCTGCTCGACCAGGTATACGTGAAGGCTGAGGACGGTAAGCAGTCCGTGCAGCAGTACGTGGATTCCGTCGCGAAGGCGAACGGTGCGAAGATCACGATCAAGGGCTTCGTTCGCTGGGAGACCGGCGAGGGCATTGAGAAGAAGCAGGAAGACTTCGCCGCTGAGGTAGCGAAGCAAATGGGCATTTAAGCGAAGTTTTCAATCAAAATAGTACCTTTGGTTTAGACAGGCTTCGGAAGCCTTATAAACACTATATTTCCTAGTGATTATAAGGTTTCCGGGGCCTTTTTTTGCGGTAGAAGCGAATACCGTCAAACATCGCTGGAAATCGTCTAAAATCACTTCAAATTGAGTATTACTCAAGTCATTAGTTGAGTAAAATAAGCAATTACAACCTTTAGCGAAGTTTACTCAAATTACTAGAATCCTTAAAACATCCTTTAAAAATTAAACAGTGAAGGAGAGAGTGACATGATGAGCACAGCGTTAAGAGCAGGAGACAAAAAAGAATCTCGCACAATTACTTTTAAGAACAGACAGCATGAGCAGTTTTACTATGAATATCTGCAGAAATGCAGATACCAGGACGTGTACCACAAGGCACTTATATATTGTCTTGGGATTGACCGGGACACAAGGGAGCATGTAGACCGGATTTACGATTTCAAAACAGGCTTTGTCAAGCCTGGATGCCTGCATGAAGGCTGGCAGACCAGCGGCAGCATGAAGATTGTACGTCTGGCGTTTAATCTTTACTGTAATGGTACGCCGAGCGTGAGCGACAGGATGAAAAAGGATGAAGCACTGCGGGAATGTCAGCATTATTCCGTGGAGGAGTTATTCTGCTGTGGGTATGCCCGATATTTTTGGGAGGCAGTCAAAGTCCGCTATCCGGACGAGTGCTATTACGTGGATTGGGAGGATATGTATGCTGAAGATCAGGATGCAGGGGACGCTGCAGGATATTGA
>CANQVT010000014.1 GCA_947627365.1 uncultured Lachnospiraceae bacterium | reverse complement strand
CAGGAGAACTGGATCGGCAAGTCGACCGGCGCGTTCGTCTGGTTCGACGTGAAGGGGACGGGCGAGAAGCTGGAGATTTACACGACGCGTCCGGACACGCTGTTCGGCGTCACGTTTATGGTCATCGCGCCGGAGCATCCGCTGATCGACAAGTACGCGGATAAGATCGGAAACATGGACGCGATCGAGGCGTACCGCACGGAGTGCACGAAGAAGACGGAGTTTGAGCGCACGCAGCTCGTCAGGGACAAGACCGGCGTGCGGATCGACGGTCTCACGGCGATCAACCCGCTGAACGGCAAGGAGATCCCGATCTTTATCGCGGACTATGTCATGATGGGCTACGGCACCGGAGCGATCATGGCGGTGCCGGCGCATGATCAGAGAGACTACGACTTCGCGAAGAAGTTCGGTATTGATATCATCGAGGTCATCAAGGGCGGCGACATTGCGAAGGAAGCCTATACCGGCGACGGCGAGATGATCAACTCGGAGTTTTTGAACGGTTATACGAACAAGAAGGACTCGATTGCGCGCGTGATCGAGGAGATCAAAAAGATGGGCGTCGGCGAGGCCGGCGTGCAGTTCAAGATGAAGGACTGGGCGTTCAACCGCCAGAGATACTGGGGCGAGCCGATCCCGCTCATCCACTGTCCGAACTGCGGCGTTGTGCCGGTGCCCTACGAGGAGCTGCCGCTGCGCCTGCCGGACGTCGAGAATTTCGAGCCGGGCGAGGACGGCGAGTCGCCGCTTGCGAAGATTGATTCCTACGTGAACTGCAAGTGCCCGAAATGCGGCAGGGACGCGAAGCGCGAGACGGACACGATGCCGCAGTGGGCCGGTTCCTCCTGGTATTTCCTGCGCTATATCGATCCGCACAACGATCACGCGATCGCGGACAAGAAGAAGCTGGAATACTGGATGCCGGTGGACTGGTACAACGGCGGCATGGAGCATGTCACGAGACATATGATCTACTCCCGCTTCTGGCATCATTTCCTGTACGACATCGGCGAGGTGAACACGCCGGAGCCGTACGCGAAACGCTCGATCCAGGGCCTGATCCTCGGGCCGGACGGCGACAAGATGAGCAAGTCAAAGGGCAACGTGATCGACCCGCTCGACATTGTCGAGGATTACGGCGCGGACACGCTTCGCACCTACGTGCTCTTCATGGGCGACTACGGAGCGGCTGCCCCGTGGAACGATAACTCGATGCGCGGCTGCAAGCGCTTCCTTGAGCGTGTGGCGGGCATGACGGATCTGATCAGCGACGATCCGTGCACGCAGAAGCTGGAGACGAGCTTCCACAAGACGATCAAGAAGGTATCCTCCGACATCGAGGAAGTCAAGTTCAACACGGCGATCGCGGCGCTGATGACGCTCACGAACACGATCTACAGCGCGGGGACGCTCAGCAGGGAGCAGCTTGAGATCTTCATCAAGCTCCTCTCCCCGTTCGCTCCGCATCTGACGGAGGAGATCTGGGAGAGCCTGGGGCATACGGATTTCCTGTCTGTGTCCGCGTGGCCCCAGTACGACGAGAGCAAGACGGTCGACGAGACGATTGAGATTGGCGTGCAGATCAACGGCAAGGTGCGCGGCACCGTTGTTCTCCCGACCGACTGCGGTAAGGACGAGGCGCTTTCTCTGGCGAAGGCCGACGGGAAGATCGCGTCGTATATGGACGGGAAGACGGTCGTCAAGGAAATCTACGTCCCGAACAAGATTATCAATATTGTGGTGAAGTAAATGAAATATTGCGTTCAGAACGGACAGATATTTGAAAAGCAGGGATCTTTCTATGAAGGATCCCTGTACTTTATCGGGGAGAGGATCGTGACGGAGGAGGAATACCGTGCGTCAAAGCTGCCGGAGGAGACGGTGGACGCCAAGGGCGGCTATGTGATTCCGGGGCTGGTGGACATCCATCTACACGGCTGCTCAGGATACGACTGCTGCGACGGGACGGCGGACGCCTTCCGAGCGATTGCGGAGTATGAGCTGAGTCAGGGTATCACTTCCATTACACCGGCCACAATGACGGTTTCGGAGGAGAAGCTGATGAAGATCGCGCGGGCTGTGCGGGAAGCGCGGACTGCGGCCCTTGTGGGCGAGGATGGCACTGCCGTTGTCGCCGACGATTACGGACACGGGGCCACCCTGCATGGGCTATACATGGAAGGCCCATTCATCAATGAGAAGAAAAAGGGTGCCCAGCGGGCGGAGGATATTCAGAAGCCGGATCTCTCGCTTTTTTGTCGGCTGCAGGAGGCGTCCGGCGGGGCGTTCCGGATCGTGGCGCTTGCTCCCGAGACAGAGGGCGCAATGGAGTTTATCCGGGCGCTTTCAGGTAGTTTGACCATCGCGCTCGCGCACACGGCGGCAGACTACGAGACAGCTTGCGAAGCCTTTCGAAACGGCGCCTCCCAGCTGACGCATCTGTTCAACGCGATGCCGCCGCTTTCGCACCGTGAGCCGGGACCCATCGCCGCGGCCGCGGATTTTGAAGGATGCCGGGCGGAGCTAATCTGCGACGGCGTGCACGTCCATCCGGCGGCAGTGCGGGCGGCTTTTCGCCTGTTCGGGGACGACCGTATCATTTTCATCAGCGATAGCATGGAGGCGACAGGCATGCCGGACGGAGAATACGAATTCGGCGGCCAGAAAGTGTTTGTGGAGGGCAGGCGCGCGCTGCTCGCGGACGGGACGCTGGCAGGCTCTGTCACGAACCTTGCGGACTGCTTACGCATTGCGGTAAAGGAGATGGGGATCCCGCTTGCCAGCGCTGTCAAATGTGCCACGGTCAACCCGGCGAAGGCGATCGGCGTCTACGGCGAATACGGCAGCTTGACGGCGGGCAAATACGCGGATCTGCTGATTTTGGATAAGGGCCAGGGACTGAGAAAAGTGATCCGGCACGGCGTCTGCGTGTAGCGCCAGCTGTGTTTCCTCATGTACTCCACTGTCTTGTGAAGCGTATCTGCCTGATAGACCTGATCCATGGGGAATTAAATTCCACATTCAAGTGTCCCGATTCAAGTTCCAAGATTCAAGTTAAAAAAAGCCGCTGTTATCTTAAGATTCGGTTCCATCTATGAGGACAAAATTTATTGACATAGAATTATTTTTGGAATACAATTATTGCAGAAATAGGAATCCTTCGGGTTTGCATTTAGAAGGAGGCAGTTATGAGAACTTTAAAGAAAATAAGAAGGCGGCTTTTGTCAGTGATATTATGTCTGTGCATGGTTTTGTCTTCGTTCGTTTATGCGGATACGGCATATACCACGGATGACGTTTCCCCACGGGAGAATCACGTAGAAAATGGTTCGGGGGGGGGTATAAGCCAGACAGGTTCTGATAAGGCAAAAGAATTGGCCGAATCATCGAATGGTTCGGATTTAGATGAGATAGGATCCGGCGGACAGAAGTCAGCCGCTCGAATCCTGTCTTTTATTGCGCTCAAAAATGAGATGCTGCGGCAGGAATATTCTGTGGGGATATCAAGAGAAGCACTTTGCCTGCCGGATGAACTGGAGGTTGAAGTTAAGGATAAATCGGAGATTTTGACGGTTCCTGTAAAGTGGATCTCCGAGCCGGAGTTTGACGGCTCTGCGGAGGGTGAGTATGTCTTCCGACCGGAAATAGAGGATGGAGCGGATTATGAGATTGCAGAAGGAATTGAGCTTCCCGCTATAACTGTGTCCATCAAAGCGAATTCGGCAGAGGATGACAATGGGGCGAATGAATCAGAAACAATCGCAGAGACGATCAAAGAGACAGAATTGACAAGCGAGGCAGAGACGGCCGGCGAGACCGAACTGACAAGTGAAGAAGAGACATCTGGCGAGACCGAACTGGCGAGCGAGGCAGAGACGTCTGTTGAGACTGAGCTGGCGAGTGAAGAAGAGACGTCTGTTGAGACTGAGTTGACAAGTGAGGCGGAGGCAACCGGTGAGACTGAACTGGCGAGCGAGGCAGAGATTCTGGAAACAATAAGCGGTCGTTATGTGTTGAAAAGACGGAAGGAGAACAGCATCTCCGAGGCCAGCGGCGGTCCGGAAGTATCCGGTGATCTGGATACATCCGGCGATCTGGAAGCATCCGGCGGTCTGAAGGTCACTAAAAAAGTAGAGGGAAATGAGGGCGAAACGAAAAGGGACTGGGAGTTTGAGGTTCATGCGGAGGCATCAAGTGGTGATCTTCTCACAGGTTCCTACGGTGATCTTGATTTTGAAGACGGTATAGCCAGATTTACTCTGAAAAGTGGAGACTTCAAAGGGATACCCAGTTTACCAGAAGGTACTAAATATACTGTGACAGAGAAGGGGGCGGGTGAAGATGGTTATACAACGACCATAACTGAAGGCGGATCCGGTACCAGCGGAGAAGCTGACGGCATGGGAGAAATCATTGCTGACGCGACCGGCGAGTTGACGTTTACAAATTGCAAAGATTCTGTGGGAGTGACGATTCCGCTCACAAAGAATCTTGCATATGAAGGAGAAGGGTACAACCCACCGGCTCACGATTTTGTTTTTAAGCTTGAGGGAACGAGCGCCTCTTCGTCAGAGCCGGACATTCCTATGCCGGCGGAAACGGAGATTCGAGTCACAGTAGATGCCGGGAAGAAGGAAGGGAGCATAGCAAATATTTTCGATGGTGTGAAATTTACCCAGCCTGGTACTTATACCTATACCTTGACGGAATTGCCTGGCGAGAATTCGGATGTACAAAACGATAAGGTTAAAGAGCGTACGATCACGGTGCAGGTGAATAAGGATGAAAGCGGACATCTTACGGTGTCGGTGAACGTGACCGGAAGCAGTGCAGAAGAAGGGGTCGTATTTACCAATATATATGAACCGAAAGCGGCGGAGCTTTCCCTGGATGTTTCCAAGAGGCTGGAGAACGGTACACAGTTGAATGAAGGTGATTTTGAATTTACTCTAGAAGCATTAGATGGTGCGCCTATGCCGCCAGAAGCAAAGGATAGTAATACGCTGACAATGCATAATGGCGAAGGAACGGTGGATGAAACCGTTGCGCCGGCAAAGGCCGCGACCGCAGCGGTTGACTTTGGCGAGATCACGTATACAAAGCCGGGCATTTACGAATATGAGATTAGCGAGAAATCAGGCACAGATAGCGACATTGATTATGATGAGACGACTTATACTGTGACGGTAACAGTGACAGATATAGGCGGTAAGCTGAACGCTTCAGCGATTTATTCGCCCACACCGTCTGCAGGCACGGGAGACGGCGCAGTATTCACGAACAAACGCCTGACCGGAAGCCTGGAGGTGGAAAAGCAGGTGAGCGGCACGGCGGCGAGCACGGAGGATTCGTTTGGGTTCACTGTTGAGCTTGGCGATAAAACGATCAACGGCTGGTATGGGAAGAAGCCTGACAATGAAGAGGCTCCGCAGGGGGGCGACGGCATGTACTTTGTGGATGGCGTTGCGCACATCACCCTGAAGGGCGGGGAGAACCGGAAGGCGGAAGGCTTGTCGGCAGGAACGACCTATACCGTAACGGAAGACGACAACGGGGATTACGCGGTTTCGGTTTCTGGCGCGGATACGATATCGGGAGCCAAGGCATCCGGCACGATCCCGTCGGGCAGTGACGAAAAGATCGTGTATACGAACAAGAAGGAGTCCGTGGACGTCGCGCTGAAGGGCGTGAAGGAATTCCCGGGCGCGCCGTCTGAAGCGATGACACACAGTTTTACACTTACCGCCGGGAGCACGTCGGCGGGTGCGGACACCAGGTCGCCGATGCCCAAGGGCGGTGAAAGCGGGAGCATCACGACGTCGCTCGTGGCAAACAGCGGCACATTTGCCTTTGGCGAGATCACGTACAAAAAGGCGGGCAGCTATTACTATACGCTCACTGAGGAGACTGGCGGCAATGATGCGGTCATATACGATACGGCAGAGTATGCCATACGTGTCGATGTGACCAGCGACAACGGGCAGCTGGAGGCGGCAGTGTTCTGGCAGAAGCAGGGGGCAGCAGGCGCGGCGACCTGGACGAAAGCTGAGGAGGGCAATGAGGAAACTTTGCCGGTGTTTACGAACCGGATGAAGGCGACGGCGTCCCTGAAAGTGAGAAAGACTCTGGACGTTGGCCCACATGGAGGACATCTGGACGGAAAGACATTTACCTTCCAGCTGACACCGCATGACGGCACGACGGTACTGCCCGCGCATGACACGATAACGGTTACTGTTGACAGGAACCATGCCGAAGGGGAAGAGAAATGGATTAACGTGAGTGCGGAGGATTTCTTCGACGGCGTAAGCTTTGGAGAGGGAACTTATTCTTATACCTTGACCGAAGAGGAAGGAACCGATCCGTATCCGGGCGTGCATTATACCCACAAGCATTACACGGTTGATGTGGTTGTGACGAAGGCGCAGGACGGTACGCTTCAGGCTGTGGTGAAGCTGGACGGCGAGGGAGATTCCGACGAGGCGATCGCGGCCTTTGAGAACAGCTATGATCCCAAGAAGGCGTCCGTGACCCTGAGAGGCAGGAAGATACTGGAGGGCGGCGCGTTCACGAAGGGCGAGTTCACGTTTGTGCTGTCTGCGGGTAAGGATATGCCATGGCCGGACGACGTGACAGAGCAGCAAGTGACGGTCGGCGCGGACGGCTCCTGGACATACGAAGTGAAAAACAGGGCTGACAAGACATTTACGTTTGGAAAGATCACATTTGAGAAGACCGGCACGTATGTCTATGAGATTCGGGAGAAGAATGACGGCGGACGGACGGACGTTGTATATGACAATGCAGTGTACAAGGTGACGGTGGTCGTAGAAGAAGGAACGATCAATGGCGAAGACACCCATGAAGGTGTAGAGAGCATGACCAGAACAGTCACCTATGAGAAAAACGGAGAGCCGGTCAACATCACGGATGGGTACGTCTCGTTCACAAACAGGATGAAGACAGGCGACCTGACCGTTACGAAGACTGTGACAGGAAACGCAGGTGATCCGGACAAAGAGTGGCACTTCACGGTGACGCTGATTCAGAATAATGCAACCGCTCCGCTCAGCGGGACGTACGGCGAGATTACGTTTACGGATGGTATCGCAGGATTCACGTTGAAGAGCGGAGAGAGCAAAAAGGCGACAGGCCTTCCGGAAGGCGTCGGATATACGGTGACGGAAGCGGAGGCAGGCCAGGATGGCTATAAGACAGCTGCGACGGGGGATGCTGGTGTGATTTCTGCAGGTGCTCCGGCAGAGGCGGAATTCACGAACTATAAGTCAGAGCCACATAAGACAGAGGAGACTCCGGGCGCAGGCAGGAGCGTGCAGCTGGGTGATCTGGTCACTTACCGGATCAGCTATGAGAATGCTGGCACGAAAGCTATGACGATTCTTATTACAGATCCGCTGGATGTGGGACTGGACTTTGTATCGGCTCCGGAGACTCCGGCTGTGGAAGGAAGCTATACAGCTCCGGCAGGCGTCAATGATGCCTCGGCCCGTACGGTGACCTGGACGCTGAAGGATGTGCCGGCCGGGACGCAGGGCTTTGTGGAATTAACGGTGAAAGTAAACACAGAGGCTGTGAAGGACGATAGACAGGTGGCGAATCAGGCGTCTGTTCAGTTCGGGAACGACCCGGCGATAAAGACAGAAACCATAGAAAATCCGGCTGCAAGCGGAAGCCTGAAGGTCACGAAGACAGTGACAGGAAACGCAGGCGATCCGAACAAAGAGTGGCATTTCACAGTGACACTGACCCAGGATAATGTAACCGCTCCGGTTAGCGGGACATATGGAGAGATGACGTTTGCGGACGGTATCGCCGGGTTCACGCTGAAGAGCGGCGAGAGCAAAGAGGCGGCAGGCCTTCCGGCAGGCATCGGCTACACGGTGACGGAGGCTGAGGCAGGTCAGGATGGCTATATGACGACTGCAATGGGAGATGTGGGTACGATCGCCTCGGATCACCCAGCCGAAGCTACGTTTGTCAACAATAAGGAAGAGCATCAAAGTCAGGAGACACCGGGAAAGGGAAGTATCCGGGTAGTGAAAAAACTCTTCTACAACGGTAAGCCGGTATATGTTGATAATCAGACGTTTTATGTAGCGCTGTTTGAAGATCCGGAATGTACCGTTATGGTATCCGCCATCATGCCGCTGAATTTCGTCGAGGCATCCTCTGCCACGGCTGTTTTCGACGGTGTTGAGGTCGGGAAGACCTATTATGTCGCAGAGCTGGATGCAGAAGGTAATGTGATCAGGGGGAGCGGACATCTTGGGGGCTTGATCGAATTCAACGTGAACTTCTACAACGGCAACAAAGCAGTCGTAACGGAAAACGGAGGAACTGTGAGCGTACAGTTTGCCAACGAGTTTGTAGTGATATCCGAACGCTTCCATATGACAGAAAATCTGGAGATCACTAAGATTCTGCTGGATCCGGACGGAAGCCCGTGCGACAGCGACAGAATCTTTTACGCAGGGATTTTCGATGATCCGGAGTTTACGCAGCCGTCCGGCCAGGTAAATCGGAATATCGTGCCTCTGAAGTTGAACGGAAATTCATCTGTGACGGCACATGTGGATGTGAGAGCCTGCATGGAAGGGGAGCAAATTTTCCTGTATGTGACAGAGGTTGATGAAGACGGTCAGCCAGTGGATGACTCTATAGGCTGTAGGGTGACCGTAGAGAATGGCGAGCCAGTGTTTGATGAATGGCATGGCCGGTGGGATGTGACGATCACTAATCAGATGGCTGAGACAGAGACTGAATCGGAATCCGAGACGGACTCCGCGGAAAAACAGACGGATGAAACAGAAGCGACCTCTGTGAAAACAGGCGATGACACGCCTGTCATGTGGTATTTGCTCCTATTGATCAGCGCAGCCGCCGTCCTGAGCGGAATGCTTGTCTTCAGGCGCAGGCGAAACCGCTGCTAATGCCTGGGTTCTGCAGCTGAGGAAGCATGAAAAACATGAAAAAGGAAATGACTGTGGCGGATCTGTAACATTGATCCGCCGCAGTATGTCAGGATATCTGAAAACATGGAAATCTTCAACGTCCGATTTGACAATATTACGCTGGAGGAAGCTGTTGACAGAGCTGAGGATATGGTCCGGAGTACTTCCTGGCATTACGTTGCCGGCACGAATGCTAATTTACTGAGGATCGCCCGCCGTGATGAACGTTACCGCGAAGTGATTAATCAGGCGGATCTGTCTCTGGCCGATGGATACGGGGTCATTTGTGCTTCCCGCATCCTGGGTACGCCTCTGACGGAGCGGATCCCGTGTATGGATCTGCTGAATCTGCTTCTGACTAAGCTTGAGGGGATTCGGGTCTACCTTCTGGGCGGCAGGCCCGGGATTGCGGAAAAGGCGGGAGAGCGTCTGAGAGAACAATATCCGGGACTGATCCTCTGCGGCCTGCACCATGGATTTTTCGAGGATTCGGAAGCAATGGCAGAGGAAATCGCCCGCTGTGCCCCGGAGCTGCTTCTGGTCTGTCTGGGTTCGCCCAAACAGGAGCTGTGGATGGCGGAGCATGGGGCGGCTACAGGCGCCAGGCTCGCCTGCGGCTGCGGTGGCTGGATTGACGTCTGCGCCGGGGAACTGAGGCGGGCTCCGGAGAGCTGGCGGAAACGGAATCTGGAATGGGTCTATCGGTTTCTGCAGGAGCCGTGGCGGTTCGGCAGGGTATGCCTTTCTCTGATCCTTCCGTTGTTGGCGCTTATGGAAGCAGCGCGGCGAACTCTGTCTGGCAGAATGTCGAAAGGGGACTGGCAGGATGGCCCGGAAAAAGAAAAATAATCCGCGTCAGACACAGCGGCAGGAAAAGCATCTGAACCCGCAGCACGTCTGTGAGGATATCGTGGAATTGTATCTTCTGGCGATTTTTGGATTCTTTCCACTGATGATCGGGATGGGCGACTACGGATACAGTGACCTGGTGAAGACAAAGGCATACCTCTGGTTTGGCATCACCGCTCTGTGGCTTGTCTGTCTGGGAGGGTATCTGCTCTGGTGCAAGATAAAGAAGCTGCATGTTACGGCACGTTTTCGCTGGTATCATGGCGTTGTGCTGGTGTTTCTTGCGATCAACATCCTTTCCGCCTGTTTTTCCGGGTCAGTGCGGGACAGCTTCTTTATGCTGCGATCCTCCAACACCAACAGTATCCTCTTTCTTGCTTCCTATGCGGCGGCGTTTGTCGGTGTTTCGCTGTTTGGACGTCTGAAAGCCATGCACATCCGTGCGCTTGGATTTTCTACATTCCTGTCCGGGGTTCTTTCCATTCTCCAGCTTGCGGGACTCAACCCGCTCCTCATGTACCCGGAAGGGCTGAATTACTACAATAAGTACAAAGAGTACACCAGTGCGTTTCTGGGGACACTGGGAAATGTGGATGTCCTCGCGGCGTTTCTCTGCTTTTCCATACCGACTCTTACCGCTTTTGCTCTGCGCTCATCACAGAAATGTGACAGACTCTTGCTGATTCCCGCAGCTGTCTCCCTGTTCGTGCTGTCTGCAAGTGAGGTAGACGCAGGGAAGATAGGCCTGCTGGGCTGTCTGGTCATTGCGCTGCCGGTTGTTATCCGGGATCCGAAGTGGTCGAAACGTGCAGGTATCGCCTGCGCGGTGCTTACGGTTCTGGGACTGGCCGCAGTCTATTTCTGGCCGGGAAAGTCGGGCTTTCTGTATGAGGCATCTTCGATGCTCCACGGACGTTTTGACCCGTCCTTTGGACACGATCGGGTGGGAATCTGGCAGCAGGCATGGGATTTTGTCGTTCGGAAGCCTGTCCTGGGAAATGGCCCCGGTTCGGCTGCCTGGCTGATCGATCTCCGGACGGTGAATGAGGAGATGAACCGGGTGGTGGCTGTTCGCAATGCTCACAATACTTACCTCGGATATCTGATGGATACCGGGATTCCGGGGCTTGCGTGCTATCTTCTCCTGATCGGGGGTGGCTGTGCTGCCTGGCTGCGAAACAAAGGCGAAGACCTCGCTGCGGCGCTTGGAGCGGGACTTGCCTGTTATCTGATTCAGGATTTTTTCAATATCAATATTGTCACTGTCGCTCCGTTTCTCTGGATCGGCTTGGGACTGCTACTCGGAAGACAAAAGGAAGAAGGGAGAAAACGGTATGGGCTGCCGAAGAACGTCGGACGGTCAAAAGAGTACAGGACATGAGCTGACGCAGGCGGAAGTTCATGACAGGCTCTTTAATATGCTCTGCGCCTTTGCAGACTACTGCGATGCCCATGATATCCGATATTACCTTTGCAGCGGGACTTTGCTTGGGGCTGTGCGCGATCATGATTTTATTCCGTGGGACGATGATCTGGATGTGTTTGTGCCGAGGCCTGATTATGATCGATTGCTTCAGAGTGTTCCGGGAACCGTTTTGAATGGATACACGCTCTTTGCCTTTGAGAAGGGAAATACCTTTTTCCCGCATGCCAAGCTGGCAGATATGGATACGTATATATCGGATCGATCTCTTGGTGTCCCGCATCTCTGGCTGGATATCTATCCTATGGATGGATTGCCGCGAAGTCCGGTGTGTTCAGCCGCCTGGCTCAGAATCGCGCGGGGCTTGAAACGCTTTCCGTCATGGGCAACCCTGCCTTATCTGTTACGGCGCCCCACATTGGGAAAGCAGATCGGGCGTCTTCTGCTGGCTCCTCCGGTTAAGCTGATTGGAAAACTGGGGGGAAAAGAATTCTGGACACGGGCGGTGATCAGATATTCTCTCCACTTTCCCTTTGAGACAAGTGAGTTTGCAGGAGGCGTGACGTCCAGCTCCGGGCCGAGGGAACGAATGCGGAAGGAAGATTTTGTGAGGACGATAGAAGTTCCCATACGAGATCGGACTTTTCATGCGCCCTCTTGTTGGGAGAAGTATCTGATACAGTTCTACGGCAACGGGTGGAGAATCCCGCCGGAGGAGACAAAACGTCCGCACATGCAGAGGATCCTGTTAAAGAGAACGGCGGATGGATGAAAGGATGTTTGGCATAGAAGAATATAGATTTAAGACAGATGGTGGAACAGCCGCTTATACTTTGACAGAGAGACAGCTGAGATATTTATTTTTGAAGAGAATGATAGACGTTGTGGTTTCGCTTGCCGCAGTGGTGCTCCTGATGATTCCCATGCTGCTGATCGCGCTTATCTTAAAAATCCTGTATCCGCAGACGCCGGTGCTGTTCCGGCAGAAGCGGGTAGGGAGGAACGGGGAACTATTTACACTGGTTAAATTTTCCAGTATGAAGGGCGGTGCTATTTCGCCTGAACAGAAAGGTCGCCCTATGACGTTATATAGGGGGAAAAAAGAAGCGGAGGAATGTGGGAACTGTGTCACAAGGTTCGGCCGTTTTTTGAGAAGGAGCAGTCTGGACGAGCTTCCGCAGTTATTTCAGGTGTTGTCCGGGAAAATGAGTCTGATTGGCCCGAGACCGTTGATCCCTCAAGAGAGGGAGATTCATACTGTGCGCTGGGATGCCGGCGTGTATCAATTGTGTCCTGGAATTACCGGATGGGCGCAGGTGAACGGGCGCAGGATGCTCTCGGATGAGAGAAAAGCCGCTTATGACCGTGAATACCTGGATAAGATGAGTTTTTCCATGGACTGGAAGATTTTTCGGATGACGATAAGACAGGTGATTCACCGCGAAGGGATGGATGAGTAATCCGCCGTGAAGTATTTGCCGCAAAGACCGTAGGGAAGAGATGATTAGACAAAAAAGAGACGTGAGAGCACGACGGGAGGTGGGAAAACGGTCATGATCCCAGAGAAAGACTGTAAATATATTTGCAATGCGAATTTTCTGCCTTGGGAGAAGCTGCGGGAGAAGACTATTCTAATCACCGGAGCGACAGGGCTGATCGGACAGACGCTGACAGATGTGCTGCTGTACGCTAATGAGGAGAAAAAATTAGGGTTGATAGTGCTGGCGCTTGTTTTGGACGAAGCGCAGGCGCGACAGCAGTTTTTGGAACATCTGACCTTAGGCAGACCATTGCGCCTGCTGGAGGGGACGGTGGAGGAACTGCCGGATATAGAAGGCCCGGTGGATTATGTTCTGCACGGCGCCGCAGAAACAGACAGCGAAGCCTTTGTTCGGAAACCGGTGGAAACAGTCAAAATTTCGGTGCTGGGCACGCTTCAGCTTATGGAACTGGCGCGAAGGAAGCGCTCAGATGGATTTGTCTTTCTGTCGAGCATGGAGGTATATGGATATCCGCAGCGAGGACACAAGGTCGTGGAGACAGATGCGTGTGTCCAGCGGCCGGAAGAAGTGCGCGGCAGCTATCCCATCAGTAAGCTGCAGTGCGAAAACCTGTGCTGCGCGTATGCTTCCGAATACGGTGTCCCGGCAAAAATTATCCGCCTGACTCAGACCTTCGGACCTGGCGTGAGTGAGGAAGATACCCGCATTTTCGCAGAGTTCGGCCGCTATGTGCAGGATAGGCGGGACATCGTGCTCCGCACAAAGGGGGAGACGGAGCGCAGCTACCTGTATACCGTTGACGCGGCCGGGGCGATTCTGACTGTCCTTTTAAAAGGGACTCCCGGGCAGGCATACAATGCGGCGGACGAGCGCACTTATTGTTCCGTTGCGGAAATGGCGCGGAAGCTGGCCGACGCCAATGGAATCGGCGTGCGGTTCGAGCCGGAGGATGAGCAAAAATACGGCTATAGAGACCGTCTCTACATGGATTTGGATACCTCCCGTCTACGGGAACTGGGCTGGTCTGCGGGAAGCTGCAGGGGAGAGGACGGCGATCCACTGTTGTATATGTATGCGCGGATGACGGAAAGCGGCCTCCAGAGCAGGGAACATAGCGATGGGAGCTCTCATGCACGGAAAGCCAGATAAAAGAAAAGGCCGTGTTCTGCAGGCTGAGATATCCGGGAGGTCAGGAGATATGCGGAGGAGCTGCACGAAGCAGCGTGACGGGGAAAACAGAAGACGGCTTCTTACGGATCAGGGTAATCGCTCAAATACACTGGATGCTTTCAAACTTTTCTTTGCTGTGTGTGTCGTTGCGATCCATACGTACGCGCTGGACGGTCTGCCGCAGACGGTTGCTTTCTGGTTGACGCAGGGCGTTTTCCGGCTGGCGGCTCCGTTCTTTTTTGTTGTATCCGGATTCTTGCTCGGCAGGAAATTATACGGACAGGGACAGGATAGGCAGAGGCAGGGAATTGTCACGGTGCTTCGAAGATATACGATCAGGCTTTTTATTCCTCTTCTTATAGTGGGAGGCGCGAACGCGGCACTGGAGCTGATCACCCAGAGACTGCGGTATGGAAAGAGCCTGAAGTATCTGGCGGAACACTTTGTCAGACATATCCTGTTCTATCCTTACGGTGCAATGTGGTTCGTGCAGGCCTGCATTGTCGGCGCATGGCTTTTGTACCCGTTCCTGAAAAGAAAAAAGACCGATGCTGCTCTGCTTGTTGGAGTTTTGCTCTACGGATGGGCGTTATTGTGTAACAATTATTACTTTGTTGCGCAGGCGGCCGGATGGAATCGAGCCGTAGATTTGTATATGAATCTGTTTATCACAGCAAGAAACGGCGTGTTTGTGGGATTTTTCTTTCTTGCTCTGGGAATCAAAGTATGGGAGCTGTATAGTGCGGATGAAGGCGACGACAGGCTGCTGCGACGCCTGATTCTGGCTTGTGTCGTGCTCCTCTATGCGGCGGAGATTTATTTGACACGGAACTGCGCTTATCTGGATGACCGGGCGCTGTATTTGACACATATCCTGCTGATGCCGATGTTGTTGCTTTGCATTGTAGATATCAAACTTCCGATTTCGGACAGTGCAGCTATTCGGATGCAAAGAGCCAGTGTGTGGATGTATTTTTCGCATAGATTTCTTTACGGATTCGGAGGACTTTTATGCATTTTGAAATTTGGGACAGAATGGCGCGGGCCTTGCGCTTTCGCAGAGGTGCTGGCGGTGAGCGCGGTAAGCTTCGTGCTGGCGGTATGTTTGCGGCGGGCATTTGTATAGCCGCCTGTATTTTGAGTGTGAGCGGATTTTTGCTGATTCTGTATTTTTCCGGCCGCAGCAATTGGAAATTCGCCGCTTATGGCGTATGTGCATTTCCGGAAAAAACAGTCTGTAGAGGCAGCTATGATGCAGGAGCAGTGACTATAGAGAATACCGAAAGCGGAAAGATGGTAACTTACGGAGCGGACGGAGTGAGTTTTTATTACACGAAGCTGAATGCGAAACAGGATAATTTTGTACTGTCCGCGCAGGTTACCGTGGATTCCTGGACGATGACCAATGGGGAGGACGATGGTTTCGGCCTGATGGCATGCGACTCTGTGGGAAAGAACGGAGATACTATGGATTTCTGGAACAATTCGTACATGGCGGCGGTGACAAAGGTGGAATACTGCTGGAATCCTGAGACGGAGAAAGTATCCAATGTGGGAGAACCCATCGTCATGCGGCAGGGGATTGCGGCGAGAGAGAAAATAGGTTCTGTCGAAGCGTATCCGGAGAATGCGCAGGCAGCGGCGCACGCGCAGAATGTCAGAACGTATACGCTGGAGGAGTCTCAAGGGAAAAAGGGCGCAGGGACATACAACATTATCGGAAACTATACATCAATCGCTGAATCCGGAGGAGTAGAACATCCGCCTGCAGGTACGGTGGGGGAGGAGGAACTGCTTACCACTGTCAAATTGGAAATATGCAGAGATAATACCGGTTATCGGCTTCGCTATATTGAGGAAGACGGAACCGTACATGAAAAGCTGTTTTACGACAGCAAAAGAGAAAATCTGACCACGATTGATCCAGAGCATGTATATGTCGGATTCTTTGTGACGAGACAGGCGTGCGTCAGCTTTCGGGAGATGGAGCTTACTGTGACAGATGCACGGACAGATCCGACAGCGGAAGAAGAACAGCCGGAGGTGCTGGATCCCGATTTCAGGGTGACGAGTTCCCATACGGCCAATACAGAAGTATATGGATTGGTTTTTGAGAGCAATTATGATGGCATACTGACTATAAAGGATGAACAGGGAGAGACGCTTATTTCCGGAGAAACGCTTACGGCAGGAGAAAGCTTTTCTCTGCCGTGTCGGCTGCGGGAGGGAGAAAATCGATATGAGATCTCATTCCTGCCGGAGAATGGCGTGAATGACGGAGGAGAGATTCTGTCTGATTCTTCAGAAGCGGTATTCTGGCATACGGTTTCCTATCGAAAGATCGGGGACGAGAATGGGGACATCTACACTTCTCCGGAGGCGGAGCAGAACAGCAAGGCGATATCGAAGACAGACGACAAACCGGGAACAAGTGAAAATCCAGTTTGCCTCGCCACGGCAGTTGCGTATGCCGCTCCCGGACAGAGAATTCTTCTGGCGGATGGGGAATATCGGCTGTCGGAACCGCTCACGATTGAGCAGGGGCACGACGGTACAGAAG
Source organism: uncultured Lachnospiraceae bacterium (assembly GCA_947627365.1). GTDB lineage: Bacteria > Bacillota > Clostridia > Lachnospirales > Lachnospiraceae > Choladousia. The sequence goes on along the minus strand of CANQVT010000014.1, from coordinate 33,629 downwards.
AAGAGCCAATTATTCTGACGTTTGATCCGGCGAATGAAGAAAGATCGATTTTGGACTTTCAGGGAAAATGTAAAGGAATTACACTTTCCGCGGATTATTGGGTATTTGACGGCTTTGACTGCACTGGTTCCGCCGTAAACGAATACGGGATTCATCTGACCGGAAGTCACAATCGGATGGAAAATCTGGAAATATACCGGAACGGGAACACCGGCCTGCATATTAGCAGTTTGTCCCTCTGGGATGATATTAGCGAGTGGCCTTCGGATAATTATATTCTGAATTGTACCTCCTATGGAAACTGCGACGACGCCTACGAGGACGCGGATGGCTTTGCCTGTCAGTTTACGGCCGGGGCGGGAAATGTGTTTGACGGATGTACTGCGCATAATAATGCAGACGACGGCTGGGATTTTTATGCGAAGGTATGGCTGGAACCGCTGGGCCCGGTGATGGTGAAGAACTGCACCGCCTATCAGAACGGATATCTGGAGGACGGCAGGGAGGCAGGAAACGGAAATGGATTCAAGTTGGGTGGCGACAACATGCCGGGCGGGCATGTCATAGAGAACTGTTTTTCTTATGAAAATAAGAGATGTGGATTTACTTCAAACAGTTGTCCTGACATTACGCTGATTGATTGTACAGCTCTTAATAATGGGGGAAACAATATTCGTTTATATACAAAGGAGCGGAGAAATACATCTTTTTTTGTACGAGGAATCCAATCCCTGCGGACGGATGAAAAACCTGGGAAATCGGACTATTTGCGAGGATTTGGAACGCAGACAGAAGAGGGACTATACAATGAAGATAATTACTACTGGAACGCAGAAAAAAAAGCGGCGATCAACAGCGAAGGGGAACAGATCACAGTGGAGAAGGATATACCGAAATGATAAATGAAAAGACAGGCAGAAAGTATTGTATTGCTGTTGCAGATACAGGTTATGTGGGGTTGCCTCTTGCAGTGCTTTTTTCACAGCACAACAAGGTCACAGCGGTAGATATCCTTCCTGAGAGTTGAAAAATTTTCTTTGATTGAAAGCGACTTGTGAAAGGCAGAAAAACTATGAGGATCGTATTTGTGACCAGACATTTAACTAACGGGGGTGCGGAGCGGGAAGTGGTTGCTTTTGCCAACGCGCTTGTGCAAATAGGGCAGGATGTCTGCATTGCTTATCATCATAACATTGGAATTGACTATACCTTGGATTCGAGGGTGCAAACATTCTGGCAGCGTAATTCCAAGGTGCGTATCCCTAAACTCAGAGGATTGTGCAATATCATCCTGTCGATAAGGCAGTTACGTGGACTTTCGGGAGACGTTCTCATTTCCGACAATCCATCGCTGGACCGTAATTGGCGCATATGGGTGGCAACCCTTTTTACAAAAACCAGGATGGTCTATGCAGTCATCAATAATGTGGAGAAAAAATACCCAGAGAAGAGGAGAAGAAAACAGCATGAAAGAACCTGCCGTCTGGCGGATGCCATTTGGATACAAACAGGGGAACAAAGGAAGTTCCTGCCTGTATATGTACAAGAAAAGACTTTTGTAGTGCGGAATATTCTGGACAGTAAATTTCTGCATATGAAGAAAACTTATCGCAGGGAGATCATTCATTTTATCAGCGTAGGTCGGCTGCATCCTCAGAAAAATCAGGAGCTGTTAATTGAAGCGTTTGCAAGAATGCTCAAGCGGCTGGGAAATGATAAGGCGACACTTACGATTTATGGAAAAGAGAAGGAGGACATTCCCGGAACAGAAGAAGTATTAAGGGGTCTGATTCGTAAATATCATCTGGAAGAGCGCGTTTTTCTTCCGGGATGGGTGAAGGACATAGAAGCCAGATATGCGCAGGCGGATGCATTTGCATTTGGCTCAGATTATGAAGGGCTGCCAAATGCGCTGATGGAAGCGATGGCTTCTGGTTTGCCCTGTATTTCTACAGACTGTTCCACTGGTCCGTCAGCTTTGATCAATAGCTGGGAAAACGGGATACTGGTTCCGGTTGGGGATGTGGAGGGGATGTCGCACGCAATGCAATATCTAATTGAGAATCCACAGCAGGCGAATCGGATGGGAAGGGCGGCAAGGCAGAGAATGCGAGAGTGGGGAAGTCCGGAAGAGATAGCGAGTCAGCTTTTGAACCAACTTCGTGATATCTGTTCCAGACAGTGCCACAGGAAATAAACAGGAGAAATCAATATGAAGAGCACAGATATCCTGCGTATAGAAAATTTTAAATACGGTGAGAAGACATATACGCTGCGGTGGAGAATGACGCTTTTGTGCAATTATTACTGTGATTTCTGCATTCAGGGGAGCAAAGAACAACATCTCATGCAGGCGAAAAAAGAATCCGCACAGACCAGAGAGATCATCTGCGAGAAACTCATTACACTAATGGAGAGTTTGAATGGTAAAGCGGAGAGTATACGGCTCTATCTGCTTGGCGGGGAAGTAACATTATTAAAGGATTTTCTTCCTATTCTTTCGCGGCTGATAGAGGCAAAATTTGAGGGAATGCTTAAAATACTTATTACAACAAATCTTTCCATGGACGTAAAAACCTGCAGGAAACTGGTCTCTATGATAAATGGGAAGAAGAACAGGCGTCTTTTGCTGACCTGCAGCTATTATAAAGAACATGCGGATGAGAAGGAATTTTTCAAAAAAATAGGAATTCTGACTGGAAGGAATTATTGCAGGAAGATTTTCAGAAAATTGTTTCATGAACAAGCACCTTATTGTAGTATTGCTTATCCGCTCTGTTCGGATGAGGATTATGATCAGTACGAGCAGTTTATACAGAGCCATACAAGATATGCTGACCGGATTAAATATATTATTATACGGAACTATAAAACATCCATTTCAGAAAGCATAAAAGAGAAACTGCGCGGTACAGAAAAGCCGAATATTAAAGTGATCTTCAAAAACGGAGTAACAGAATTTGTTTCTGAAAACCAGAACATAGGTCTGATTCTGGATGGGGAACTGTATTTTCAGCCCAAGGGTTTTCTATGTGATATCAGCAGAAAGAACTTAAATATCGATGAGCAGGGAAATATGAGTTATTGCGCTTCATCCACCGGTGAGACCATGTTTGGGAATATCTGTTCCGATCCGCCGGTATTTTTGGAAGAGAAAACACGCTGTCAGGCAAGATGGTGCGGCTGTGCCTATTACTCTATCATTGAAAATGATCTGGGAGACGAATAAGTGAGAATTGTTTTTGTGACAGAACAATTACAAAATGGAGGCGCGGAGAGGGAGATTGCTGCTTTTTCCAATGTGTTTGCGGAGATGGGGGAGGAGGTTCATATTATCTGCATTCAGAATGTAGTAAGCGACTACGAGATTGATCAGAGAGTGTGGCTGCACCGCTTATCCCTCACATCGCGTGTAAATATTCCTAAGCTGCGCGTTTTATTCCGATGGCGGAATGCGGTGCCGCAGCTGCGGCATCTGCATGCGGATATTATACTGGCGGTTAATTTGTCGTTTAAATACTATCCGATACTTCGGCTCGCTGAGCTGTTTTCCAGGACAAAGATTTTGTTTGCGGTTCGCAATAATCTGGAAAAAAAATATACGAGTAAAACTGACAGGAATAGATGGATGCGTGCGGCGCATATGGCAGACGCCATCTGGATTCAGACAGAGGCTCAGCGCCACTTTTTCCCGGATCAAATGCAGGAGAAAATATTCGAAGTTCCCAATATTTTAGATCCTCGTTTTCTCGGAATACCGAAACGGGAACGAAAAGAAATCCGACGAATCATTACAGTGGGCAGATTCCATTCACAAAAAAATCAAAAGCTACTGATTGAGTCATTTGCAAGGATGTTGGAAAAGACAGGAAACAGGGATGCCACGCTTACCATATATGGACAGTCGATGACGTGGGATGGCCCGGTTGAGGAAGAATTAAAGGTATTGATACAGGCGCATCATCTGGAAGAACGTGTATTTATGCCTGGCCGTATGCAAGAAATTGAAAAATGTTATGAGCAAGCGGATGCTTTTTTACTCAGTTCCGATTATGAGGGGCTACCCAATGCCTTGATGGAGGCAATGGCGGCAGGACTTCCCTGTATCTCCACAGACTGTCTCACGGGTCCGTCTGCCCTGATTACGAGTGGAGAGAATGGGTTGCTGGTGCCGGTGGGAGATGTGGAGGCCATGTCACAAGCGCTGGAATTTTTTGTCCGTCATCCACAGCAGGCGGCTGAGATGGGAAAAGCGGCGAGAAAGAGGATGCAGGCATGGAAGGGAAGGGAAGAGTTGGCCGGAAAGCTGTTGGAAAATTTACGGAGGATTTGTGGATAAGCTATGAAGATTGTATTCATCGTAAAGCAATTGGCAAATGGTGGCGCTGAGAGAGAAGCGGTGGCTTTTGCGAATGAGCTTGTTAAGATGGGAGAGGAAGTCCACGTTGTAAGTATTGTCGATTTGAAGGATGACTATGTTATGGATAAACGTGTACATAGACATCTGCTGCATGGCAACAGGATTACGATACCCAAGCTGAAAGGTGCAAGCAATCAGCTTTTAATGGCTGCGTTGTTGCGGGAAATTCATGGGGATGTAGTTCTGCCATTTTATGTGACCTTCCACCTTGCAGTTTTGCTTTCCGGGAGCAGACTGATTTACACCGTTCGGACGAATCTGGAAAAGGAACTTCCAAAGAAAAGCGATTACTTTCGAAGAAAACTGGTATGTCGATTTGCGGAAGGTATCTGGATTCAGACAGAAGAACAGAGGCATTTTTTTGCGGAGAAACTTCAGAATAAATTGTTTGAAGTACATAATATTCTTGACAACCGTTTTTTGCAAATCCATAAACAGCCCTCAGATAAGATAATGCGTTTTATCAGTGTGGGCAGGCTGCAGCCGCAGAAAAATCAAAGGCTGCTGATCGATGCATTCGGAAAGATGATTCGACGAACCGGCAATGTCCTGGCTACATTGACTATCTACGGCCGGGCGCACAGCGACTTTCTATGGCAGGAAAAAGAGCTGAGAGCACAGGTCGAGGAACCTGGATTGAAGGACAGGGTGTTTCTTCAAGGCTGGGTGAAAGATATTGAAAAACGATATGAGGAAGCAGACGCTTTTGTACTCAGTTCAGATTATGAAGGCTGTCCGAACGCTCTGATGGAGGCGATGGCTGCGGGGCTGCCATGCATTTCCACCGATTGTCCTACGGGGCCGTCCATGCTGATCGAGAGCGGAAAAAATGGCCTGCTGGTGCCCGTTGGGAATGCGGAGGCGCTGTCGCGCGCGATGCAATATTTGATAGAAAATCCGTTGGAGGCTGACCGGCTTGGCAAGGCGGCGAGGCAAAGAATGCGGGGATGGGGGACAGCGCAGGAACAGGCGGGGCAGCTTTTAGAAAATCTGTACAGGATCTGTGGAGAAAAGAAGCTCTGAGAATGATTATGTGGAGGACAGGGCAAGATAAAAAAATGAGAATTGTGTTTATTGTATCAAGGCTGACAAACGGCGGGGCAGAGAGAGAAGTGGCTTTTTTTGCAAATGAGCTTGCCGGCATGGGCGAGGAAATACATATCGTCTGCACAAAAGATGAGAAGGACGACTATACGGTGGATGAGCGGGTACACAGACATTTGCTGCATCCAGCGCGGTGGTCTGTTCCAAAACTGAGAGGCGTGTGTAATCAGTTTGCGATGGCGACGCAACTGCGGAAAATACGCGCGGATGTGATTCTGGAGTTTTTGGTGCGACATGATCATTACGGCTTGCTGCTGTTTGCAACGATGTTCTCTAAAACAAAGCTGATTTATACTGTTCGTGTCAGTCCGGGTAAAGGAAATTCGAACGAAATGAATCAACTTAAGCACAGGTTGGCATTCTGGTTTGCGGACGGTGTCTGGATCCAGACAGAGGATCAGAGGCAGTTTTATCCGAAGTGGATACAGAAGAAAATGTTTGAGGTACACAATATATTGTCCCCTGTGTTTCTGTGGATCGGGAGGAAAGGCAGAGAGCAGATCGCGCGTTTTGTCAGTGCTGGCAGGCTCCATCCGCAGAAAAATCAGAAACTGTTGATCGAAGCATTTGAGAGAATGATTCGAAGAACAGGAAATACGTTTGCCACGCTGACGATTTATGGAAATTCCAGAAAGAATTATCGTTGGGCAGAGGACGAACTGAGAGAGTTGGTGGAACAATTCGGACTTCAAGAGAGGGTTTTTCTACCGGGACGCGCGGATGACATCGGGGCGAAATATAAGGAAGCGGATGCCTTTGTGTTAGGTTCAGATTATGAAGGCTGTCCTAACGCTCTGATGGAGGCGATGGCGGCGGGGATGCCCTGCATTTCAACCGACTGTCCTACAGGTCCGTCCATGCTGATTGAGAGCGGAAAAAACGGTCTGTTGGTGCCGGTAGGGGATGTGGAGGCGATGTCGCGCGCGATGCAATACCTGACCGAGCACCCGCAGGAGGCCAACCGGATGGGGAATGCGGCGCGGCGGAGGATGCAGGAATGGAGAACAGCGCGGGAACTTGCGGAACAACTTCGGGAGAATCTGCGCAGGATATGTTTGTAAATCATGTCATGAAATAGAACAAGTAGGAGAAAAAAGCAATGGAAAAAAACATCCTATCTGTCAGGAAGAGACGCACGCATAATTTTGGTATACAAAAGAAATGGATGAGAGCGGAATGTGTCATAGCTGCTTGTGTGCTTTTGAATCGGCTTTTATTCTATATGTTTGTCGGAATACCTAAATTGGACGGAGATACGCAAACATATCTGGGACTTACTTTGGGGAGATTTCTGAGAGGAGAGCGTATGCCGTTGTATCCGTTGGTTATCCAGCTGAACCGGCTTTTATTTCATGATGGATATCTGGTAGGGGTGGTGGTTTTCCAGATCATCATTTCACTGATTGCGGTATTGTATTTATACCGTGCTGTGCGGATGGCGACGGGAAATCGGGGGATTGCCTGCGTTACAGCTTTCTTTTATGGAGGGAATCAATGGATTATGTATTCTGACGTCACAATCCTCACGGAATCCTTTGCCGTTTCAGTCAGTGTGTTCCTGCTGTATCACACAGTCTGCTATATTCGTTCGCATTCTCTTCGAAACGGTATGGCAATGGTTCTCTGCGTGCTCTTGGCGGCGTTTTTAAAGTCAGCAATGTTTGTATATGTGATAGCATATCTGATCTTTATGGCGATACAGTTTTTCTGTGTGAAGGACAGGAGAAAAACAATTTTGAAACTGTCCGCAGCTCTGCTTGGAATTGCTTTTTTGCTTTTGATCTATGCGGGGCAGGTCTGGCAGAACGCAGGCACCTTCAGTGTGGATAAAAGAGGGCCGCGGCATATGCTGATTGCCTGCCTGGAGACAGGCCTGTATAAGAATTATCCAGATCGGGGGCTGGTGGAGAAAATTGAAAAAATTTATTTGGAAGGTGGAAAAACTTATGGGTGGGATTCAACGTTAAAACCAATTTTTATGTTATTTGGCGATAATGTGAAAGATTATAATATCGGCTTGAGAAAATTTAACAATTACTGCATTCGCTCAAATTTTGGCGTATATGTAAGGTACTTACTTCGACGGTTTGTAAAAGCAACGTGGCGAATATACGAGCAGGTAGATGAAACAGAGGAAACTTCTTTGATATTCCAGAGAGTATATCGGATTCAGTTACTTCTGTTTCCACCGATAAAGATCGGACACGTATATGTGATCTGTGGGGCAATATTGTTGCTGTTGATTGTGAAATGGAGACGGAATAAGGAGTGCCCTTGGTATTATTTGGGTACGGCGGGGATGATCTTGGTGATCCTAGTGTCAGTGATCGTGGGGACATATTGCTGTTATGCGCGGTGTACCAGTTATGTTCTGCCATTTGCATTTTTCGGATTGGCGTTGTTGCTGAGAGATTTTCTTGTGTGGGCAACGAGATGTGGGAGAATAAGCGATGATGAATCAAAATCTGAATTTAAACGATAGAGTGCAGGGAATACGGGAAATAATGTGATGAAAAAGGTAATTATTGTCGGTGCAGGCCCGGCAGGTATTACTGCTGGATACGAACTACTGAAACAGACAAAAGAATATGATGTAACTATTCTGGAAGAGTCAGATCAGATCGGCGGATTGTCTCGGACAGTTGTCCACAACGGAAATAGAATGGATATCGGAGGGCATCGTTTTTTTTCAAAGGATGAGCGCGTGTTGCAATGGTGGCGGGAAATCCTGCCATTGCAGGGGCGAGAAGCCTTAGATGATAAATTGCTGAAACGACAGGTATCTCTGTCACCGGGTGGTCCGGATCCTGAGACGGAAGATGCGGTCATGCTTTTGCGAAAGCGTAGTTCGCGGATTTATTGTCAGAAAAAATTCTTTGATTATCCGGTAAAATTGAACTGGAATACCATCCGCAATATGGGGTTGTGTGCCACGTTTGAAGCGTGCGGTAGCTATTTGGCAGCAGTGTTGCATAAACGGGAGGAATGTTCTTTAGAGGATTTTTATGTCAATCGTTTTGGGCAAAAATTATATCAAATGTTTTTTGAAGAATATACCCGAAAAGTGTGGGGACGGCATCCGCAGGATATCTCTCCTGATTGGGGATCTCAGCGGGTGAAAGGTTTATCGGTTGCTACAGTGCTAAGGGATATTTTTTGGAAAAGTATGCCGAGCAGAAAAAAGGGACGGGAAGTGGAGACATCTCTGATAGAAGAGTTTTGGTATCCAAAATATGGGCCAGGGCAATTGTGGGAAACGGCTGCAAAAAGATTCCAGGAAATGGGTGGAAAAATCCTGATGAATCAAAAAGTGATCGGCATTAAAACGGAAGATGGGAGGATTGTTTCCGTTCAGACAGAAAATATTGGAATGCAAGGGATGGAGCGGAAGGAAATGGTTGCCGATATCCTGATTTCGTCTATGCCACTGAAGGATCTGGTTCTCGGCATGGATCAGGTGCCTGACGATGTGAGAACGATTGCAGAAGGACTTCCTTATCGAGACTTTGTGACGATAGGAATTTTGGTCGATCGGCTGGTGCTGAAGAATGAGACCGCTTACCGAACGCTGTCGGATACTGTTCCGGATTGTTGGATTTATGTGCAGGATGCAGGCATACAGATGGGACGGATCCAGATATTCAATAATTGGTCGCCTTACCTGACAAAGGATCCCCAGAAAACAGTCTGGATCGGCTTGGAATATTTTTGTACAGAGGGCGATGTGTATTGGAGACAGACTGAGCAAGAATGGATTAATCTTGCCGTGAAGGAACTGATAGACATGGAGATTCTCTCTTCTACGAAAAATGTACTGGATTTTCACTGTGAGAAAGTGAAGAGGGCATATCCTGCATATTTTGATACTTATAGTCAGATTGGGATATTGCGTACCTGGTTGGATCGTTTTCCAAACCTATATTGCATAGGCAGAAACGGGCAGCATCGATACAACAATATGGATCATTCGATGGAGACAGCTTTTGCGGCGGTGGAAAATATTCTGAGAAACAGATTTTCCAAAGAGAAGATCTGGAATGTAAATGCCAGCGCAGAATATTATGAGAGTAAAAAGGAGGTGCAATAATGCATGGAGAAATATAAAAGACAGAGAAAAGTGGTGTATCTGCCTGAATTGATTAGTGCGCTTTTAGTTTTATTGTTTCGTTATATTAATTACAAAAATTTGGAATTTGCGCGGATTAAGGCGGATAGCAAGTCGTACATAACTGGTTGGGGAGGATTTCGAGAAGGGAATAGGATGCCACTTTATCCAGCAATTGTACATTTGAATAAATTATTGTTTAATGATGCTTATTTGACAGGGATGGTCTGGTGCCAGATACTGGTATCTTTAATAGCAGTAGTCTTTTTTTATAAAGCGGTAAAAATTGCGACTAGGAACCGACTGATTGCATGTATTGCAGCCGTATTTTATGGATGTTATCCAGGAGTAATGGGTTTTGATACCTTTATCCTCTCGGAATCCCTTGCCCTTTCCTTAAGTGTTTTTCTACTCTATTTCACGGTTCGCTATATTCAAAACAGTACGTGGAAAAACGGAAGGTGGATGTTGCTGCTGGTTTTTCTGGCAGTCTGTGTAAAATCTGCGCTGTTTATCTATGTACCTGCGGTATTTGTGCTGCTTGTCTTACAGTTTTTTCTCCAGAAGGAAAAACGTAGAACAATATACAGATTGATGGGGATCAATTTATTGATTGCTATGTTTTTGCTGATTCACGCTGGGCAGGTCTATGCTCATTCAGGTACATTCAGTATTGATAAAAGGGGACCGTGCCATACGTTAGCCTCCTGTTTGCAAAGCGGTGTTTATAAGAATTATCCAGACCAGGGATTGGTAGGCGAAATAGAAAAAATCTATACGAAAAATGACAAGGAAATGGACTACAAAGTTCTCAAGCCCGTCATGAAAATGTTTGGCAGTACTTCGAAAGAGTATAATTCCAGACTGGAAGAATTTAATTCTTATTGTATTAAGTCTGATTTGGGACGGTATGTACGTTATATGCTCAGCCGTTTTACAGACAATGTCAATCTGCGGCTTAAAATGGATGAGCCGACAACATCTGATGAAAATGCGATCGATAAGTTTGTGCTGCAGTTACAGAATCTCCTTATTTTTGTACTTTGTATCGGACATATTTATTTGATTAATCTGGTTGTGCTTTTTCTTCTGGTAAAAAAATGGGTGAAGAGTGGAGAATGCCCTTGGTATTATTTGGGAACGGTTGGCATTTTGTCTGCAATTGTTATTTCGGTATTTTTAGGGACTTACGGTGATTATAACCGTTGCATGGTTTATGTGCTGCCGTTTGCTTTTTTTGGGTTAGCGTTGCTTTTAAACGATCTGACCGGCGCAATACAGAAGTACAAAATGGAGCAATCGCAAGGTGTGGATGTTTTGGAGTGATTTGTTTGGGGATAAATTCGTAAGATAATGTTTATAAAGAAAAAAGGTTACAAAAATGAACGGAAATGACAAATGGATGTATTGTATAGAATCAAGAAAAGGAAAACTTGAACTGGGATTCCGAAGCCTCTGGCAGTACCGCGGGCTTGTCTATCTGTTTGCCAGACGGGATTTCACATCAAGGTATCGGCAGACGTTCTTGGGCCCCTTATGGATGTTTTTGAATCCGCTGTTGACTACGGTGGTATTTACGGTTGTGTTTGGAAATATGGCGAAGTTCCCCACCATGGACAGCGTGGCATCTGAGAATATCGCGGTTCCGGCTTTCTTGTTTTATATGATTGGCAATATCCTCTGGGGATATTTCGCGAACACGGTAAAGGATGTGTCGAAAACGCTGACTGCCAATGTCCGGATTATGGGAAAGGTGTACTATCCAAGACTGGCGTCGCCGGTGGCGTCTGCGTTCTCCAATCAGATGACGATGGCGGTACGGCTGTCGCTTTTTGCCTGTTTTCTTGTGGGCGGCGTCGTTTGCGGTCGTGTGTCGGTGCGAATCACATGGACAGTGCTTTTGCTCCCGTTGCTGATTTTGCAGTTGATGTTGCTGAGCCTGGGAGTGGGGCTCATCATTTCCGTGCTGACGGTGAAATATCGGGATGTGGGGTTTATGGTGGACTTTTGTCTGCAACTGTGGCTCTATATGACGCCGGTGGTGTATGGCCTGCGGCTTGTGCCGGAGAAATGGATCGGGCTGTATATGCTGAACCCGGTGGCTCCGGTCATGACGACCGCGCGCTGCCTTTGTTTTGGCGGCGGATATTTTCACATAGTTCCCGCTCTGTGGAGCTGGGCGGCCACGCTGCTCCTTTTTCTGGCGGGAGTCCTTCTGTTTAACCGGGCGGAAAAGAATTTTGTGGATGTAATTTGAACGCGGCGCACGGTTGTGCGATGGGATAGGAGAGCTGTATGGGAAACCCGATGATTAAAGTAGAGCATGTCTCAAAAGAATACCGACTCGGAGTGATTGGGCAGAAGATACGCCGGGACAGGGCGGATGGCATATTGCAGGACGGACAGACGCTGCCGGAGTTGTATGAGGGCAGAATGAATGAGAAAGGCATGCTGATGGCGCTGTCGGACATTTCCTTTGAGGTGGAGACCGGGGAGACTCTGGGGATCATCGGGCTCAACGGGGCGGGTAAGTCGACGCTGCTCAAGCTTATCACGAAGATCACGCGGCCCAGCGCGGGGCGGATTCTCCTGAACGGGCATGTGGCATCCATGATTGAGATTGGCACCGGGTTTCACCCGGAGCTGACCGGGCGGGAGAATATTTATCTGAACGGCGCGATTCTGGGGATGAGCATGCGGGAGATCGAGCGGAAGCTGGAGGATATCATAGAATTCTCCGAATGCAGAATGTTTATTGACACTCCGGTGAAGCGTTATTCCTCCGGCATGTATCTGAAGCTGGGATTTGCCGTGGCCGCGTATCTGGACGCGGAGGTCGTGATTATGGATGAGGTTCTGTCAGTGGGGGATGCTGCGTTTCAGAATAAATGTATCCAGAAGATCAGAGAGATCTCCGAATCCGGAAGGACGATCCTTTTTGTGAGCCACAATATGAATACGATTCGGAGTCTATGCAGCCGCTGCCTTGTGCTGGATCAAGGAAAGCTTCAATTTGACGGAGATGTGGAATCTGCGGTACAGCGTTATCTGGCGGTCGGTCTTTCGATGGATTCGGCGCGTGATCTGGAACATCAGAGGAGAGCTTTTCATAAGACACAAAATATGGCGCACATGACGTACATTGACCTTTTCGGACGTACCGTATTTGAGATGGGAGAAGTACTGCGCTTCCGGCTATGTTTCCGCGTTCAGCGGACTCTGGAAGGGCTTTGCCTGCGCTCGGGTGTGTGGTCGGCGGACGGATCGGCGGTGGCGATTGGCTTTGCCAGGATTGCAGACACAAGGGAGGGAGAGAATGAGGTGCAAATTTGCATGGATATATCCCGGCTGCTTCCCGGAAAATACAGGCTGGAGCTGCTTCTGGTGGAAATGGACGACAATGGCCGGATGGTCAAGCAGGACGCGTTCAGGAATGCAGCGGCCTTTGAGGTTGCGTTGCCCAAGAACCGTCCGGTTTATCAGGCCTGCAACCGTGACTGGGGTTATGTGGAGCTTCCGATGTCGGTAGAACAGGGATAGGCAGGTGCAGAGGCTATGCAGAAGGAATCGAGAGTCTTATCCGTTGTGATCCCGTGTTATAACGAGGAAAAGAGTATCGTTCCGATCGTTAAGCGGGTTTTAGAGTCTCCGATCGAGAAAAAAGAGATCATCATTGTGGACGACTGTTCCACGGACAGCACCAGAGAAGTGCTGGAAAGGGAAGTGAAACCTCTCGTGAGCAGACTGATCTATCACAATAGGAACAGAGGAAAAGGCGGCGCTTTAAGGACGGGGATCCGGGTAGCCACAGGAGACGCTGTGATTATCCAGGACGCGGACTTGGAGTATGATCCGCTGGAGTATCCGCGGATTGTAAATCCGATTTTCGAGGGAAAGGCGAAGGTAGTTTACGGTTCAAGATTTCTCAATCAAAAGAGGAAGGGCCACCGGATAAATAGGATGGCGAACTGGGTTCTCACTGTGTTCTCAAACGTTTTTACGCATCAGAAGCTCACGGATATGGAGACCTGTTACAAAGCATTTAAAAGGGAGATCATCCAATCGATTGATATTGAGGAGAACCGGTTTGGCTTTGAACCGGAGATCACTGCCAAGATAACAAAAAAGGGAATCAGGATTCTGGAAGTGCCGATTTCGTACTATCCGAGAACAAATAAGCAGGGGAAGAAGATCGGCTTTAAAGACGGGTTGCGGGCGTTCTACGTGATCTGGAAATACCGCTGAAACATATTTGTTCTGGCTGGATTTTTTATAAGAAAAACTGCAAAATATTAAAAAACATACATAAACATTATGATCAATGAGGAAAAAGATGGAAAAATTGGATTTATTTGTACCCGGAAGATTGTGTGTAATCGGAGAACACAGCGACTGGGCAGGCACAAACAGAATGATGAATGCCGCGATCGTACCAGGATGCGCCATCGTCACCGGGATTAAGCAGGGGATTTATGCCACGGTCGAAAAGGCGGAGACGTTTATGGTGGAATGTGATCTGGAACATGTGATCCGGGAGCGATTCGAGTGTAAGATGGACACAGATGCCCTGCGGAAAACGGCTTCTGCGGGCGATTTTTTTTCCTATGTGGCAGGCGTTGCGTCCTATATAAATGAGCACTATCATGTGGGAGGCCTGCATGTGGTGGTAACCGGGATGGATCTGCCGATCAAGAGCGGTCTCTCCAGCAGCGCGTCGATCTGCGTCCTTGTGGCGCGGGCGTTTAACAGGCTTTATCAGTTGCACCTAAATACGGCTGGCGAAATGAACATTGCCTATATGGGAGAGCAGAGGACCCCTTCCCGTTGCGGAAGGCTGGATCAGGCGTGCGCTTTTGGAGTGAAGCCTGTCCGCATGACATTTGATGGAAACGATATCCGGGTTCGGCCGATCCGGCTTCGCGGAGAATGGTATTGGGTGGTGGCGGATCTGAATGCCGGGAAAAATACGGTGAAGATTCTTGCGGATTTAAATAAATGTTATCCGTTCGCGGACGGAGAGCAGGCGGAAAAGGTTCATCAGGCGCTGGGGGCGGATAATCAGGCTTTTGTGGAGGAGGCGGTCGGCTATCTGGAGTCCGGGGACGCCGAGAGCCTTGGCAGATTGATGGTGCGGTATCAGAAGAATTTTGACGAGAAGGTGGCCCAGGCCTGTTGGTCAGAGCTTGAAGCCCCGATGCTACATACTATTTTGGCGGATGCCGGGATCAGCGAATATGTGTACGGTGCAAAAGGAGTTGGTTCGCAGGGGGACGGGAGCGTTCAGTTTCTCGCGCGGGACAAAGAGAGTCAGCGGGGATTGATCCGGTATTTAAAAGAAAAGTGGGATCTGACAGGTGTCGCGTTTACGCTGCGGCCCCAGCAGAAGATAAAAAAAGCAGTCATTCCGGTGGCGGGATTTGGCACGAGGCTTTTTCCGGCTACAAAGAACTTGAAAAAGGCGTTCTTTCCGGTGCTGGACCGCGACGGCGCACTGAAGCCAGTACTCCTGATTTTGCTGGAGCAGTTGGAGGAAGCGGGGATCGATGAGGTTTGTCTGGTGATCAGCGAGAGGGAACGGGCGATATACGATGAGTTTTTTACAGAGCTGCCCGACGCACATTACCAGAAACTGCCGGAGGATAAGAAGCAATATGAGGATTTCCTGAGAAAGATCAGGAAGAGAGTGACGTATGTGATCCAAAAGGAGCAAAAAGGCTTTGGACACGCGGTTTATCAGTGCAGAAAATTTGCGGGGGACGAGCCGGTGCTGCTCCTGCTGGGAGACATGGTGTATCGGTCTTTTAAGCAGGAAAACTGCATGACGCAGATGATACGGATTTATGAGGATTACGGACTGCCGGTTGTCTCTATGCATCCGGTGCCGAAGCAGGATGTGGTTCACTACGGCATCCTGCACGGACGGTGGGAGGATGCGGGGGAAACGGTGCTGAAGCTCGATGAGATAAAGGAAAAGCCGGATGTCGGGTACGCGGAAGATTATCTGAGGGTGAGAACAAAAGCCGGAAGCGAGAATTACTATGCGGTTTTCGGCCAGTATGTGATCACAAAGGAGATATTTGACGCGCTGAAGGAACTGGTGGAAACCGGCGCGGGGGAAACCGGCGAGATTGAGCTTACCAGCGCGCTTGAAATTGCGCGGAAACGATGTGGGATGATTGGATATGCGGTCGCCGGCAAATCTTTTGATGTTGGACTGCTGGAGAAATACCTGGAGACGATGACGATGTATGCAAGGTGATCATGGATGAGATTCTGACAGTGGGAAAGATCCATTTATCAGGCGTTCAACCGCGACTGGGGTATGCAGAGTTTCCGCTGTTCATTGAATAAAAGAAGGAACAAGAATTATGATTGAAAGAAATTCTATACAAAAGAAGGTTGCAAGGCTATTTCATAAAGGGCATTTTGACTGGCTTCCAGCTGAAATATTTATAAGAATCCAGTATTGGGCAAGAATGGGGAAAAAAGCAAATCTTTCTAATCCTAAATTATTCACTGAAAAACTTGCATGGTTAAAATTATATGACCATAATCCAAGATACTTTTTACTGGCAGATAAGTATGAAGTGAAAAAGTATGTTTCGCAAACAATAGGGGAAGAATATGTTATTCCAGTGCTTGGAGTATGGAATTCTTTTGAAGATATTGATTTTAATGCCCTACCGAAACAATTTGTATTAAAGTGTACTCATGATTCGGGAAGCTGCATTGTATGTAAAGACAAGGGAACTTTTAATATTGGGGCTGCCAGAAAGAGAATAACAGCGTCCATGTCTAGAAATTATTATGCACGTAAGAAAGAATACGCGTATAAGGGGGTTAAACCCAGAATTATTGCTGAAAAATATATTTCATCATTAGGACACCCTGATTCAATAGAATATAAATTTACTTGTTTTGATGGAGTTGTTGGTTTTGGAACAATCTGCAGAGGAATAGCACATTCCACGTTGGATGTGCGGACCAATGATACATATGATAAAGACTTTAATTTTATGGCTTGGCATGCATATTATAATAATTCAGGGATCAAATGGGAGAAGCCAGAGCAATGGGATCGGATGGTTGAGTTTAGTGAGCGCTTATCGAAAGGAATCCCGCAGATACGAGTTGACTGGTATGTTTCAGATAAAAAGATTTATTTTGGGGAATTTACGTTCTATACATGGGGAGGACATATAGATTTTGAGCCGGAGGAATGGAATGCTAAGCTTGGAAATTATATTGTACTTCCCCAAAAGCATAAAGAAAGGCCGTAATATTATGGCAACTGTTTTAACTCACCGGTTCAGCGGGATTTATTGGATACAGCCTCTGCGCTGGAGCACGATTTTGGCTTTGATTACTTTGTAATCAAAAGCAAAGATTTCAGGGAAGGAGGGTACTGTACATATGACCGCAGGCTCCGGCCGATGATAAAATTTTGAAAAGCTGCTACACGAAGAAAGGGCATTTTGGAAATGAGTAAAACAGATTGCTGAAATGCCTTGCTTCTTTTATTTTAATTGCAGAAATTCTGCAGGAGTCATAATAGACGGTTTTGGCGGCAATCGCAGCGCGCAGTATGAGCCTGTCCTTCTCATCCCTGATCTGCGTTTCTGTAGTAAACTCATTTTCTGGAACAGGAATTAACTCTAAGGTCAGAAGTGCAACCGATAAGAACTTGTCCAGAGAGCCCAGCCGATGAGGAAATTTCTTGTTGAATATCCGTTTTATCTCATCTACATTCTGTTGGCATATCATGCCATGATTCGGATATGAAGCGGCCTTCTGGTATGCCTGCCTGCCACGGGGTACCGTCTGCTCCTAATGCTGCAGATATGAGTACATTGGTGTCAGTCAATATCCTCATCCGTTATCGTCCTCGTTTCGCAATTCCTTGACAAGTGCAATGACATCGTCGTCAGCAGTAAGCCCGGAACGTATACATGTTATGGAATCGGGACCAGAGCAAACGGTAGGATTGAGACAACTTCTGCTAGATAACTTCTCAGCCTTTTATTTGATACAAGATGATCGGGTAATAGTTACGAGAGTACTTTACAGCGCCTCGGATATTAGTAAGAGATTGTTGGATAATTAATATTCTCGCATATTCCTATATCAAACCCTCCGCAGAAGATTCCCTGCATCTTTTGCCGGAGGCGCATGGTGAGCTTGCAGCGCAGTTGTGTCAAGTCTTGAAGAACAATAGATAGAAAATATCCTCCACATATAAAAATCAGGTAAAAAATCAAAAAAGGTCGATAAAAGAAAATGTGAAAGCGTAGATCCTAGAGATGCTGACAGGTCATTAACGCCAAAATAGCCGGATCGTTAAAATATTTCCAAAGAAGTACAAAACATATGCTATACCTATTGTTTTGTGCGCTTTTCCAAATTTACATTTCTAAATTTGCTCAAAATAATTGCATTTTCTCCTGTTTTGCGTTATAGTAAAAATCGAAAGGAGGTTACGCAATGGAACGATACAAAGAGCTTGCCGCTTTGCGCTGTTTTACACATAAAGATATGGTTCAGCTTTCAGGATCGGAGAGCGCAGCATCGTGGCAGATAAGGAATTATCTGCAAAAAGGATATATTGAGCGTGTGCGTCGCGATCTGTACGCAGTCATCAGCATGGAAACAGGTCAGGCAATCCCAAATCGCTATCAGATTGCTTCCCGCGTTGCAGACGACGCTTGCGTGTCCCATCATAGCGCCTTTGAATATTATGGATATGGTAATCAGGTTTTTTATGACGTATACCTTGCTACTGAAAAGCGTGTTCGTCCGTTCTCCTATGACGGTGTAAATTACTGTCCGTTGGCCTGCCAGGGAAAAGCAGGCGTTATAGAGACGGATACCGGCGTCCGCGTGACCTCTTTAGAGCGGACTGTGATAGACAGCATAGCGGATTTTCAAAAGATAGGCGGTTTGGAAGAATTGCTGCGCTGTCTTCTCCTTGTTCCTTCACTTGACTCTAATAAGCTGCTTGACGCATTGGAGCTTTACGGTCAGAGCCAGCTGTATCAAAAGACTGGATATATTCTTGAAGCACTGGGAGATGAACTATCTTTGCCGGAACATTTTTTTACTGAATGTGAAAAGAGGTCCTCTGCCAGTAAAACCTACCTCTTTGAAAAGCAGAACGACTTTGTTCTTCATAACCGATGGAAACTGTTTGCTCCAAAAGATTTGAAAGCTGTCGTGGATAAGGGGGTAACTGACTATGATGCGATTTGACCGCATTACACTTGGCAGGCAGGCCAAAGAACTCGGATTCGTCCGAGACACTTTTGAAAAAGTCTGCCGGCTTGCGGACGTTCTGGCTTTCATGGAAAGTGATCCGCTGCTTGCGGACAGCCTCGCCTTAAAGGGCGGCACGGCGATCAATCTGACGATTTTTGATTTGCCTCGCCTATCAGTTGATATAGACCTCGATTTCTCAAAGGATGTATCAAGAGAACCTATGCTGGCGGAACGGGAGCGGATCAATGAGCACATACAAAAATATATGGCGGCATCCGGCTACACACTCAGTTTGAAATCAAAGCAATACCACGCGCTGGATTCCCTCGTGTACGAGTATGTGAATGCCGGAGGAATGAAAGACAATCTGAAAATAGAGATCAACTATATGCTGCGTTGCCATGTGCTGCCTGTTTCCCGCAGACCGGTCCATTTACCGTGGAACGATCAGGAACTTACAGTAGTGAGTGTTAATCCGCTGGAGATATTCTCTACAAAGACGGTCGCCCTCTTAAACCGGGCGGCTCCGCGGGATCTCTATGATATATTCAATATGCAAAAGTATGGATTGTTTGATAAGACACAGGAGCGGCTTTTCAGAAAGTGTGTTATGTTCTATGCTGCTATTGCTTCAGAAACCGTGCCGGAACACTTTGATCTTAACGGTATCGGCAGCATAGCTGCACAGAAAATCAAGACGGATCTTGCACCTGTGTTGCGTCGTGGAGAACGTTTTGATCTGGCTTTTGCGCAAAAACAGGTAAAAGATTATTTAGCTAATATTCTTAGACCGAAAAATTCGGAACTGTCCTTTTGGCAGGTTTTTGCCGAGGGGAAGTATCAGCCAATGCTCTTGTTTGATGATGCTGATATTCTTTTGCGTATCGAACATCACCCGATGGCGCTATGGAAATGCGGTGAACGAACGCAAATGCAAAAAGACACACCGGGATTGTAATAAAAGCATATTAATGGGATGGCTTTCGGGTCAGCTCTTTCTTGCGGTTTAACACAGAGATGATCTTGATAGTGGCCACAAGAATTATGACTTTGCATATCGGCAAAGGTAAAGATGTGTCGACGGCAATTATCAAATTGTTCTATTTATGACACTAAGTTATGACACCTCTTTGCACCTTGATTTTGCGATATTCTGATTTCGGTGTCAATACTTTTCAAGGGTATATATAAGAAAGCCGTGATAAAAGTTCCGGCTAAAAAACTGAAAGCTTATAAGACAATGCTCAGGAAAAAAGGTATCGGCTCTAAAGTGAAGGTACGGAAATAGTTCGACTGGTTCTTTGTCTGCCGGGCAATCAAAAGCGAAGATTTCAGGGAATGGAAATTCTGTACATATGATGATGGGCCTTGGCTGAAAATTAGATTCTAAGAAATTATTGCATGAGAAAAGGGCATTTGGACACTGGACAATTAACATTTAAAAAGAACCCTCGATTTTACAAGGGTTCTTTCAAGCTGCTGACGGGAATCGGACCCGTGACCTCCGCACTACCAATGCGACGCTCTACCGACTGAGCCACAGCAGCACGTAACGATAACCGCTACGGTTTTATATCTTAGCATATTTTGCTGTGGCTGTCAAACAGAATCCGAAAAAATTACTGCTCCATTTGCCGTCCCATGAAGCCGGCGGCGCATTTCGCAAGCACCTGCTCGGTTTCGCCCATGCGGCGGGAGGTGTCTTTGCTTCGCAGGATCACGGAGCCGATGACGTCGCCCTCGCAGAGGATCGGGCTGATGACCTGCGGCATGCTCTCGTCGTGGTCCTCGCTGGTGATTTTGATCTGCTTCTTGGATTGCGGGTCGGTGAGGATATTCTCGCGATCGTTCATCACGGCCTCAAGCTGGCCGGTAACCGGGGTGCCAACCGCTTCCTTGCGGATGCCTCCCGCCGCCGCGATGATCTGGTCGCGGTCCGTGATGAAGACGCTGTGGCCGGAAGCGGAAGCAAGCGCCTCGGCGTATTCCTTTGCAAAGCTGCCGAGCTCACCGATGGGAGAGTATTTCTTCAGGATGATCTCGCCCTCGCGGTCGGTAAAAATTTCCAGCGGATCGCTCTCGCGGATCCGGAGAGTTCTTCTTATCTCTTTCGGGATGACGACGCGTCCCAGATCATCGATTCTTCTGACGATTCCTGTTGCTTTCATATCGTGTTCCTCCATCTCATTTTACTTTTATCTTAAACCGGCGCGGCGACAGGCCGCCTGTGTGCCAGTTATTGTTGGTACTTGTAGTATCTGTAAAAGAGCAGAGTTTATGCACGAAATCGACAAATCAGTCGCGGCCCATCTGGTTCAGCAGCGCGCGCTTGATGTCGTAGAGTTTGTCGGAAAGGTCCACGTAAACCTCGTGTGGGTTGGCAAAACGCTTCGTCTCCTCCCAGAGAGTCTCGGTCTCCTGCGCGCAGTATTCGCGGATTTCCATGACGGAGGGCGAGGTATAAACACACTCGCCTTTCAGGAACACTGGGACAAGCATTTCGCGCAGCGTGTAGCTGCCGCCTTTGAACTTTGTCTTTTTCCAGGTCTCCAGCGGGTCGAAGATGGTCAGATCCGAAGCCGCGTCGAAGGTCTCGTCTGCCAGACAGATCAGATCGGCGTGGATCTTGCCGCTCTCCTTGTCGTAAATCCGCAGGATCTTTTTGTTGCCCGGGTTTGTGATCTTTGCAGTGTTCTCGGAGAGCTTGATCTTCGGGATGAATTCGCCGGTCTTCTCGTCCAGGACGGCGGCCAGCTTGTAGACGCCGCCGAAGGCCGGACAGTCCTTCGAGGTGATCATGTTTGTGCCGACGCCCCAGGAGCTGATTGCCGCGCCCTGGGATTTGAGGCTGTCGATCAGGTACTCGTCGAGGTCGCTCGACGCTGAGATGACCGCGTCCGGGAAGCCTGCTTCGTCGAGCATTTTCCGCGCCTTTTTTGACATGTAGGCGAGGTCGCCGCTGTCTAGGCGGATGCCGTAATTTTTCAATTTGATGCCGGACTTGCGCATCTCCTGAAATACGCGGATTGCGTTTGGAACGCCGCTGCGCAGGGTATCGTATGTATCCACGAGCAGCGTGCAGGCGTCAGGATACAGCTCGGCGTATTTCTTAAAGGCAGTATATTCGTCTGGGAAGCTCATGATCCAGCTGTGGGCGTGCGTACCCTTGACCGGTACGTCAAAAAGCTGTCCGGCCAGCACGTTCGAGGTGCCGATGCAGCCTGCGATCATCGCGGCCCGCGCGCCGTAGACGCCGGCGTCCGGACCCTGCGCGCGGCGCAGGCCGAATTCCATGACACCGTCCCCGCGGGCGGCGCGCACGACACGAGCTGCTTTCGTCGCAATCAGACTCTGATGATTCAGAATCGTGAGGATCGCGGTCTCCACGAGCTGCGCCTGCATGATCGGCGCGATAACCTTCAGAAGAGGCTCGTAAGGAAACACAACCGAGCCCTCCGGGATCGCATAGATGTCGCCCTCGAAGCAGAAGGCGCGCAGGTAGTCCAGAAATTCTTCGTGGAAGATTCCGAGGCTTCTGAGGTAGGCAATGTCCTCCTCGGCAAAGTGGAGATTTTTGATGTAATCGATCACCTGCTCCAGCCCGGCGGTGATCGCGTATCCGTTGCCACATGGATTGCTGCGATAGAAGGCGTCGAAGACGACAGTTTCGTTGGACTTGCTTTCGAAATATCCCTGCATCATCGTCAGCTCATAGAGATCGGTCAGCAGAGTGAGGTTGAGTGTGCTCATAAAATTTCCCCTTTCGGTATAGAATCGTGTCAGCCGGATAAAATGTTACTGTTCGCTTGTGCTCGGTAACGATACATTTTTTCCGGGAAACGTGTTTGTAGAGTAGTGTACCATATTTTGCGGAAGTTAGCACTCAGAATTTGAAAAAAGTGCTTGCAATAAAGAAGAACATGCGCTATAATACCATTTGCATGTGAGAACTGCATGTGAATAGAGGGCTATCGCCAAACGGTAAGGCAACGGACTCTGACTCCGTCATTTCAAGGTTCGAATCCTTGTAGCCCTGCTAGAGAGCATCCGGATGGGTGCTCCTTTTTTGCGTTATAGGATTTTGCACATCAAATGTCCTCTTTAAACGATACAACCTCATTAGGATTGCAGTCCAAAATGATGCATAGGCGCTCCAACGTAATCATGGTAATGCTTTGGTTATGACGAAGGTTGTTGATTGTTCGGGGATTGATACCATATTTGTTTATGAGGGTATAGGTCGTAATTCCACGCGTTTTCATCGTATTCCACAAGGCTTCATAGCTGATCAATGGTTTTCTCCTTAGTAAAATAATGTGTCCGCAACGTTGTGTTGCGGCTGGATCGTTGTCCTGATATCATATCCATTATCAATGGCAAATTTGGGATTGAACATACTGAAAAATATATCTATAATAGGGAACGAACACGCAAAAGGGAGGACTCTGAGGAATGAAACAAAATGGGATACAAAGGCAAAGAGAAGAAACGTTTGGAGAGTTTATGGACGTGACGATTCAACTGTCCCAGGAGGAATTGCAGGCAGTGCATGGGATCGTTCCGATGACGCAGGAGCTTTTTGACCGTTGTGCAGAAAAATGTGAGGGGATCGGTGGAGTCCGTCAGCTTGAGAGGCTGATTGCAGAATTTCCGGAGCAGTATCGTTCTTATTGCGAGAGATTGCGATGTACAGAAGGCGATCCGGAGAACGTAGCTCAGAATGCGTCGAAATCATGCACGTCAGCACAGGAGGTTTCAGCAGACAAGATGGGTCAGGATGCCGCCTGGCAGAAGATCAACTCACAGCTTGAAAAGCTGGAACGTTCGTGATATTATCTCCGTGAAGCGAATGAGTCGTATTGGGCGGAATATCGGTTGATGCGGCTTATGAAACGGAGGTATCCTATGGCATATCAGTTTGAAAGCAGAGTGCGCTACAGTGAGACCGGGTTGGATCGGAAGCTGACGCATGGTGCGATCATTGATTATTTTCAGGACTGTTCCACATTTCAGTCGGAGGCGTGCGGGAATGGGATCGATTATCTGAAAGGGAAGAAGCGCGCATGGATGATCCTGTCCTGGCAGATAGAGATCTTGCGAAGGCCGCTGCTCGGGGAGCGCATCACGGTGCAGACCTGGCCGTATGAATTCAAGGCATTTTACGGATACCGCAATTTCACGTTGCTGGACGAGGCAGGCGCGTATCTTGTAAAGGCGAACAGTATATGGGCATTTATGGACATGGAATCCGGAAAGCCGGCGAAGGTGCTTCCGGAGGATATTTCCGGCTATCAGATGGAGACGCCGCTGGAGATGACAAGCTTTCCGCGGAAGATTCAGATGCCGCAGCTGCAGGAATGTGTGGCAATGGAAGCCTTTCCGGTGGCAAGGCATCATCTGGACACGAACAACCATGTCAACAACGGGCAGTATATCAGCATGGCGGAGGAGTTCCTGCCGGAGGACTTTGATGCGTCGACTCTGCGTGTTGAGTATCGAGCCCAGGCGAAGCTTCATGATGTGATCGTTCCGATGGTGCACCGGGAGGAAGGTTCGTTCGCAGTGGGTCTGTGCGATGAGGCCGGAAAGCCGTACGCGATTGTCGTGTATTCCCGTTGAAATGTCGGCATGAGCAGGTCTTCATAAGGATAAATGTGACAGGACGCGGGACAAACAGTAAGAACGACGGGCCGCGAGGGAAAATCGAAAAAAGAAGACAAGGAGACGATATGCTTCGTATAGGAGAAAGGCAGGAGCTTGAGATCGTAAAAAAAGTTGACTTCGGCGTGTATCTGGCCGAGAATCGCGACGCACAGGAGCGTGTGCTGCTTCCGAAGAAGGAAGTAGAGGCTGAGATGGACTGCGGCAGCCGGATCACGGTGTTTCTTTATAAGGATTCTCAGGACAGGATGATCGCGACGCGGCGCGAGCCGCTGTTGACGCTGGGACGGACGGCGCTTCTGAAGGTGAAGGACGTCACGAAGATCGGCGCGTTCCTCGACTGGGGACTGGAGAAGGATCTGCTGCTCCCGTTTCACGAGCAGACCGCGAGGCTTTATCCGGGAGATGAGTGTGTGGTCGCGCTGTACATAGATAAGAGCAGCCGCCTGTGTGCGACGATGAAGGTCTATCCCTATCTCAGCAAAAGCTCTCCGTACCAGATCGAAGATCAGGTGCGCGGGCGCGTCTATGAGCTGAGCGGGAATTTTGGCGCGTTTGTGGCGGTGGATGACCGTTATTCCGGCTTGATCCCGAAGCACGAGGTTACGGATGCGCTGCGCGTCGGAGCGACCGTGCGGGCGCGGGTTACGGGTGTGAAGGAGGATGGCAAGCTGGATCTGAGCATCCGTGAGAAGGCCTATCTCCAGATGGATGACGACGCGGAGGATATCCTGCAGGTGATCGACGAGTACGACGGCGTGCTCCCGTTTGACGACAAGGTGTCTCCGGAGGTCATCAAGCGAGAGTTCGGTCTGAGCAAGAATGCGTTTAAGCGTGCGGTAGGGCGGCTCATGAAGCAGGGCCGGGTGGAGATCCGGGACGGGAAGATCCGGCGGCTGTAAGCGCGTGGAGTGCGATTCGGAAAAAACAAGGCAGATTGCGATCCGGAAGAGGCGAAAGAAAGATATCATCGAAAGGAAGACAGAGAATAACAACATAGACAGGAGGACTTTATATGAAAAAAGCAATCAGCACAGACAAGGCTCCGGCGGCGATCGGGCCGTATTCGCAGGCGATCGAGCTGAACGGTGTAGTCTACACCTCGGGCGTAATACCGGTGAACCCGGCGACAGGAGAGATTCCGGAGGGCGTCGAGGCGCAGGCGAATCAGGCGTTCTCGAATATGAAGGCGCTGCTGGAAGCGAGCGGCACGAACATGGAACAGGTGGTTAAGACGACTGTATTCATCAAGGAGATGAATGATTTCGCTACGATCAACGAGATCTACGCGAAGTATTTTACCGGGGTTTTCCCGGCGCGTTCCTGTGTGGAGGTGGCAAGGCTTCCGAAGGATGTCCTGCTTGAGATAGAGGCTATCGCGACGAAATAACGGTTCTGATATTCTGAAAATATGTGAAAGGGACTGCCGAAAGTGTTGACTGGAACGCGGCCTTATTTAAAGTGAAGGAGAGCGCCGTGAATTTTACGCATCTGCATGTCCACACGGAGTATAGCCTGCTGGACGGTTCGAATAAGATAAAGGAGTACGTCGCGCGTGTGAAGGAGCTCGGCATGGATTCGGCCGCGATCACCGACCACGGCGTGATGTACGGAGCGATTGACTTTTATAAGGAAGCGAAGGCAGCCGGGATTAATCCAATTCTCGGCTGCGAGGTGTATGTTGCGCCGAATTCGCGCTTCGACCGCGAGACCGGGAACGACGAAAGCCGATACTATCATCTGGTGCTGCTTGCCGAGAACAACGCAGGCTACGCGAATCTGATCAAAATCGTCTCTATGGGATTTGTGGAGGGCTTCTATTACCGGCCGCGTGTCGATCTGGAGCTCCTGGAGAAATACCACGAGGGCATCATCGCGCTCAGCGCCTGTCTGGCAGGCGAGGTGCCGCGCTATCTGGCGCGCGGGATGTACGAGGAGGCGAAGGAGATCGCGCTGAAGTACCGCGGGATCTTCGGGGAGGACAATTATTTCCTCGAGCTGCAGGATCACGGCATCCCGGATCAGAAGCTGGTCAATCAGCAGCTTCTGCGCATGAGCAAGGAGACGGGAATCCCGCTCGTCGCGACGAATGACGTTCACTACACCTACGAGGACGACGTGGAGGCGCACGATATCCTGCTGTGTATCCAGACCGGTAAAAAGCTCGCGGACGAGGATCGCATGCGCTACGAGGGCGGGCAGTATTACGTGAAGTCGCCCGAGCAGATGGCGGAGCTGTTTCCCTATGCGCCGGAGGCGCTTGAGAACACTTACAGGATCGCGCAGCGCTGTCAAGTGGATATTGAGTTCGGTGTGACGAAGCTGCCGCAGTTTGACGTGCCCGCGCCGTACACGGCCTGGGAGTATCTGAATAAGCTTTGCGACGAGGGGCTTAAGAGGCTGTACGGAGAGGAGGCCGAGACCCACAGGGAGCGGCTGGACTATGAGCTCTCCGTCATCCAGAAGATGGGCTACGTCGACTATTTCCTGATCGTCTGGGATTTCATCCGCTACGCGCGGGAACACGGCATCAGCGTAGGCCCGGGACGAGGATCGGCGGCCGGGAGTATCGTATCCTACACGCTCGGCATCACGCAGCTCGACCCGATCCGCTACAATCTGCTGTTCGAGCGTTTCCTGAACCCGGAGCGTGTGTCGATGCCCGATATTGATATTGACTTTTGCTTTGAACGCAGGCAGGAGGTCATCGACTATGTCGTGCGCAAATACGGCAAGGATCGTGTCGTGCAGATTGTCACCTTCGGTACGCTGGCAGCGCGCGGCGTCATTCGCGATGTGGGGCGTGTGATGGACTTGCCATACGCGCTGTGTGATTCGATTGCCAAGCTCGTACCACAGGAGCTGAACATCACGATCGACAAGGCGCTGACGATGAGTCAGGAGCTGCGCGCGATGTACGAGAACGACGAGAAGATTCATCAGCTCATCGACATGTCGAAGAGACTCGAGGGCCTGCCACGGCATACGTCGATGCACGCGGCGGGCGTCGTGATCTGCCAGAAGGCGGCGGACGAGTATGTGCCGCTCTCGCGCGGCTCCGACGGGACGATCACGACTCAGTTCACGATGACGACGCTCGAGGAGCTGGGTCTTCTGAAGATGGATTTCCTGGGACTGCGGACGTTGACGGTGATTCAGAACGCCGTGGAGCTGGCCGAGAAGAGCAGCGGGAAGAAGATCGTGATGGAGGAGATTGATTATAACGACAAGGCAGTGCTGGATTCGATCGGGACAGGTAAGACGGACGGCGTGTTCCAGATTGAGAGCGCGGGGATGAAGAGCTTCATGAAGGAACTCAAGCCCCAGAGTCTTGAAGATATTATTGCCGGGATTTCTCTGTACCGGCCGGGACCGATGGATTTCATTCCGCAGTACATCCGCGGGAAGAACCACCCGGAGGAGATTACCTACGACTGCCCGCAGCTTCAGCCGATCCTGGAGGCGACCTATGGCTGCATCGTCTATCAGGAGCAGGTCATGCAGATCGTGCGTGACCTCGGCGGCTACACGCTCGGGCGCAGCGATCTTGTGCGAAGGGCGATGTCGAAAAAGAAGGCTGCCGTGATGGCGAAGGAGCGCCAGAATTTTGTCTACGGCAACCCGGAAGAGGGCGTGCCTGGCTGTGTGGCAAACGGGATCGACGAGCGCACGGCGAACAAGATCTACGATGAGATGACGGATTTCGCGAAGTACGCGTTCAACAAGTCGCATGCGGCGGCCTACGCGGTGGTGTCGTACCGGACGGCGTATCTGAAATATTATTATCCGGTCGAATTTATGGCGGCGCTTATGACCTCTGTGATCGATAATCCGTCGAAAGTGGCGGAGTACACGCTGACCTGCCGCCAGATGGGGATCGGCATCCTGCCGCCGGACATCAACGTCGGCGAGGGCAATTTCTCGGTGGATGGAAAGAACATCCGTTACGGACTTTCTGCGATCAAGAGCATCGGTCGTCCGGTCATCGAGACGATCGTGCAGGAGCGCGCGGCGCATGGAGCATACAGAAATATCTCAGATTTTATCGAGCGTGTGGCGGGCAGTAAGGATGTCACGAAGCGCACCTTTGAGAGCCTGATCAAGTCAGGAGCGATGGACAGTCTGGGAGGAACCCGCAGGCAGTTTCTTCAGGTATACGCAGAGATTCTTGATCAGGTTGCACAGGAGAAGAGGCGAGGAATTTCCGGCCAGATGTCCCTGTTCGACTTGATGGGAGACGAGGAGAAGAAGGATTATAAGGTACAGCTTCCCGATGTCGGTGAGTTTGATAAAGAAGAGCTTCTCGCCTATGAGAAGGAGGTGCTCGGCATCTATGTCAGCGGGCATCCGCTCGAGAAATATGAGACTGTGTGGCGGCGTGGCATCACGAACGTGACCTCGGACTTTGCCCTTGATGAGGAGACGGGAGCCTCCAAGGTTACGGACAACAGCACCGCAATCATCGGCGGCATGATCACGAGCAGAAAGATCAAATACACGAAGAACAATCAGACGATGGCGTTTCTGAATATTGAGGATCTGGTCGGCAGCGCAGAGGTGATCGTATTCCCGAAAAGCTATGAGAAGAATCACGAGCTTTTGACGGAGGATCGCAAGGTGTTTGTGCGCGGCCGTGTGAGCTGCGAGGAGGACAAGCCGAGCAAGCTGATCTGCGAGAAGATCTGGCCGTTTGAGGAGATCCCGCGCGAGCTCTGGGTGCAGTTCGCGGACAAGCAGGAATATCAGGCGCGCGAGCAGGAGCTTTTCGATGTGCTGCGGCATTCGGAAGGGAAGGATCACGTCGTGATCTACGTGCGCAGCGAGCGGGCGGTCCGCAGGCTCGGCGACAACTGGACTGTGCAGGCAGATGACGCGATGATCGCGCAGCTCGCGGAGATCTTCGGCCCCGGGAATGTGAAACTTGTGCAGAAGTAAATTTCTTGCAATCTTACAGAAAATGCTTTAGAATGGCAATAAATTAATTCGTGTTTAGTGCACAAAACCCGGACGCCCTGCAACAGAGCATTTATACTCTTGCATTTTTGCAGAATAAATCAGCGAATTATGCTTCTATCACAAGCAGCCGCAGGAAAGCCGGATGTTGCGTGCCCGCACGCAAACGATAGGCAGTTCGACGCAGGATTCGCGAGCATAGCGACAGCTGTCGGAGCATGTCTGAGCGAAGCGAGTTTGCGGAGACAGCTGTCCATAAGCGGCGCAGCGAATCAAGGAGAACAACGTGTTTGCGGTGGGCACGCATATCGGCTCCTTCGGCGTCCGGATAGCCAATATGTGAACTAAACACGAAGAGGGGAGACAAATATGGCTGATAAGGTGAAGACGATAGGCGTACTGACAAGCGGAGGCGACGCTCCGGGCATGAACGCAGCGATTCGCGCAGTAGTTCGCAAGGCGCTGTCGCAGGGAATCAATGTAAAAGGAATTTATCAGGGCTACAGAGGACTTCTGAATGAAGAGATCGTCGATCTGACCGCGCGGTCTGTCTCAGATTCGATCTCGAAGGGCGGCACGATCCTCTATACGGCCAGATGTCTGGAATTCAAGAGGCCGGAGGTACAGGATCGGGCGGCGGAGATCTGCCGGAAGCATGAGATTGATGGTCTCGTGGTGATCGGCGGTGACGGTTCATTCCGCGGCGCGCAGCAGTTGGCGGCCCGCGGCATCAATACGATCGGCGTGCCGGGCACGATCGATCTGGACATCGCCTGCTCGGATTACACGATCGGCTTTGACACGGCGGTGAACACGGCGATGGACGCAATCGACAAGGTGCGTGATACCTCGACCTCCCATGAGCGCTGCAGCATCATAGAGGTCATGGGGCGCAACGCCGGTTATATCGCGCTTTGGTGCGGCATCGCGAACGGCGCGGAGGATATTCTTCTCCCGGAGCAGTACGATTACGATGAGCAGGTTCTGATCAACAACATCATCCAGAACCGCAAGCGCGGCAAGAAGCACCACATTGTTATCAACGCAGAAGGCATCGGGCATTCCACGAGTATGGCCCGCAGGATCGAGGCAGCGACCGGGCTGGAGACCCGTGCGACAATCCTCGGACACATGCAGCGAGGCGGTAGCCCGACCTGCCGCGATCGTGTATATGGCACGGTGATGGGTGCGCTCGCGGCGGATCTTCTGATTCAGGGAAAATCAAACCGCGTTGTGGCGTTCCGCGAAGGACAGTATGTGGATTTGGACATTGATGAGGCGCTCGCTATGCAGAAGAATTTGCCGGAATACATGGTACGCGTCGCGAAAGCGATGGCCATTTAACCAGTTTTGCGAGATGGGCGGAAATTGTCATAAGGAGGAACCCGTGTGCGGGAGGATTCCTTGTGACCTACGCGCCATCGGGCGCTACACGACGCCCAGTGCGCCACAGACAGAAGCTGCTATAGCAGCGGATAGCCTGAGCGCAGCGAGGGCGGTCGGCGGCGGCATGGCAATAGATAGAGGTAGTATGATTACAAGTACATCCAACCCACAGGTAAAGCAGCTGCAGCTGCTGCAGAAAAAGGCAAAAGAACGGGAACTTCAGGATGTCTTTGTCGTGGAAGGCATCAAGATGTACCGCGAGGCTCCGAAGGACAGGCTGATCCACACGTATGTCTCCGAGAGCTTTCTTCGGAAGAATCCTTCCGTATTCGAGGGCGTGGATCCGCTCACGGAGTTGTCCGACCGTGCGTTTGAGAGCGTATCGGACACGAAGACGCCGCAGGGCGTTCTGTGCCTTGTGCGCAGACGGCGCTATGCACTCAACGACTTGCTGGAGGGACGCAGTCCGGATACAATTTCGGAAAATATATCAGAGACAGCGGACAATCAGAGAAACGCAGCGGGTGCGCCGCTCATTATGATACTTGAAAATCTCCAGGATCCAGGCAATCTCGGCACGATCCTTCGCACGGCGGAGGGGGCCGGCGTTACCGGAATCATGCTGAGCCGGGATTGCGTGGACATCTATAATCCGAAAGTGATTCGCTCGACGATGGGCTCGGTCTACCGTGTGCCGTTCTGTTACTCTCAGGACTGGCAGGGGGACCTGGACCGGTTGAAGCGCAGGGGCGTGCGGCTGTACGCGGCGCACCTAAAGGGTGAAAAGTTTTACGATGAAATATCCTATCGCGGCTCGTCCGCTTTTTTGATCGGCAATGAGAGCCGCGGGCTGACGCAGGAGACGGCAGAGCTTGCCGACGCGTACATCCGGATTCCAATGTGCGGACAGGTGGAATCGCTGAACGCTGCCGTAGCCGCTTCCGTGTTGATGTACGAGGCGAACCGGCAGAGGCGCGGCTGAACAGACAATTTTTAAGACTCGCCTGGATCTCCGGGCGGGCCTTTTTTTCGCTTTGCTTTTGTGGAAATTCTTTCCAAAGGTTAATTTTAAAACAAGTAGTTGACAAAACTTATTAAAAAGATTACAATACAGTCGTAACATAAGTTAATAATTACGTAATAAATTTAACAGAAATGTAGCGCTCTCGGTAAAGTAAGCTGTGAGTGGTACGCGTAAGGCAAATATGAAGCGTTGCTTCTCGATTTGACGTGGGAGGAGATAATGATTATGAGAGGAAGGAAGAAATACGTGGTCTGTACAGCGGCGGTAATGGGTATGAGCCTGACGCTGGGCGGCACGGCGATGGCGCGGGAAAATTCGATCGCGTTTCCCTATCAGCAGGAAGCTGCCTGGGATGAGATCGCGCTTACGAACGACGATACGGTGAGCACCGGCGTCAATGTGCGCAGCGCGGCGGACGAGGACAGTCAGGTGATCGGCTGCCTTTACCAGGGCGGCGCGGCGTGGGTGATTAACCGCGGCGAGGAGTGGACGGAGATCTGCTCCGGCGGGCTGACCGGCTTTGTGAAGAATGAATATCTGGTCTATGGCGAGGACGCGAAGGCGCTCGCGCAGGGTCATGGCGTGGAGGGCGTCGCGACGACCTGGAATGACGTCAAGCTCTATTCCGGGGCGGACGGAGGGTCTCAGGTGCTGGATTCTCTTACATATGGCGATTCCTTTATCCTGACGCAGGATGAGGGACACTGGCTGCAGGTGCAGAACGGCGCGGACAGCATAGCCTATGTCTCTGCGGAGGACGTTTCCAGAGTGCTCCTGCTGGATACGGCGGTGGCCGTGGACGATGCATATTTGGACACGGATTCGGTCGGGGGGATCGATTCGGATGACGGTAGCGGTGAGGCGGCATATACGGACGAGTCTTATGCGGATACGACGTATGTAGACACAACATATGCGGATGAGACGTACACGGATGATCCATACACTGACGTGAGCTATACAGATGATACGAGTTACGTAGACGATTCTTATACTGACACGGAGTACGCGGATGATTCCTATACAGACACAACTTACGCAGAAGAATCTTACACGGATACAACCTACACAGAAGCTTCCTATACGGACACAACGACCGATGCCTACACGGATACGAGCGGCACAGGCACAGAGAGCTATTACGATGCGGCGACGGGGATCTATTACGATGCGAGCACCGGGCTGTACTATGATTCCGGTACCGGCATTCTCTACGATGCGTGGTGGAACCCGGTAAACGAGGCAATCGCGACGCCGATGTCGACGCAGACCGGAACTTCCGACGGAAGCTCGGATGGCAGCGGGGCAGATTACTCCGATTCCGTCGAAGATTATTCGGATGACGGCTCAGGAGACGCTTCCCAGACGGCTTCGGCAGGCTCAGATGACACTTCCCTGCTCGCGGCGCTGATCTACTGCGAGGCGGGCAACCAGAGTTACGACGGCATGGTTGCAGTAGGAGCGGTTGTCATGAACCGTGTAAACAGTCCGTTGTTCCCGAATTCGATCAGCGAGGTCATCTATCAGAGTGGCCAGTTCACGCCGGCTTCGAGCGGCGGACTCGCAAGCGCATTGGCAAACGGCGTCCCCAGCGCCTGTTATGATGCGGCAGCAGCGGCTATCAGCGGAGAGAACCCGATCGGAGACGCCCTTTACTTCAACACGGGTTCCGGAAAAGGTACAAAATTAGGAGACCACCAGTTCTATTAATGGTTTCATCTACA
>CANQVT010000013.1 GCA_947627365.1 uncultured Lachnospiraceae bacterium | reverse complement strand
CGGAGAGTGGAAAGAATGGTTTGATTCCAACATCCTGTTTTCTTATTTTGAAAGCGATTACCCCTGGACAAGACTGGGCTATACCTACGATTGGGGCGGAACGCAGGAATACGGGCTGACGGAATTTCTGGTGCGCGACCCGTCACGGACAGAGATCGCGTTTACCATGACAACAGATGAGTTTGCGGAATATTTAAAGAACCAGGAAGGAGATCAGGAATGAAAAAAATAATCGCAATGTTTGTGGCGACCGTCTTGACAGTTACTTGTCTGACAGGCTTCGCTTCAAAGGAAAACAGTCCGGTGGAAGGGAAAAAAGTAGCATATATCATGTATATGTCTTCCTCGCCCATTTTTGAGCTGTGGTCGGAGTCCTTTACCAGGACGGCGGAAGCCCTCGGCATGGAGGCGGACACTTTTTTCTGTGAGGACAGCGACGAGGAATGGAAAGACAGAATTTTGCAATGCGCGAAAGACGGCTATGACGGACTGCTGGTGTCTCATGGCGGAGTCGACTATGCGTGGGAATTTCTGGCGGGCGTGCTGGAAGAATACCCGGATCTGAAGATAGCGACCTTTGACACCTCTTTCAGAAATGAAAACGGGGAAACGGAAGCGATCGACGGCGTGGTCCAGCTATTCCAGCAGGATTCTGGACTTGCGGCGGCATTGGTGGAGGAGATCCTGGCCATGTATCCGGACAAAGCGGAGAAAAACGAAGCGGTCAATATCCTGCAGGTACAGGAGGAAAACTACATCATTGCCTTTGACCGCCGCCAGGCGGGCTATCAGCCTTACGAGACGGAGGGGAGGATCAGGACGCTGGAGCAGATGGCCCCGGAGGACCACTTAAGCCCCGAATCTTCCATGCAGGAAGTGGCGGAGAAGATCATTGGGAAATACGATGACGATGAAATAGACGCGATATGGTGCTGCTATGACACTTATGCCAGGGGAGTGTATCAAGCCTTGCAGGAAATGGGCAGCGATATTCCCATGGTATCGGTAGATCTCTGTGACGAGGATATTCAGCTCATGGCGGAGGGCAAAAACTGGAAGGCCTGCGCCACGACCAACTGGACGCTGAACGGAGAGTTTGCCTGCCGGGTGCTGGCTTTGGAAATGGCCGGACAGTATGACGACATCAAGGCAGCTTCCAGTTATTGTGAAAGCCCGGGAATGTGGATGGAGATCCCGTCCGTGGTGGTGACGCAGGAGCAGGTTATGTCCGAACAGGATATTACCGTAAAAAATCTTTCGGACGTGGCGGAGGATGCCTACACGGACAGAAGCTTTATGCCGTCCTGCGATTGGATGGATTCCGCTCTTGAAGAGGTCACAGGTTTTTCAGATATTTTAACGATTGAGTAAGCTCTTTTTGTGGAGGAGGCGTTCCATGTTATACATACAACTTGGGTTGGCAGCCCTGTGTCCCGCCATAGTGTCCGCCTTGTTCTATTGGTGTAATAGGGCAACAGGCTTTTCAAAGCTGTCTGGGAAAGCAAAGCAGGGCGTGTATGGCTTTGTATTTGGACTGCTTGCCATTTTGAGCACAGAGTTTGGCTCCCAGGTGGATGGAGCCTTGATCAGTGCGAGGGATGCTGCCCCATTGTGCGCCGGATTGGTTTTCGGTGTGCCGGCGGGCATTTTTGCAGGTTTTATCGGAGGTGCATGGAGATTTTTTGCGGCGATATGGGGAGCAGGGGTATACACAGGAATCGGAGCGAGCCTCACCACCCTTCTTGCAGGATTGCTGGGCGCTGCGCTGCGGAAATGGATGTTTGACAACAAACGTCCTTTCTGGTACTATGGCCTGGCGGCGGGGGTCGTGGTGGAAGTGGTAAACATGCTTATGGTGTTCCTCATAAATATGGAGGATGTACACAGGGCATTTCAACTGGTAGAGAAATGTACCCTTCCAATGGTCGTCCTGAATGCGGGGGCGGTGACTCTGGCCATGCTGGTGGTATCCGCCCTGGCGGGCGAGTTAAAAAAAGCCCGAGGAAAAAACAGGTATCAGCTTGCGCAGACCTTTTCACGATGGCTGCTGCTCTGTGTCGTGCTGGCATTTTCGGTGTCCAGCCTGTTTATCTATGTACTGCAGACAAGGCTTGCGATGAATGACGCGGAGAAGATGCTCTCCCTCTATATTGAAGATGTCAGGTCGGATATTAACGATGCTTCAGATGAAAATCTTTTAGAGCTGACAAGGGAGATACGGGATGACTTAGAGCAGAGCGGGGATTATGAGGAAACGGTTCTTTTATCCCTGCTTGAGGCTCACGATGTATCGGAAATCAATATTATTGACGAAAATGGCATCATTATCGCAAGTACGACACCCGAGTATCTTGGATTTGACATGACAAGCGGCGAGCAGTCGAACGAATTTATAGCGCTGCTTCATGGGGAAAAGGAGCTTGTGCAGCGCTATCAGGCCATTTCCCGTAACGCGGGTGTTTCCATGAAATATGCGGGAGCCGTTTTAGATAACGGCGGTTTTGTGCAGGTGGGATATAATTCAGAACGGTTTCAGGCAGATATTGACGGACAGGTGGTCGGACTCACAAGAAACCGCCATGTGGGCGAAGACGGATTTATGCTCATAGCGAATGAAGATTTCCGCCTCGTGAGCGACCCGGGTGGACATGAGGGGATGTCTCTTGATGTGACAGGGATCAAACTGACGCCGGATGAGGATAACTATGACGTTTCTTCTGAAAAATTCGGGAGAGAATGGCAGATACTCACAGAATCGGTTTTCGAAAAAAGCTGTTATGTGATGTACGGCGTCACGGAAGGATATTATATTATAGGAGCATTGCCAAAGTCAGAGGTTGCTTTTAACCGCAATATGCAATTATATACCACGGTGTTTATTGAAATCATGGTATTTGCGGCTCTGTTCGTATTGATCTACTTCCTGGTAAAAAAGCTGGTGGTAGAGAACATCCAGAAGATCAACCGCTCTTTGGAAGAGATCACGGGCGGAAACCTGAATGTAACCGTGGATGTGCGGAGCAACGAGGAATTTGTATCACTGTCCGACGACATCAATTCCACGGTACATACGTTGAAAGGATATATCGCAGAGGCGGCCGCCAGGATAGACAAGGAACTGGAATTTGCGAAGACGATCCAGGTTTCCACACTCCCCTGTGTATTTCCGCCTTATCCGGACAGGACAGATTTTGACATCCACGCGACTATGGATACGGCAAAAGAGGTGGGAGGAGACTTTTACGACTTTTATCTGCTTGACGAAAACCGTCTGGCGTTTCTGATTGCGGATGTGTCTGGCAAGGGAATATCCGCGGCAATGTTTATGATGAAAGCAAAAACGCTGATCAAAAGCTATGCCGACAAGGAGAGCGACGTATCAAGGATTCTGACAAGGGCCAATGCGGATTTATGCGAGAATAACGAGGCGGAAATGTTTGTGACCTGCTGGATGGGAATTCTGGATTTTAGGACACATACAGTATATTTTGCAAACGCGGGACATAATCCACCGCTTGTCAGACATCAGGACGGAAAGTTTGAATATTTTAAGACTCGTCCCGATTTTGTCCTGGCGGGCATGGAGGGTGTGAAGTACGAAAACGGTGAATTAAAACTTATGCCGGGAGACGAAATATTCCTTTATACGGACGGCGTGACCGAGGCAACGGATGCCAACAACAGTCTCTACGGCGATGCCAGGCTAAAGGCTGTTCTGGACAGGATGACGGGAGCGAGCGCAAAAGAAATCTGCCTGGGCGTGAAACAGGATGTAGATGCTTTTGTGGGAGAAGCGCCCCAGTTTGACGATATGACCATGCTCTGCCTTCGCCTTACGCCAAAGCAAAGCATCATAGTCGATCCGCGGGAAGATACCATGCAAGCCGTGGTGTCCTTTGTGGAGAAGACGCTTGCAGAGGCTGAAGTGCCCATGAAAATTGCTGTGAAGATGAACATTGTGGCAGATGAGATATATTCCAATATTCAGCGTTACAGCGACGCAACGAAAGCAGAATTAGAGTGCTCGGTTAGTGAAAACAGGATCACGTTGGTATTTGTGGACAACGGAAGCCCATACAATCCGCTGGATAAGGAAGACCCTGACACAACCCTTTCGGCGGATGAGAGAGAAATAGGCGGACTTGGCATTTTTATGGTGAAGAAAACAATGGATGATGTGATATACGAGTATTCGGAGGGGATGAACCGTTTGACGATGAAAAAGAGTTGGGAGACATAAAAATGGTAGTTACGGAAGGTAAATGGGTATAGGTATGGTAAGCAATCACAGTAAAAAATTCAATCTGTCGGAACAGACGATTGACGAAGTGTCCGAAATCTGCGTGCAGACGCTTTCTGAGGCAGGAGCGGATAAAAAGGATATCATCCGCCTGCGTCTGTCCTTGGAGGAGATTCTTGGCGTCTGGCTTGCGTCCCTGAGGGGAGCTTTGGTCCACGTGGACTGCGGACAGAAATTTGGGCGGGTTTTTCTGAAAGTCAGCGTAGATGGCCCGGCCATGGACGACGCATGGGAGGATGACGAGACATTCCTGCTCAGCAGCCGTATGCTCTCTCAGGCAGGGCTGTCGTTTACATACGTTTATAAGGACGGGAAAAACTGCCTGACCTGCAATCCCCGGAAGAAAAAGTCGTCCATGGGACAGGTGGCTTTGCTTTTGGCTGCGGTGTTTCTGGCAGCATTTCTGGGCGCAGCCGCAAGGCGGTTCCCGGGCATACAGACAACGGCCCTTGCGGTCACGCAACCTCTGTTCAACATGATCCTGGGAGCGCTCCGCGCAGTGTCCTCGCCGCTGGTGTTTCTGGCTATCTGCTGTAGTATCGTGAGCATCGGCGATCTCACGATGGTAGGAAAGATCGGCAGAAAGCTGATCTTAAGAATGGTCGCTGGGATATTCGCCTTGGCGGTGGTCATGGCATTGGCGGGCAGCCTGCTGTTCCCGGTCGCCACGGCGGGCGATAAGATCTCCGGCAATTTTTCGGACATCTATCAGATGGTGCTGGAGATCGTGCCCTCGGATATCGTGTCGCCATTCCTGAATGGAAACGCGCTGCAGCTTGTGTTTCTGGGCATTTGCGTGGGAATCGCCCTGCTGATATTGGGCGAGCGGGTGACGACGGCTCAAAATACCCTGATGCAGATGTACGACGCGGTACAGTTTCTGATGGGAATGCTGGGGAAGATCATCCCGCTGTTTGTGTTCTTAAGCCTGTTTAACCTTGTCATATCTGATTTTGACAGCGGATTTTCCAGCCTGTTCAAGGTGTTTGTGCTCGCGATACCGGCGTGCTTTATCCTGCCGTTGTTTTATATCTTTTGGGCGGCGTTTCGGCTGAAGGTCAGCCCTGGTCTGCTGTTGAAGAAAGCGCTGCCGGCTTATCTGATCTCTCTGACGACGGCCTCCTCGGCCGCCGCCCTGGCGACGAATCTGGAGACGTGTGTAAAGGAGCTTGGCATCCCGAAAAAGATCGCGGATTTCGCCATCCCCTTGGGACAGGTTCTTTACAAGCCGGGCTTTGTGGTAGGCCTTTTTATTATGGACCTGTGCATGGCGGAGTCTTATGGCATTCCCATCACGCCGCTGTTCCTGTTCATGTCGGTCCTGACGATCGGGCTTCTTTCCATGGCGGTGCCGCCGATCCCCGGCGGACCTCTTTCCGTGTTCACGGTCATGTTTGCGCAGCTTGGCATTCCTGATGAGGCGCTTGCCCTGGCGGCTGCGATCAACGTGATCATGGACTTCTTTATGACGGCCGCTGGCCAGGCCTGCCTGCAGGTTCAGGTAGCGCTCGCGGCGGAGGGCGTCGGGATGCTTGATGAGAAAAAGTTGAAAAGGAGTGTGTCATGAAGGAAAACAATAAAATATTCAAAAAACAAAAATTTCGCTTTTACTGGTTTTTGCCAATTCTTCTTCTAGGTCTGCTTCTTGCGGGCTGTGCGAAAAGCGGCGGGAAAAGCGAGGCGATCACTGACATCCGTCAGATGGACGGACAGGCCGTCGGCGTGCTGACTGGCTCCAGCTTTGACGCCCATACCGACAATCTCATCAACGATGCGGACAAGCAGTATTACGATAAGATCCCGGATCTGGCCCTGGCGGTGGAACAGGGGAAGATCGCCGGGTTTTTGATCGACGAACCCATTGCCCGTACGCTGTGTCTGGAAAACCAGGCGGTGACCTATCTGCCCGACGTGCTGGTGGAGGAAAGCTACGCCGCCGCTTTTTCAAAGACCGAGCGCGGCGCTGCGCTGCGGGACGAGTATAACGAGTTTTTGGAGCAGATCAGGGCGGACGGCACCCTGGAGGAGATCGACGGGATCTGGCTGGGCGCCGACGAGAGCAAAAAGGCAGTGGAGGACTGGACCTCCTTCCCGGCGGAAAACGGCGTCATCCACATGGCGGTGAAAACGGATATCGTGCCCTTCTGCTATATCCTGAACGGTCAGATCGTCGGGTACGATGTCGATATCATGGCTCGCTTCTGTAAGGCCTATGGCTACGGGCTGGAGGTGACCGGCAC
Source organism: uncultured Lachnospiraceae bacterium (assembly GCA_947627365.1). GTDB lineage: Bacteria > Bacillota > Clostridia > Lachnospirales > Lachnospiraceae > Choladousia. The sequence goes on along the minus strand of CANQVT010000013.1, from coordinate 44,000 downwards.
GGAGATATCGTCTATTTTCACGGGTCTTGCCACCGGCATGTATGACGTGTCGGCCACCGGTCTGACCGTGACGGAGGAACGGGCGGAGCGCGTGAATTTCGCCGAGCCGGATTACTCCGGCGGCGTGGTGCTCGTTGTCCGAAGCGAAGATACGGGCGCGGCCGTAGAAGCGGAAAAAACGGGCTTCTGGGCGGGGCTTAAAAACAGCCTTTATAAGAACTTCATCCAGGAAGACCGGTGGCGGATGATCCTCTCCGGCCTGGGCGTCACATTCGTCATATCGATTTTCTCGGCGCTGTTCGGCACGGTGCTGGGCTTCGGCCTGTGCATGCTGCGCCGCAGCCGCAATAAGATCGCCTCCGGGATCACGGCGGCTTTTGTCCGGCTGATCCAGGGCATCCCGGTGCTGGTGCTGCTGATGGTGCTGTTCTACGTCGTGTTCGCCAGCGCGAGGCTGGACGGGATCGCCGTGGCTGTCATCGGCTTCACCATCAACTTTGGCGTCTATGTCTCCGAAATGATCCGAACCGGCATCGACGCCGTGGACGCCGGCCAGTGGGAGGCGGCGGCCGCCATGGGCTTCGGCCGGGTCAAGACCTTTACAAAGATCATCGCGCCCCAGGCGGCGCGGCATATCCTGCCGGTGTACAAGGGCGAATTCATCTCCATGGTGAAGATGACGTCCGTGGTAGGGTATATCGCGGTGCAGGACCTGACCAAGGCGACCGACCTGATCCGCAGTCGTACCTTTGAGGCGTTCTTCCCGCTGATTCTGACCGCAGTCCTGTATTTCCTGCTGGCGTGGTGCCTGACCTCCCTGCTGGGACTGGTGGAGAGGAAGATCGATCCCCGCCGCCGTCGCCGGGAGCCGAAGGGAGTCGACCGAAATATCCCCTTGCCGGAAGCCCCGGCAGAAAAGAAGGCCGCGCAGGGCGGGGGACCGGTCATCACCATCTCCCATCTGAAGAAGGTCTTCCCCAACGCGACGCCTTTGAAGGACGTCAACGCCGTCATCAACACAGGGGACGTCATCTCCATCATCGGGCCCTCCGGTACGGGCAAAAGCACCCTTCTGCGCTGCATCAACCGTCTGGAGACGCCGACGGAAGGACAGATTGAGGTGTTCGGCCAGCCGGTGACCGGCGTGAAGCCGGCGCAGCTTGGCGCCGTGCGCCGTCGCATGGGGATGGTGTTCCAGAGCTTCAACCTGTTCGCGCATCTGACGGTGATCGAAAATATCATGCTGGGACAGGTGGAGCTGCTCGACTGCACCCGGCAGCAGGCCTATGAACAGGGAATGCGTCTGCTGGCCAAGGTGGGGCTGGCGGAAAAGGCGTTCAACTATCCGGATGAGCTCTCCGGCGGCCAGAAACAGCGTGTCGCCATCGCCCGCACCCTGGGGATGCAGCCGGAGATCATACTCTTTGACGAGCCGACCAGCGCGCTGGATCCCACCATGGTGGGGGAGGTGCTGGCAGTCATCCGCAGCCTGGCCGAGCAAGGGTTGACCATGCTGATCGTGACCCACGAGATGAAGTTTGCGCGGGATGTATCGACGCGGGTCTTTTACATGGACGAAGGCGTCGTCTACGAGGACGGGACGCCGGAGCAGGTGTTCGATCATCCGAAAACCGACCGCTGCCGGGCATTTGTCCACCGGCTGAAGACCCTCCACATTGACATCGACTCCAGGGAGTTCGACTTTATCGGCGCGGCGACCGACATCGACCGCTTTGCCCGAAAGCAGCTGCTGGGCGCGCAGCAATCGCTCAAGTATCAGCAGATCTTTGAGGAGCTGTGCGTGACGAGCATCCTGCCGGCCTTGCCGGACGACGGGTGCAGTCTGAGCTTCGACGCTCTCTGCAGGGAAGACGGAAGCGAATGCGAGGCTGTCATCCGCTGGAAGGGAAAGGAGTTCGATCCGCTGACGCAGGGAGACGAGCTGAGCACGGCCCTGGCTCTCAGCCGGACCAGGAGCAGCGCCCACGCCTATGCCGACGGGGTCAACACGATAACGATTGTATTTTAAGGAGAATACCTATGGAAAACACAGAAGAGAGATTTGAACTGAATGGGCCCGGCATCGACGATGCCGCGGAGGCGGCTTACAGCTTCCTCACGGACGCCAAGGTGGAGCGGAAGGATGCCCTCCGGGTCCGACTGGCCCTGGAGGAGGCGCTGCTGCGGTACCGGGACGAGGGGACGGCGGAGGGATTCACCCTGCGCTGCCGCCGGCGTTTCCGCGCCCTGCGGGTGGAGCTCACCGTGCCTGGCCCGTCCATGGACCCCTTGTCGGAGGAGGACCGGCCCGACAGCGGTGCGCTGACGGGCATGATGGCCCAGATGGGGCTGGCGCCGCTTTGGCAGTACAAGGACGGGACGAACCGCGTCCTGTTCACCCCCAAGCGGAAAAAGCACTCCCTCATGGGCTCCCTGGCCGTCGCTCTGGTGCTGGCGGTGGTGTTGGGCTATCTGTGCCGTTTCCTGCCGGAGGCAGCCCGGCTGGCGCTTTCGGATAAGCTGGTGACACCCATATTTGACACCTTCATGGGCCTTCTCACCGCCGTATCCGGACCTATGATATTCCTCTCGGTGACCTGGGGCATTTGTTGCATCGGTGACGTGGCCTCCTTCGGCCGCATCGGCAAGCGGATGATCACCAAGTTCATCCTGTTCACCGTCGTATTGACGGTTGTCGCGGGGGCGGCCGTGCTGCCCTTCTTCCGCATTGCCGCAGGGGGCGGCCGGGCCTTCGACCCATCGGAGCTGATGGACATGGTGCTGGACATCGTGCCCTCCAACTTCTTCACCCCCTTCACGGAAGGCAACCCCCTGCAGATCATCTTCGTGGCGGTGCTCATCGGCATAGCGCTGCTGCTTTTGGGGGAGAAGGTCTCCGTGGCGACCACATTTGTGGAGCAGTCCAACTACGTGGTCCAGCTCATTATGGAGGCGGTCAGTTCTCTGGTCCCCGTGTTCGTGTTTGGCAGCGTCTTCCGGATGTTTCTGGGGGACGAGTTCCGGCTTTTGACCCGCTCCTATAAGATCATCCCCGTCATCGTCCTGGCCACGGCGGTGGTGATGGTATGCAGCCTGGCTTTGGTGTGCCTGCGGTGGAAGGTCGGGCCTGTGACGGTGCTGAAAAAGACCATGCCCACCTTCCTCATCGGCCTGAGTACCGCGTCCTCTGTGGCGGCCTATCCCACCAATCAGGACTGCTGTGAAAGGCGGCTGGGCATAGACGAGAAGATCACCCGCTTTGGCATCCCCCTGGGGCAGGTCATATACATGCCAGGCGCGGCGGTGCTGTTTCTGGTAGCAGGTCTGTGCATGGCGGAGATTTATGACGTACCCATCACGCCTGCGTGGCTGCTGACGGCGCTGTTCATCTGCGTGATGCTGGCCATCGCAGCCCCGCCGGTACCGGGGTCGACGCTCACCTGCTACACGCTACTGTTCACCCAGTTGGGCATGCCCATGGAGGCCGTGGCCATCATGACGGCCCTGAACGTGATCCTGGAGTTCCTCGCCACAGCGTCAGATCTGTTCTGTTTGCAGATGGTGCTGACAGATCTGGGCGGTTCGCTGGAGATGCTGGATGTGGATACCCTGAAAAGCCGGATCTGATGTTCAGACCAGGCCGAAGCACTTGCTGCTGAGGCCGTAAGAAAGTGATTCAGCCGGACTTGAATTTGAATATAGAAAAATATATAATGTAGAAAAATATAGAAAGAAAGCGGGGTGCAAGGATCAATGTTATCAATGGAAAAAATATTTCATGTAAGGGAAGCCGGCTCTACGGCGAAAACGGAGGTTTTGGCGGGAACTACCACCTTTATGACCATGGCGTATATCCTCATGGTCAACTCCGGGATGTTTGCGGAGCTGCCGGGAGTGTCATACAACGCGATCTATATCGCGACGGCCATTTCCGCCTGCATCGGGACGGTGCTGATCGGGCTTCTGGCGAACCTGCCGCTGGCGCAGGCGTCCGCCATGGGTTCCAATGCCTTCTTTGTCTATACGGTGTGCTTCGGCTTTGGGCTGAGCTATGCCAATGCCCTGGTGCTCGTTCTGCTGGACGGTATCCTGTTCATCCTGCTCACGGTGACAGGGCTGCGAAAGAAGATATTTGAAGCGATCCCGACGCCGGTAAGGGTGTCGATCCCGGCGGGAGTCGGACTGTTTATCGCCTTCATCGGGCTTAAGGATTCCGGGATCGTGGTGGCAGATTCCTCCACCTATGTCAGCCTTGCCTCCTTCAACCTTCTTTCCGGAAATGTGGCGTGGAAGGATATCATGCCGATGCTTGTCACACTTTCCGCTGTGATCGTGATCGCGGTCCTGACCTGCAGGCGGGTAAAGGGCGCCGTGCTCTGGGGCATACTCGGGGGAACGGGGCTGTATTATCTGCTTGGTCTTACGGTTCCCGGATTTTATAATGGTTTTACAGACAATCTGAATTTTAATCCGTTCGCGGCGTTTGGGGATTTTGGCAGGCAGGCGTTCGGCAGGGTCTTCACAGAGGGCTTTGACTTTTCGCCCTATCTGGCGGAGCACAGCACAATGGAGCTTGCGGTATTGATCGCGACGACTGCGCTCGCATTTTGTCTGGTGGACATGTTTGATACGATCGGCACCCTGTACGGAGCCTGTGCCAGGGGAAATCTTCTGACCGAAGAGGGGGAAGTGCCCAATATGGACAGGGCGATGCTTGCGGACGCCATAGCTACCGTGTGCGGCGCGGTCTGCGGTACATCCACGGTAAGCTCTTATGTGGAGGCCTCCACAGGTATTGCGGAGGGCGGAAAGACAGGCATGGCCGCCATGGTGACGGGAGCGTTGTTTTTTGTCAGCATGTTTTTGAGCCCGGTCGCGATGCTTGTACCGGGATGTGCGACAGCTGCGGCGCTCATCTATGTGGGGATCATGATGATGAACTGTGCCAGACAGATCGATTGGCTGAAAACAGAGGATGCAGTCCCGGCGTTTCTGACTTTGGCGATGATGCCTATGACCTACAATATCTCTTACGGCATCGCCTTCGGCGTGATCTCTCATGTGCTGATCAGCGTGTTTACCGGAAAGGCAAGGAACGTAAAGGCAGGAACATGGGTGATCGCGGCGCTCTTTGCCGTCATGTTCTTTGTGACGCATTGAGGAAAAGGAGAGAAACGGCCGGTCACAGAGTTGCTGAAAGGAGAGGGTGTCCCAAAAGTCATTTGAAATGACTTGAGGGATGCCCTTTTTTGCTGTCGAAATCTGCGAAATCTGACGATTCAAAGCGGGACATCGGTTTACCATTCACGACATATAAATGCAGTTCGTGTCACTTTCGTTGACAAAGAAAAAGATATCGTGTTTACTAAAAATGAACGGAATTTTCAGACTACGGCTACTTACTATGGAAGGCAGAGATATAGATGTGCGAGCCGGTAATGGGCGGGAAACGCCGCAATGAGATAAGGATGCCGGAATGAGATTTAAAGAGGGGGAGCGGATGCAAAAGAGGACTGACATAAAGACAGTCTGCGGCGCGGCAGCGCTGTTGGCGGTAATGGCGGTGCTGCTTGCCGCTTTTTCCCTGATGGGGCGAGTGAACGTGGAAGAGCAGCCCCTCCGCGATTGGTCGGACGGGCGCTTCGGTTGGAGTTATGAAGTGATGACGAACGGCGAGGTGCGCCCGTATGAACCGCAGTTCCAGGAGGACGAGTTCACCCTGGCGCTGCCGGAGGGGACCACGGCGGTACGCATCACACGCGTCATGGAGGAAGAGATCCCGGGGGCCCAGCTTGGGTGGTACAGCGCAGGTGTCTGCGTGGAAGTATTCCTGGATGGAGAACTTCTGTACACCGATTTCGGGCAGGCGCAGCGCGGGGACGATGAGTTCCTGCGACTGACCCAAAAGGACTGGGAACAAAACAGTCGGAAACTGTCGGAGGATGTGAAGAATGCGAGGCAGGTTGGCATAGGTCTCCCGTCGGATTACCTGGGCGAAACGCTCAGTGTTGTGAGCTATTTTCCGGACGGGTACGAAGACCTGGTGCCGGTGTATCCTTATCTGACCAGTCCGGAGGCGTACGTTGCGCCTATTGTAGTAAAAGGCCTGAAAGATAACTTTAATATGACGCTGTATGCGATCCTGTCGGTGCTCATCGCTGCCATGTTTCTTCTGGATGTGCGCAACAGCGGCGGAGACAGCAGGACGCTGCTTTTGTCTCTGTATTTTCTGATGCAGTTTCTGAGAGCGGCCAGCGTATCCTTTTCAGGCTTTTACAGTGATCTGGGTCCGTTTCTGAACACCAGTATCCTGTCCCGCTTGTATATGGCCCCGCTGTACCTGTATCTGGCGTTGCGGCTGAAAGGGCGGTGGAGGATCCCGCTTTCCGGCGCTGTGCTCCTCTGGTCGGCCTATGAAGCTGTCTGGTGGATTGCGGTGATGAGTAAGGAGGCCGGGAATGCGGACTTCATCGGGCCGGGTTCTATGGTGGTATGTCTGGCAGTGGCGGCGGCGCTTGGCGCGGAGAGCCTTTGCCGGAGCAAAAGAGAAGGTCTGAACAAAAAAATGCTGTTCGGCTACGGACTGACCGCCACGGCGGTCCTTGCCATCTATCTGGCGGACAGGGCGATTGTCTGGGATGGACTGGGCAATTATCTGGTCGGGATATGGTCCCCGCTTTTGCAGGGTAACTTTGATCCTGCCATGGAGCCTGTCAACTATGTGATTTCCGTAATGACGATAATCGCGGTGATCCTGGAATTTATCTTCCGTACCATGAGCACCTTACAGCAGAACAGCGTGCTGAAGGACCGCGCGCGGCAGACACTGGAAAGCTACAACCGTCTGCTGGAGAGAGAGGAAGCTACCAGCGCCGTGCGGCATGAAATGCGCCACCACATGACAGCCCTGTCCGGTATCCTGCAAACCGGAGACATCGGGCGGGCGAATCGGTATGTGGACGCCGTCATAGGGGACCTGGAACAGATCCCGGAGGGAAGGTACAGCAAGAATATGCTGGTAAACGTGATCGTGGGAAGCTACCTGGATCAGGCCCGTGCGGAGCGGATTCAGGAGGAGCACCATCTGAACGTGCCGCCGGAGCTGGACATTGCGGATGAGGACTTGAGCGTATTCCTGAGCAACATGATGCAGAACGCCTTAGAAGCCTGCAGAAGGGTAGAGGGGACGAAACGTCGCATTAAGGTGGATATGCACCTGCGGGGAAAGTTCCTGTTTATACAGTGCGTCAACAGCGCGCCGGCCCAGGAGGAGCGAAAAAGGCGCCCGGGACACGGGTATGGACTCGCCGCCATGCGCGCGGTCGCGGAAAAATATAACAGCGTTCTGGTGGCGGAGCGCACACGGGATGGTTTTCTGGTCGAGAGCGATTTTTGCTTAAACAGACAGGGAATGAAAAAGGAAGAAAGCCAGAGCCCCTAAGGAGAAAGGTGTCTGCGTCGGTCAAAGGAGAGCAGGCTCATGCGCACATTCGCCAGGGCACTTCTGCTGACGGGCAGGGTATCCCCCGTGGTAAGCAGGATCTGGTTGTGGCTGATCTCGGAGATGTGCTCCAGATTCACGAGAAAGCTGCGGTGCGTGCGCACAAACTGATCCGAAGGCACAATGGTCTCCAGCTCCTGGAGAGAGCCGCGCCAGGATCTGTTGTCGCCGTTCGACAGATGGATCACAATGGTGTGATTGTAGATCTCAAAATAGAGCACATTCGCCATGGGGACCCGCAAGGAGCCCTGGGGCGTCGTCAGGTGCAGAATGCGCGGCGTACGCTGCTGCAGAAAACAATCCAGAGCACGCGTCAACTCCGTGCGGGAGAGGGGCTTGAGCAGGTAATGCAGCGCACGGACGCTGTAGGAATCTACGGCGTAATCCTTGCTGGTAGTGACAAACACCAGATCAGCGTCGTAGTTTCGGTCGCGCAGGATCTGGGCGCAGCGGAACCCCTTTTCCTGGCCGAAGAAGATGTCCTGAAACAGAAGGTCGCAGCACATGCCCTGCTCTATGGCGGCAAGCAGAGCGGATGGATCTGAAAACTGTGTGACATGGCAGTCCGTTCCGCGCTCCGAGAGCAGCTCATGCAGCAGTGCTTCCAGCTCGGACATAAACGTGCGGTCGTCGTCGCAGATCGCAATTTCATACATAGCAGTATTACCTCTTTATAAATAGAAAAAGTGTTTTTATTGTTCTTACTTTATCATAAACAGACAAAAGTGGCAAGATTCTTAGATCAGGTGATAAAAATAAAATTTGATAAGTTTATTTTGACAGGTAACAGATCATTCGGCGGGATTGTCGGTTCGTAGAGCCGACAGTCTTTTATATGTATGAATGCGGGGAGAGCACGTATGACCGCATGGGCGGGAACTGATACGGTATACTAATTTTAGTATAAATATGAAAGCCAATATGGAGGGAAAAGGAATGACAATCAGTAAAAATCAAGAAGGGAACGCAGTTGAACTCACACTTTCCGGAAGTCTGGACACGACGACCGCGCCGCAGCTGGAGGAGGAACTCCAGAAGATCACCGGCGATGTGACAGATCTGGCATTTGATCTGGCAGAGCTTGAGTACATTTCTTCCGCCGGACTTCGCGCACTGCTCCAGGCCCAGAAGCTGATGGATAAACAGGGGACAATGGTAGTGCGCCACGCTAACGAGACGATCATGGAGGTATTTGAGATCACCGGTTTTTCAGATATGCTGACGATCGAAGATTAAGCTACCTGCGGATGAAGGGTCAAAACATTCAGACAATGAAAAAGAGCCTACAGGAGGAGAAGTCGATGGAGGAAAAATTGAAAAGGATCATTGAGATCATTCAGGAATACGCGGACCCGGAAATGGGGGAGATCAGCGGGGATTCCCAGCTTCGGACGGATCTGGGGATCGATTCGCTCTCCTTTTTTTCGATCATCGACGATCTGGAGCAGGAATACGGCGTGACGGTCGAGGACAGCCAGCTTGAAAAGCTCCGGAGCGTCAAGGACATGGTGGAACTGATCAGCTAGAGGAAGCCGGGTTGCTTTGCACGGACGGGTAAAGACCTAAAAGGAGAGGAAGAAATCATGGCGGATATAAGGAACAGAAAGCTGTATGGGAAAATGGATCAGGAGCTTGAACTGAAATGCCTGACCTTCCGAGACGTGGCGGAATACAGGGTGAAGCATTATCCGGATACGGTGCTTTATACCTATACCGATTATGCCAGCGGACAGAGGACCGAGATCATGCCGCGCAAGTTCCAGGAGCAGTATCAGGCGGTCAGCACCTGGCTCTATGAGAACGGCTATGCGGGGCAAAAGCACGTCGCGATCATGGGGGATAACTCCTACCAGTGGCTGCTGGCGCTGCAGTCCTTGATGTGCAGCGGGAATGTTGCGATCCCCCTGGATAAAAATCTGGAGCGGGACGTCCTTCTGGGATTCCTGCGGGAGGGCGAATGCACAGCGCTCTTTTATTCGCAGAACTATGAAAAAAAAGCGCTGGAGTTTAAGGCGAAGCTCGGCATTGAGATTTTTAAGCTGGAAGAGATCGACCGTCTGGTGCGCGAGGGACGCAAGCTGATCGCGCAGGGGAAAACGGACTGTCTGAATCTTTCCATCGACTGCGAGGTACCTGCGGTCATCATGTTTACCTCCGGCACGACCGGAAAGAGCAAGGGCGTAATGCTGAGCCAGAAAAATATCGTTTCAAACGCGCTCATGGATACGATCTTCTATTACGACGGCGTCATTCTGCTCCCGCTGCACCATGCGTTTGCGCTGACCTGCTCGAATCTGAACTATATACTGGGCGGGGTCAGCACGCATATCAATCAGAACATGAGATATATGTATCAGGACCTTCAGGCCGAGAATCCGGTGGGACTGGTGCTGGTGCCTCTGCTCATCGAGAACGTTTACCATAGCTTATGGAAGAGCATACGCGACAGGGGGCTCGAGGAAGAGGTCAGAAAGAGGATCGAAGAGACACGCCGGGACGGGACGCTCTCCAACGCGCAGAAACGGGAGCGGTTCCGCGATGTGACGGGGATCCTCGGGAACCGTCTGGAAGTGCTGGTATCCGGCGGCGCGCCGATGAACGAGGAGCTGTACAACGGTTTTGCCGACTTCGGAATTGAGATCATGGAGGGCTATGGCATCACAGAGTGTTCTCCTATGATATCGGGCAATCCGCGGGGACACATCAAGCGGGGAAGCGTCGGGCAGATCATCGTAGGCCTCGAGGTGAAGATCGACAAGCCGAACGAAGACATGGAAGGCGAGGTCTGCATCAAAGGCCCCAACGTGATGCTGGGCTATTACAAGAATGAGGAAGCGACCGCAGAGGCACTCGAGGACGGCTGGTTCCATACCGGGGACATCGGGTATCTGGATGAGGACAATTACCTTTACATCTCGGGCAGAAAGAAAAATCTGATCATTCTGGCAAACGGCGAAAACGTTTCTCCGGAAGAGCTGGAGGCGCGGATCCTTGCGTGCCGCGCGGTAAAAGAAGTGCTCGTCTATGAGAAAAACAAAAAGATCGCCGCGCAGATCTTCGCGGACGAGGAATACGCCGCCCGGGAAGGAATCGACGCCCGGGAGTGCATCCGCGCGCATATCCGGAAACTCAACGAAGGCGCGGCAAACTTTAAGCAGATATTGCTGACGGAGTTTCGGACCACTCCGTTTGCGCGGAATTCCAGCGGGAAGATCCTGAGAAATTCCGTCGAGTAAAAACTGATTTTATGTCTGGAAACGCAAAGTGGAAACACAAAGGAGAGACAGGAAAGTTGAAGACATATCCGTTATTGCAGACACAGATGGGTATCTTTGTGGAATGCTTAAAATACCCGGAATCTACACAGTATAACCTGCCCGGTATCGCAGAGATCGCGGACGGCGTTGACCTTGCGCGTCTTGAGAAGGCGTTATACATCATAAATGAGGTGCGCGAGGAGCTGCGCATCCGCTTTTTGCTGGACGAGAATGGGATGCCTGTTCAGTATGCCGCCGAGGACGGCCGGTTTTGTGTGCGCAGAAAAATCATAGGGGAAGCGGAGCTTTTCGACTATGCGGAACACGAATTCATACGGCCGTTTGATCTTCTGGGCGACGAACCGTTGTTTCGCGCCGAGATCGTACAGACGGAGAAAAAGGCCTATCTGCTGTGGGATTACCATCATATTCTGATGGACGGTATTTCCTGTTTCCATTTCATCAACCGCGACCTGCCCGAGGCGTACGCCAAAGGCACGCTTGCGCCTTACGCCTACGGAATGCTCGCGCACGCGCAGACCGAGGTTTTAAGCGGAAAGAACTACGACAGGGACCGGGCGTATTTCCTTGATAAATTTAAAGACTGCCCGATGACCACGCTCTCAGGCGGCAGCGGCAGCCCGGTGGGGCATCTGCTGAAAGAGTCTTCGTATGTAAATATTGAACAGACGGACGCGTGGTGCGCCGAAAACAAGGTGCCCGTGGACGTCCTGTTCCAGGCGGCCTTCAGCCATGCGCTGATGGTTTACGCGCGCACGGACCGGGTGGCGTACAGCATGATGAGCGAGGCACGCTTTGACAAAAAGCTGCGCGACAGCTACGGAATGTACGTGAGCACGATTCCGGTGTTTGCGGAGGAGACAGCGCAGATGACGGTCCGGGAGTTCATAAGCGCCTGTGCTTCCGAAAAAATGACTGCAATGCGGCACCATTTTTATCCCTTTACGCATTTCTGCCAGGAGCTGCACACTGTGCCGGGTGCAGGTTTTAATTTTGTCGCATTTGATAAAGCAAACGAGGAAATCCATTTCGGTGATCAGGTATGCCCGCTCAGACAACCGGAGCCGCCCTCCGCTTTTGAGGATATGACGGCGTCCATCTACCGCAGCGGGGAGAATTATGAGATCCGTGTGACTTCCAGCGATCAGATGAACGACCGTGTGCTGTTGGCCGCCTTTTCCCGCGCGGTCAGGAATACGCTTCTGAATATGATGCGCGATCCGGACACCCCGATTCGCGAGATCTCCACGCTCTCCGAGGAAGAAGAGCGGGAAATGCTCGCCCTGTCCGAGGGAGAGCGGATCGCTTATGCGCAGGAGGGAACCTGGCTGGATCTCTTTGCGAAGAATGTGGAACAATATCCGGATCATATCGCGATCACAGACTGCAAGAGCAGTATCACCTACAGGGAGCTGGATCGGCAGTCCGACGCGGTGGCGTCTTATCTCATCGAACAGGGGATACGGGAAAACGACTTTGTTGCGATTGAGACGGGCCGCGTGAAGGAGTATGCGATCGCTCTGCTTGGCATCCAGAAGGCAGGGGCGGCGTATGTTCCCATCGACCTGGAGTACCCGCAGGAGCGCATCCGCTATATGCTGGAGGACTCAGAGGCGAAGGTGGTTCTGACAGAAGAGCTGGTACACGCGATCACCGCTGAGAAAAAAGATGCGGGGAAGATCAACCGCGCCAGACGGAATCACTATGCCTATATGATCTACACCTCCGGTTCCACGGGAAGACCTAAGGGCGTCATCCAGAGCCACAGGTCGCTTTGCCGGTTTGTGAGCTGGCGCGTGGAGAAGCTGGAGATCAGACACGAGAAAAATTACGGCCACTTCAGCGGATTCGCGTTTGACGCCTCGCTGGACGATCTGGCCTGCCCGCTTGCGGCGGGCGCAAGCGTATATATTTTGGATGAGGAACTTCGCAGAAACATTGCGGAGCTGGACGCGTTTATCGAAAAGAACCGGATCAGCGGCCTGACCACCTCCACGCTGTTCGGCATGGAGCTGATCAAGTACGATCCGGCGGTAAAGCTGGACTACCTGATGATGGGCGGCGAGAAGCTCTATCCCTGCGGCGATACGCAGGTGCGGCTCATCAACGGATACGGCCCCACGGAGTTTACCGTCTGTTCCTCCTACTATGTGGTGCAGGGCAGCAAGCGGGAGATCCCCATCGGCAGACCGGTGCCCAACACGGCGAGCTATATCTGCGACGCCAACGGCAACCTGCTCGCAAAGGGGATCACAGGCGAGCTGCTGCTGGCGGGCGAGCAGATGGCGGAGGGCTATTGGAAGCAGCCGGAGCTCACGAGAGAGAAATTTACGGAAATCACCGTTCAGAATAAAAAGATTAAAGTGTATAAGACCGGCGATCTGGCGCGGTACAACGCGGATGGCCAGTTGGAATACATGGGAAGGATCGACAGTCAGGTCAAGCTGCGTGGGTACCGCGTGGAGCTTGGGGAGATCGAAAGCCAGGCAGTCGCGCTACCCTTTGTGGAGCAGGCGGCGGCGGACGTGCGAAACGGGCAGATCGTTTTGTACTATACCGTAAATACCGAAAAGCAGCAGTCCATGGAGGATGAGCTGCGAAGAAATCTTGCAGAGCAGCTGGCGGACTATATGCTGCCGGGCGCGTACATGCGCCTGGATGCGCTGCCCCTCACGCCGAACGGCAAGATCGACAAAAAGGCGCTGCCAGATCCTGCGGTATCCGCGCAGGAATACGTAAGCCCAGAGACTCCGTTGGAGCAGGCCGTTGCGCAGTGTATGCAGAAGGTGCTGGGCGAAAACTGCCGGATCGGCGCGCTGGACAGCTTCTTCGCCTTCGGCGGAGATTCCATCAAGGCAATTCGCCTTGTAAGCCTGTTAAGAGAACAGGACGTGCAGATCCGCGTCTCGGATATCATGGCCCGGAAGACGGTGCGCGCCATTGCGGCGTGCGCGGCCAAGCAGCCGCAGACGGCGGCCATCAGCCAGGAGCCCATTGAGGGTGCCGTTTCGGACAGCGCGATCGTGCGCTTTTATAAAGATCTGCGGCTCCCGGTGCCGGAATACTTCAATCAGGCGATTTTGCTCAAAATAAATGGAAAAGCGGACAAAGACGCGCTTCAGGAAGCGCTGAACGCCGTTACGGCACAGCATGATATGCTGCGCGCGGTGTATAAGGACGAAACGCTGTATGTAAGACCGGCGGATACTATGATCGAGATCCGGGAGTACCATGCTGCGTCAGAGGAAGAAGTGCGCTCCGTCTGTGCCGGATTGATGCCCCTTTTCCACATGGAGGAAGGGCTGTTTGCAGTGGCGCTGATCCGCACGGAGGGCGTTGATTTCCTGTGCGCCGTGGCGCATCATCTGATCATAGACGCTGTCTCCCTGCGCATTTTTGCCTCCGATCTGGAGACGGCCTATGCTGCTGCGAGGAAAGGAGAGGCAGTCCGCCTGAGCGCGAAGACGAGCAGCTATGCCGCGTATGTGCAGGCGTTGTATCAGTATCGCGAGAGCTATCATCTGCAAGAGCAGATACCATACTGGAACCGGGTACAGAGGAGACTGGAAAAGCTTCCTGCTTCCGCCCTGAAGGATTACGGTCGCAGCTTTGGAACGATCTCGGTGTCGATGGACGAGGCGTCCACCGCAGCGTTTGCAGGGGCGGAAAAAGAGAAACTGAATCTGGAGGCGAACGACATTTTGACCGCCGCGGTCGCGCGGGCTTACTGCGCAGTGAAGGGGGCGGACGCCGTCTCCCTTCAGTTAGAAGGGCATGGCAGGGAAAACTTGGCGGATGGTCTGATTACAGACCGGACGATCGGGTGGTTTACCTCTGTTTATCCGGTGGTTCTTGAGGGAATCTCCGGCGCGGATGAGGAAGCGCAGCTTTTGGACGATCTCATTCGGGTGAAGGAAGAATTGCACGCGATCCCGGATAAGGGCGCGGGCTATAATGTGCTGCGCTATCTGGAAGGTCCGGGCGCGGCGGAGTACGCGAAGGATACCGGTGCGCAGATTGGCTTTAATTATCTGGGCGAGATGGACGAGACGCAGGAGAGAGAGAGTCTGTTTACGGTGACGGACGGGATCCCGGTGGAACTGCTCTCGGCAAAGGAGAACTGCTTTGGTCCAGCTCTCTCCATCAACTGCATGGTCACGGGCGGCTGCTTCCGGCTGTTTTTGCAGTACAATGAGGCGGTCTGCGCGCGCGACGAGGCGGAGAAGCTTGCGCGGGAGATCCTTGCGCAGACAGAGCGTATTCTTGCGTTTCTGCATGCCTTCGAGCAGACGGTCGTCACCGCCACGGATCTTGGAGAGACCGAGTGGAGTCAGGAGGAATTTCAGGCGGTGGCGGCGGAGTTTGCCGCCAGGGGCGAGCATATCAGCAGGATCTATCCGCTTCTTCCGATGCAGGAGGGGATTCTCTTTAAGCACGTCTCGGAACCGGAGGTGCCGGCGTACCGCCTGGTCAATATCTTTGAGATGGACGCGCTTCCGACGCAGGAGCAGCTTAGCCGGGCGCTGGATCGCTTAAGCAGAAAATATGAAGTGCTGCGCGCAGCCATTGTGTATGAGAACGTGACGGTTCCCAGACAGGTCATCACAGACCGCGCCCTGCCGTTCAATCTGATCGAGGCAGACGGCGGGGATCCGTTTGAGCGGGCGAAGAAGATCCGGGAAGAGCTGCTTTGCTCGGCCTTTGATGATCTCGCGGCGAAACCGCTGTTCCGGCTGGTATGTCTGGAAAAGGACGGCGGCTGCTATCTGATCACCGCGGTGCATCACATCATCGTGGACGGCTGGAGCCTGCAGAACTATATGGCGGATCTGTTCGCTTTCTTAAAAGAAGAAATCGGCGGCACGACTCAGAGTGGTCGGAAAGAAATACACGAATCTTTTGACGGCCTGCACGAGCGGTACGTTCGACAGATTCTGGAACTGGATGAAAACAAAGCGTTGAGATACTGGGGAGAGCTCCTGAGCGGTTATGAGACCCGGGCGGAGATCCCCGCCTACGAGACGCCGGAGGACGCGGCACAGGCCGCATCAGGAGCGGACATGGCAGCGGGCGCAGCACAGGCTGTTTCAGACACAGAAGCGATATCGGGCGCGGCGCGGCTGTCCTCCACAGACGGAGAGGTGATTGTCACCCTCGGCAGGGAGCTCACCGGGCGCATTGCCGGTCTCTGCAAGGAGGAAAAAGCCACGATCAGCAACGGCGTGGAGCTCTTGTGGGGCCTTGTGCTCATGACCTGGAGCAACACGGACGACGCAGTCTTTGCCAAGGTGGTGTCCGGGCGCGATAAGTCCGATACGGACATCAGCAGGCTGACTGGTTTGTTTATCAATTCCGTCCCTGTGCGGGTGACGGTGAACGAAACGCTCACCGCAAGGCAGCTGCTCGGCCAACTGCAGCAGCAGGCGGCGAGGAGCAATGAATACGATTACTGCGGCCTGTCACGCATCCAGCAGCAGACCGCTCTCGGAAAGCGGCTTCTGCAGACCGTGCTCGCCTTTGAAAACTACGGAAGCGGCGCGGAGAGCGAAACGGAGTTGGAGCAGGAAGGGCAGAACATTGCCGTCACGCCTGCGCTGATCAGAGAGGAAAACTATGGCGAGCTGAATGTCGCCGCGTCTGTGACAGAGGCGGGAGAACTCTGCCTGCACTTAAGCTATGACAAAAAACTTTACGCCGACGCGCAGATCAGGCAGGTGGGCGAGCTGTTCTGCGTTCTGGCGCAGGGCATGGCAGACAGGCCGGATGAGCCGCTTGTCCGCCTTCCGAGAATCAGCGAGGATGCCAAGGCAAAGATCTGCGCCCTTTCAGCCGGCGATCCGCTGGAAGTGGATACCGGCGCGACCTGGCTGGAGTTGTTTACAGCCAGCGTGGAGAAATATCCGGACAGCGTCGCGGTGACGGACAGCGAGGGCAGCATCACCTACCGGGAGCTGGACGAGCAGTCTGACGCCCTGGCCCGCTATCTTGTGGAAAACGGCGCGAAGCCCGACAGCTTTGTGGCGCTGAAGATGGACCGCGTAAAAGAATTTGTGATCGCTGTCGTCGGCATCCATAAGGCGGGAGCTGCCTATGTGCCGATCGACCTTGCCTACCCGGAGGAGAGGATCCACTATATGCTTGAAAACGCGCAGGCGAAGCTTGTGCTGACCGGGGAGGATGTAAAAGCGATCACGGCCGGTTCCCACGCGGCGGAAAAATTTGTGAGTGCCGCGCGGCCGGAGTCCTTCGCTTACATGATCTATACCTCCGGAAGCACGGGAAGACCCAAGGGCGTGGTGATCCATCACGCCGCGCTGATGAATTATACCGTCGCGACGACAAAATATAACAGGCTGACGCACGAGGACAGGATCGGACATCATTTTTCCTTCTCCTTTGACTCGCATATTGAGGACGTCTATCCGCCGCTTGCGGCAGGCGCGCAGATCTTTCTCATGCCGGAGCAAATACGTCGTGAGCCGGAGCTGATCTGCCGGTTCTTAAATGACAATCGGATCACCGGAGGCGGGTTCACCACGACGATCGGCAAGATGATCGTGACAGAATTTGATCTGAAGCTGCGCTATGTCGCCTTGATGGGCGAGGCGCTGAACGATATTGTGAGCACGGCGCCGCAGATCCTGAATAAATACGGTCCGACGGAATGTACGAACATCTCCGTCCGATACGAGATGGAGTACGGGAGAAAGTATAAGCGGATCCCCATCGGGCGTCCGATGGAAAACGGCTTTGTCTTTATTCTTGACAGGCACGGAAACCTTCTTCCGAAGGGCGTCGCGGGCGAGCTTTGCTATGCCGGTCCGCAGGTGGGCCGCGGCTATTGGAGAGACGAAGAGCGCAGCAAAGAGGCGTTTTCAGATTGCCCCTTCGCGGAGGGGCTGCGCATGTACCACACCGGCGACCTGGCAAGATATAATAGCGAAAACCAGATCGAATATCTGGGAAGAATGGATCAGCAGATCAAATTGAGAGGATACCGCGTGGAGCTCGGAGAGATCGAGAGCCGCGCGCAGGAATTCCCGGGGATTTCTCTGGCGGCGGCCGATGTGAAAGACGGGCGGCTCTGCCTGTATTACACGGCAGGGCAGACGGTTGACGAGGAAGAGCTGAACGCTTTTCTGGCGGAAAGCCTGGCGGAGTATATGGTGCCGTCCTTCTACATGGTCGTGGAGCAGATGCCGAGCACGCCGAGCGGCAAGGTGGACAGAAGGAGGCTTCCGGCTCCGAATCTTGCAGACGTCCGGATGACGGCGCCGGAGGGCGCCATGGAGCGCGTGCTGCTTCCTCTGGCGGCGGAGATACTGGGAACAGACCGTTTCGGCGTGACCGACAATCTGATCAGCTTAGGACTCTCCTCGCTGGCGATGATGAAGCTGGCCGCGGATATCAAAAGGACACTGGGCGGGCACGTCTCAGTGGCGGAGATCATGAAAGCGCCCACCGTGCGCGAGATCGCCGCTGTGCTCCGGAGGGCGGAGGATGCGGCGGACAAAGGCGCCATCCTTTCGGCGCAGGAGCCGCGGGAATATTATCCGCTCACCGAGAACCAGAAAGGCGTATACCTTGACTGGGAGATGAACCGCGAGACCACCCAGTACAATGTGCCCTCGGTCTATGTGCTGGAACACGCGGACGCGGATCGTCTCGAGGAGGCGGTGCGTCGGACGGTAGACGCCCATCCGTACCTGAAAACACGTCTGCTCTATGTGGGTGGCGAGCTTGTGCAGAAGCCCTGCGCGGAAGAGACGCAGATTCTTCGCAGCAAGCATACGGAGGAGCCGGACGCTGCGTATTTTCAGGGGAAAGTGCGCCCGTTCGACCTCTTGAAAGACAGACTTTACCGCATCGAGATCGCGTCTTGCGGCGACAGGGCGTGGCTGTTCATCGATGCGCACCATATCATATACGACGGGCTTTCCAACGGGCTTCTGATCAACGAGATCCTGCGGGTGTACCGCGGAGGCGCGCCCGCGAAGGAGAGCGTCAGCGCGTATGATTTCGCGCTGTTTGAGCAGAGCTATAGGAAGAGCGGCGAATATCAGGCGGCAAAGGAATATTTTGACCGTCTGGTGGGCGGCGCGGAGGCTTTGGACTACCCGGATTCCGTGCATCCGGACGGCGTGGACTACGCCACCATGACGGTGCGGATCCCGGGAGAAAGCATCGACCGCTTCTGCCAGAAAAACGAAGTGACGCCCGGCGCCTTCATGCAGGCGGCCTTTTCAGAGACCTTAAAGCGGGTGACCAGAGAAGAGAACGCCGTATATGCGACGATCAGCAGCGGCCGTTCGGCGGATCCGCAGCTCTTGGGCTGCATGGGAATGTTTGCCAGAACGCTGCCCGCCACCCTCGGAGACAGCGAGAATATGGACTGCCAGGCGGCGGAACTGGTAAAGAGCGTATACAGCCAGATGCAGCAGACGCTGGAGCATGAGCTGTATCCATACACCAGGATCGTGGAGGATCACGGAATCCGCGCGCAGATCATGTTTGTGTTCCAGGGCGGTGTGTTTGAGAGCGGCGACGCCGAGGGCGCCGAACAGCTTCCCCTGCAGCTGAACACCGTAAAATTCGCGCTCTCCGTGACTGCGTACCCGGATGAGGGGGATTATGTGATCTCCATGGAATACGATGGGAGACGCTACGGTAGGGGGGATATGCACGCGTTTGCCAAAGCGATGGGAAATGTGGCGCTTAACCTTGCAAAAGAAAAATATTTAAGAGACGTAAAGCTTCTGGATGAGAGCGAAGAGCAGAGCATGCTCGCTCGCTCGACGGGAGAGACGCTTACCTACGACCGGAACCGGACCTGGATCGATCTGTTCCTCGAGGCGGCAGCGAAGGATCCGGATCATATCGCGGTGCAGGATGAGGCAAGCAGCCTGACCTACCGCGAGCTGGACGAACAATCCGACCGCGTCGCGGCTTATCTTGTGGAGAACGATGTAAAGCCAAATACATTTGTTGCGGTGAAGATGGGCCGTGTAAAGGAATTTGTCACTGCGGTGACCGGCATCCACAAAGCGGGCGCCGCCTATGTGCCCATCGATGCGTCCTATCCGGAGGAGCGCATCCGCTACATGCTGGAAGACTCGAAGGCGCGGGTGGTGCTGACCGAAGAGGTGTTGGAGGCGGTGACAAAGGACATTCGCGGGCAACAGCAGGGTGCAGACCGAGGATTGACTGAAGAGGCGCTGGACACGATGATAAGAGACGCCGGGCACAGGGAGCGCGTGAATCTCGCCGCTCCGGGGAACCTTGCGTACATGATCTATACCTCCGGTTCTACCGGAAAGCCGAAGGGTGCGATGGTGCCCCACAGCGCTCTGCTGAACTTCGTGCACTTTATCATCGGGCGGCTGAACATGAGACCGGAGAGCAGGATCGCCTGCCATACCAGCTTTTCCTTTGACGTGACGGTGGAGAACATCTTCCCGGTGCTCAGCTCTGGCGGCTGCACGATCATCGTGCCGGAATCCGTGCGCAAAGACGTGGATCTGCTGTATGACTTCTTCCGGGAATATCAGGTGACCGGGACCCATATCACGACCCAGATGGGTCAGCTCTTGGGGAGCCAGTATTGTCTGGAAATGGAATACATCCGCCTCTCCGGCGAGGCGATGACGTCTGTTCCAAAATGCACCGGGCGCGTGTACAACGCCTACGGGCCTACGGAATGTACGGTGGACGTGTCCGACTGCGAGGTGGACGAGAGCCTTTCCGGCAAGATCATTCCCATCGGAAAACCCATGGCGGGAAGCTGCGTCTACGTGGTGGACCAATACGGACAGCTGCTTCCGCAGGGGATGGCAGGAGAGCTGTACCTGGGCGGAGAACAGGTAGGAGCGGGCTACTTTAACAAGCCGGAGATGACAGCCGAGAAATTTATTGAGATCACGCTGTCAGGCGCAAGGCGCAGAGTATATAAATCCGGAGACCTGGGAAGATATATGGCCGACGGCCAGATCGAGTACCTCGGCCGAATGGATCATCAGGTAAAATTCAGAGGCTTCCGCA
Source organism: uncultured Lachnospiraceae bacterium (assembly GCA_947627365.1). GTDB lineage: Bacteria > Bacillota > Clostridia > Lachnospirales > Lachnospiraceae > Choladousia. Next base: position 23,183 of record CANQVT010000013.1, on the reverse strand, counting down.
TCGAGCTTGGCGAGATCGAGAGTAGGGCGATGCTCTGCCCGGGCGTCGAGCAGGCGGTGGCGATGGTGAAAAACGAACAGCTGGTGCTCTATTATACAAAGCGTGCCGGAGATACGGAGGACGCGGGCGAGGCGGCGATCCGTCATTTCCTCGCAGAGGAACTGACCGACTATATGTTACCCACCGTGTATATCTGCATGGACGCCATGCCCCTTACGCCGAACGGAAAGGTGAACCGCAAGGCACTTCCGGAGCCGCATCTGACGTCGCATGAGAGCTTTGTGGAGCCGAAAGACGGGTATGAGGCGACAGTCGCGCAGTGCATGCAGAGGATCCTCGGCAGAAGCGAACGGGTCGGCGCGCTGGACAGCTTCTTCGCATTGGGCGGAGATTCCATCAAGGCGATCCGCTTGGTGAGCCTTCTGCGCGAAAAAGACATGGAGCTGCGTGTGGCGGACGTGATGCGGCAAAAGACGGTGCGCGCCATTGCCGAGTGCGCTTCTGACCGGAAAAACGCGGTCTCACTCAGCCAGGAGCCGATCGAGGGCGGCTTAAGGGACAGCGCGATCGTCCGCTACTTTAAAGACCTGCATCTGCCGGTTCCGTCGCACTTTAACCAGTCGGTGTTGCTGCGCTTTGCGGACAGGGCCGACCTTGCGAAGCTGCAGACCGCGCTTCACGCGGTGACGGTTCAGCACGATATGCTGCGCGCCGTGGTGAAGGACGAGAGCCTGTACATAAGAAGCGCGGACACGGTGATCTCGATAGAAGAATACACTGCCGCACAGGAGCCTGAGGTGACGGCACTGTGCGAACGGCTCCAGGCCGGGATCGATATGGGATCGGGGCTTTTCCGTGCTGCCCTGATCCATACACAGGAGGCGGACCTTCTGTTCCTGCTTGCGCACCATTTGATCATAGACGGCGTGTCATGGAGGATTTTGGTCTCTGATCTGGAGGGCGCCTACGCTGCGGCATCCGAGGGCAGAGAGCCCGCGCTTCCCGCAAAGACCAGCAGTTACGCGGATTATGTGGGAGCGATCGAAGCCTATCGCGGCAGCTACAGCCTGGAAAAAGAGATTCCCTACTGGAACGGCGTTCAGCAGCAGCTGGAAGCAATGCCCTGCTCGCGCGCAAAGGACTATGAGAGAAGCTTCTCCGAGGTTTCGGTATCCATGAGTCAGGAAGAGACCTCGTCGCTGCTCGGCGCCGCAAAAGAGGGCTGGAGACTGGAGATCAACGATATCCTGCTCACCGCTGTGGCAAGGGCTTTCTGCGCGCAGACGGGCCGCGGGGAGCTGTCGGTCCAGATGGAAGGACACGGGCGGGAAGCTTTGGGCGACGGCCTTATCACGGATCGGACGGTGGGCTGGTTTACCTCCATCTATCCGGTAGTGTTTGAAAAGATCCGCACAGAGGGCGCGGACAGCATCCGCGATGACCTCATCCGTGTGAAGGAGACCCTGCGCCGCGTGCCGATAAAGGGCGTGGGCTACAACCTGCTGCGCTATCTTCCGGGTGAGCGCGCCGTTTTGCTTGGCGCGGACCGCGTTGCCATGATGGGCTTTAACTACTTGGGAGAGACGGACGCCGAGCACAGCGGGGAAGGTATGTTTGCGATCGACAGCAGCATCGATACGGGCCGCTGGAGCGCAAAAGAAAACTGCTGTGGTCCGGATCTTGACCTGAACTGCGCGGTGACGGGCGGATGCTTCCGTTTAAGCATGTCCTGCAACGAGAGCCTGTACGACGACGCTGCCGCTAAGAAGCTGGCCGACGCCGTGCTGCAGGAATTAAAAGAGATCACGGAATTTTTAAATAGCAGCGAAGAGCCTGCCCGGACGGCTTCGGATCTCGGAGAGACGGAGTGGCAGGAGGAGCAGTTTGAGGCGGTAGTGCAGGAATTTGCCGCCGAGGGCGTAAAGATCAGCAGGATCTATCCGCTGCTGCCTCTGCAGGAGGGGATGCTCTACAAGCATATCACGGATCCGGCGTCCTGGGGGTACCGTCTGGTTCAGATCTATGAGATGAACGCGCTTCCCAACGGGGAGCAGCTTCGCCGCGCACTGGATCGGCTGGGCAAAAAATACGAGGTGCTGCGCACTGCCATCGTGTATGAAAATGTGCCGGTGGCGAGACAGGTGATCACGGACCGCGCGTTGCCGTTTACGCTGACGGATCTGAGCGGGGAGCAGGATCCCTTCGCGGCCGCGTGCCGCATCCGCGAGGATATTTTGACCAATGGCTTTGAGCTTACCCACAGATCCCTGTTCCGGCTCGTCTGCGCGAAGAAGGATGCGAACAGCTGCTATATTATATCGGCAGCGCACCACATGATCGTGGACGGCTGGAGCCTGCAGAACTATATGACGGATCTGTTTCGCTATATCGGAGAGGAAATCTTTGACGCCGCGGGCGGCACGGATGACACAGACAGCATGGACGGCATGTACGAGGCGTATGTCCGTCAGCTGCTTGAGCTGGATAAAAACGAGGGCCTGCGCTACTGGAGCGAGCTCTTAAAGGGCTATGACAAAAAGGCGCAAATTCCTTCCTTCGGCGTGACAGAAGTGGAAAAACAGACGTCGGACGACTATCTGCTGACGATAGATAAGGAGACGACCGACCGGCTTGCCGCTCTCTGCATGGAGGAGAAGGCGACGATAAACAGCGCGGTGGAGCTGGCGTGGGGGCTTGTGCTGCAGACCTACAGCCACACGGACGACGCGGTGTTCGCGAAAGTCGTGTCGGGGCGCGATAAGACCCGGATGGATCTCAGCCGTATGGCGGGTCTGTTTATCAACTCCGTGCCGGTGCGCGTGACGACGGACGCGGACGCGACGGCAAGGCAGATGCTTGACAAGCTGCAGAGACAGGCGGCGCAGAGCAACGCATGGGATTTCTGCCCGCTTCCGGAGATCCAGCGCCAGTCGGAGCTCGGGAACCAGCTTTTGCAGACGGTGCTCGCCTTTGAAAACTACACGAGCGGCGCCGAGGCGGAACAGGAAGAACTGCCCGGCGGGCTTTCGGTAAAGCCCCTCGTGCTGAAGGAAGAGACCTTTGATGAGATGCATGTGACGGCCTACGTGACGGATGCGGGAGAGCTCTGCCTGCACGTCGCCGCGGACCACACCCTCTTTACAGAGCTGCAGATGAACCGTGTGACGGAGCTGTTCCGCGTGCTGATCACCGGCATCGCGCAGCAGCCGGATGCGCCCCTTCGCAGCCTTCCGAGGCTGAGCGAGGCGGATGAAAAGGCCGTCATGGAGCTCTCATGGGGCGGAGATTTGAACTACCCGGCGGATGAGACCTGGGTGGATCAGTTCCTCGCGAGCGCCCGGAAATACCCGGAGCACACGGCCGTGGTGGACGCAAAGAGCAGCATGACCTACCGCGAGCTCGACGAGCAGTCCAACGCGGTGGCGGCGTACCTGCTGGCGAACGGCGTGAAGGAAAACAGCTTCGTGGCCATCCGCATGGACCGCGTAAAAGAATATATGGTGGCGATCCTCGGCGTATTTAAGGCGGGCGCCGCGTATCTGCCGATTGATTCGGAGTACCCGGAAAGCCGTGTGCAGTTTATGCTGGAGGACTCCGGGACAAGGATTGTGCTTACAAGAGAGCTGACGCAGCAGGCGATTGCCGATTATAAGGGTGCCAAGAGCGTGAACCTGGCGGCACCGGATCACTATGCCTACATGATCTATACCTCCGGTTCCACCGGCGTCCCCAAGGGCGTTTTGGAGCTGCACAGCTGCCTGTACAATTTCACGAACTGGACCGTGCCGACCTTCGGCTATAAGCACGAGGGAAGATACGGCATTCTCTCCAGCTTTGCCTTTGACGGCTCCCTGATCGACTACGCCAGCGGACTGGCGGCGGGCGGCACCGTACATATTTTTGACGAAGACCTGCGCAGGAACCTGATCGAGATGGAAGAGTACATGACGAAGCATCAGATCAGCGGCTTGTATATGCCGACGCTGTTCGGGGCGGAGATGGCAAAGTATAACCCGGCGCTGAAAGTGGATTTCCTGCTGATCGGCGGCATCAAGTTCCTGCCCTACGGAAAGACGGAATTCCCGGTCTACCACGTATACGGGCCTACCGAGTTCACGATCCTCTCCTCCTATCATCCGGTGGAAGACGGAAACAACGCCGATACGCCTATCGGAAGACCTGCGCCCGGAAACTACGGAATTGTCTGCGACAACCATGGAAATCCGGTGCCGCAAGGGGTGATCGGAGAGCTCTACCTGGCAGGCGTCCAGAGAGCGGACGGCTACTGGAAGCGTCCGGAGCTGACGGCTGAAAAATTCGTTGACTGCGAGATCTGCGGCAAAAAGAGGAAAGCATACCGCACAGGGGATCTGGTGCGCTACAACGAGGACGGTTTTCTGGAATACTACGACCGCATCGACAGTATGGTCAAATTCCGCGGGTTCCGCGTGGAGCTGGGCGAGATCGAGCACCGCGCCATGGACCACCCGGCGATCGAGTACGCTGTTGTGGATATCAAGAGGGATCAGCTGGTACTTTACTATATACCGTATGCCGACACCGAAGAGCCTGAGCCGACAAAAGAGGAGCTTTCCGCTTATCTTGCGGAGACGCTGGCCGACTATATGGTGCCCACCTTCTATGTAAAATTAGATGAAATGCCAAAGACACAGAATGGCAAAGTGGATAAGTCCGCGCTGCCCGAGCCTGTGGTCACCTCCTCAGAAGAATATGTGGAACCGCAGACGGAGGGTGAGAGCGCCGTTGCCGCTGCCATGCAGAGGATCCTCGGGCTTTCTGAGCCTGTGGGCGCGTTGGACAGCTTCTTTGCCTTAGGCGGCGACTCCATCAAGGCGATCCGCCTGGTGAGCCTGTTGCGCGAGCGCGATCTGCCCGTCCGCGTGTCGGATGTGATGAGCTTAAAGACCGTGCGCGCCATCGCGGGCTGTGTGTCGCAGAGCGTGGAAGAAGCGGCCGCCAGCCAGGAGCCCGTCACGGGAGAAGTGCCGGATACCGCCATCATCTGCTTCTACAAAGACCTTGCGCTGCCGGAGCCGGATGCGTCCCATCTGGTGCAGTCGATCCTGCTGAGGATGCGGGAGCGGGCGGATCTCCGCGTGCTTCAGGAGGCCTTAAACGCGCTGACGGAGCAGCACGATATGCTCCGCGCCGTGTTAAGGGAAGATAAATTATATGCAAGAGAGGCGGACGCCGTTATCACCGTCGAGGAATACGAGGCGGAAGAGAAAGACGTGCGCGCGCTCTGCATGGAGATTCAGGATCATATTGATACGAAAACAGCGATGCTGCGCGCGGCGCTGATCCATACCAGGAACGGCGACAAGCTGTTCTTTGCGGCGCACCACCTGATCGTGGACGGCGTATCCTGGCGGATTTTAAGCGCCGATCTGGAGACGGCCTATGAGGGTCTGCTTGGCACGGGAGCGGCGCAGCTTCCGGCAAAGACCGCGAGCTACGTGTCCTACGCGCAGGCGCTGCAAACATACCGTGACAGCTACAGGCTGGCACAGGAGATCCCGTACTGGAACCGTGTGCAGGAGCGCCTGCTCTCCATGCCGGTATCGCATATGAAAGATTTTGACAGGAGCTTTTCCGCCGTGTCCGTTTCCATGGACCGCGAGGCGACGGCGAAGGTGATCCGGGCAGACAGGGAGAAGTTGGGCCTTTCGGTCAACGATGTGCTGCTTACCGCGGTGGCGAGAGCATACTGCAAAGAGAAGCACTGCGCCGCGCTGTCCGTCCAGATGGAGGGCCACGGACGCGAAAACATTGCGCAGGGACTGGCGCTTGACCGCACCATCGGATGGTTTACCTCCATCTATCCCGTTGTGTTTGAAGACATTACTGCGGGCGCGGATCCGAAGCGGGACCTGATCCGCGTGAAAGAGACGCTGCACCGCGTGCCGGATAAGGGCGTGGGATACGGCGTGCTGCGCTACATGGAAGGCGCGCAGAAGACGGACTATTCCAGAGAAGAGATCGCGCAGCTTGGCTTTAACTATTTAGGAGAGATGGACGCGGAACAGGCGGCCGAAGGACTGTTTGCCGTGGAGAACAGCATCGGGCTCGGGACGGACGAGGAGCACCAGAAGAATCGCTTCTGCCCGGATCTGGATCTGAACAGCATGATCACGGACGGCAGTTTTACGCTGACGCTTTCCTACAACGAAGCGTTGTACACAAAGGAAGAGGCGCAGAAGCTTGCCGCGGCCGTCTTTGAGGAACTTGGGAAGCTCGCGGACTTTATAAATTCCTGCGAGGAAAAGATCGTCACGGCCTCAGACTTTGGTGAGACGCAGTGGAGCGAGGAAGAATTTGAGGCGGTGATGAACGAGTTTAAGCTGCACAGGGAGAACGTGAGCCGCATCTATCCGCTGCTTCCGATGCAGGAGGGAATGCTCTATAAGCATATTTCCGAGCCGGATTCCCGGGCGTATCGCCTGGTGAGCATATACGAGCTGGGAGGCATCCCCACGGAGCGCCAGCTCAGAAGCACGCTGGACAGACTGGGTGAAAAATACGAGGTGCTGCGCTCGGCGTTCGTCTATGAGAACGTACCCGCGGCGAGACAGCTGATCACGGATCGGCTGCTCCCGTACCGGATCGTTGACCTCTCCGGCGAGGCGGATCCGTTTGAGGCGGTGTGCCGTCTGCGCGAGGAGATCCTGACAAACGAGTTTGACCTTGCGCGGAAACCGCTCTTTAAGCTTGTCTGCGCGAAGAAGGACGAAAAGAGCTGCTATCTGCTGGTCGTCACCCACCATATCATCGTGGACGGCTGGAGCCAGCAAAATTACTTAGCGGACCTGTTCACCTGGCTTTTGCAGGAGATGGCAGGTACGGAAGTGCCAAGGCAGGACAGATCCTTAGACGGCCTGTACGAGACGTATGTGCGAAGAGTGCTTGCGCTTGATAAAAACGAGGCGCTCGCTTACTGGAGAGAGCTGCTGGAGGGCTACGATACAAGGACGGAGATCCCATCCTACGGCACGGTGCCGGAGGAAAAACAAAGCGCTCAGGATGAGCTTGTCCTGACGGTTGATCGGAAGACGACAGATGCGTTGGCCGAGCTGTGCAGGGAAGAAAAGGCGACATTGAGCAACGTGGCGGAGCTTGCATGGGGGCTGGTGCTCCAGACTTATAACAATACACAGGACGCGGTGTTCGCCAAGGTGGTATCCGGCCGCGACAAGGCGGATATGGACGTCAGCGCGCTGACGGGCTTGTTTATCAATTCCGTTCCGGTGCGCGTGACGACAGACGTGGACGCGACGGCGAGGCAGATGATTGGACGACTGCAGCAGCAGGCGACCGCGGGAAACGCTTTTGACTACTGTCCGCTTGCGGAGATTCAGCGGCAGAGCGTGCTGGGAGACCAGCTTTTGCAGACCGTGTTTGCCTTCCAGAACTACAACAGCGGCGCGGATGTAAAGGGCGTTAAGGACGCGGCGGGGATCACAGTGACGCCCCTTGTCTTGAGAGAAGAGACCTTCAACGGACTGAGCGTGGACGCATCTGTCAATGCCGAAGGCGAGCTTTGCCTGCACATTACCTTCGACCGGACGCGCTATACGGGGCTGCAGATCCGTCAGGTGATGGAGCTGTTCCGACTGTTCGCGCAGCAGATCGCCGTTTCGCCGGATATGCCGGTCAGCCGCTTTGCGAGGGTGAGCGAGGAAGAGCGAAAAGAAGTGTGCGCGGTTTCCGTGGGAGAGCGCATCGCGTACCCGCAGGATGAGACGTGGATCGACCTGTTCCTGCGCGCGGCGAAGCAGTATCCGGACCAGATCGCGGTGGTTGACCGCACGGGCAGTATGACCTATCGCGAGCTGGATCAGTATTCCGATCTGGTGGCGGCGTCCCTGCTCTCCATCGGGGTGAAGCCAAACGAATTTGTGGCGATCAAAATGAAGCGCGGCAGGGAGTTCCCGGTGGCTGTGATCGGCATACAGAAGGCCGGCGCGGCTTACGTGCCCATCGACGCGGATTATCCGGAGGACAGGGTCAATTATATGCTGGAGGATTCCGGCGCGAAGGCGATCGTCACGGAAGATATCGTGCAGATCATGATGACAGGCAAGGAAGAGGCGCAGCCGGTCAATCTGGCAAAGCCGGAGCATTACGCGTATATGATCTATACGTCGGGCTCCACCGGCAGGCCGAAAGGCGTGATCCAGAGCCACAGATCCCTCCATCAGTTCGCGTGCTGGAGAACGGAGAAGCTCGGCATACAGGCGGGCAAGCAGTACGGCCACTTTAACAGCTTTTCCTTCGACGGCTCGCTGGACGACCTGATCTGCCCGCTCTCAGTGGGCGCGGCGGTCCACATCTTTGACGAGGACCTTCGCAGGAGCCTTAGCGATATGGACGAATATCTCTCGGCGCACGAGATCAGCGGTATGACTGCCTCCACGCAGTTCGGCATGGAGCTGATCCGCTATAATCCGAAGCTGAAGCTGGATTACCTGATGATGGGCGGCGAAAAGCTGCTGCCCTGCGAGCATGAGGGCTTTGACATCATAAACGGCTACGGGCCCACCGAGTTTACGGTGTGTACCTCTTACTATGTGGTAAAGGGCGGGGAGGAAAATATCCCCATCGGAAGACCGGTGCCGAACACGGCCAGCTTTATCTGCGACCGGTACGGCAATCTGCTGCCGCGCGGCGTGGCGGGCGAGATCTGCTTAAGCGGTGCGCAGATGGCGGAGGGCTATTGGAAGCTGCCGGATATGACGGCGGAGAAATTTACAGAGATCATGGTCGGGGATACGGCTGTCAGAGTATATAAGACCGGCGACCTTGCGCGGTACAATGAAGACGGGCAGCTGGAATACATCGGAAGAACCGACAGCCAGGTGAAGCTCAGGGGATATCGCATCGAGTTTGGCGAGATCGAGAGCCATGCCATCCTGTATCCGACGCTCCGCAAGGCTGTGGCTGCCGTCAAGAACGAGCAGCTGATCCTGTACTATGTGCTGAAGGACGAAAAACCGGAGGCGGAGGAGCTGGAAAAAATGGAGGCCGATCTGCAGGCGCATCTGGCGGAACGGCTGAGCGATTATATGGTGCCCACGCACTTTATGTGCATTGATGAGATTCCGCTGACTCCGGGCGGCAAGGTGGATCACAACGCGCTGCCGGAGCCGGTCGTGGCGGGCAGGCACTATGTGGCGCCGGAGACGCTGTACGAGACCGCCATTGCGCAGTGCGTTCAGGATGTGCTCGGCATCAGCTATCAGGTGGGCGCGCTGGACAACTTTTACCAGCTGGGCGGCGATTCCATCAAGGCGATGCGCATGGTCAGCATTCTGCGCAAAAAGAACATCCGTCTGCAGATCTCGGACATCACAAAGCAGAACAATGTCCGGCAGATCGCGGCGCTGGCGCAGGAGCGGGAGGAGACAAGCGCCGTCAGCCAGGAGGCCATCAGCGGAAGCATACCGGACAGCGCCATCGTGAGCTTCTTCAAGTATCTGAAGCTGCCGCAGCCTTCGTTCTTTACGCAGTCTATGCTGCTGAGGGTAAGCGGGCGTGTGGACGCCGAAAAGCTGCAGCGGGCGCTGAGGGAGCTGACGCGCCAGCACGATATGCTGCGCGCGGTCGTAAAAGACGGCGGGCTGTACATAAGAGACAAAGAGGCCGTGATCGCGCTGGAGGAATATGAGCTGACGGACAGCCGCGCGGAGGCGCTGACGCAGCTGTGCACCGGCATAAAGAAAGGCATAGATATGGAGAGCGCGCTTCTTCGGGCGGCGCTGATCCACAGGGCGGATGAGGAGCTGCTGTTTCTGGTGGCGCACCATCTGATCATAGACGGCGTTTCCTGGCGCGTCCTCCTGCCGGATCTGGAGACGGCCTGTCTGCAGCTGCTGGACAGAAGGACGCCGGTTCTGGAAGAAAAGACCAGCAACTACCGCGATTACGCGGAGGCTCTGCAGGCGTACAGAGACAGCGAAGCCTTAAAGGCGCAGATCCCCTACTGGGAGAAGGTGCAGGAGGAGCTTGTGCAGACAGAGACCTCAGACCTGAAGGACTACACGCGCAGCTTCGCGATGCTGGAGGCCGCTCTCGGCAGAGAAGAAACGGCGCTGCTTTTGAGCGCGAAGAAAGAAAACATGAATTTGGATATGAACGACGTCCTGCTGGCGGCGGTGGCGCGAGCCTACTGCAGGGAAATGCAGACAGGCGGCGTGTCCGTTCAGCTGGAAGGCCACGGGCGTGAGGACATCGCGCAGGGGCTTACTCTGGATCGGACGGTGGGGTGGTTTACTTCCATCTATCCGGTTATCCTGCGCGGCGTCAACGCGGGCGATGACATCCGCGGGGATCTGATCCGGGTAAAGGAGACGCTTCACAAAGTCCCGGACAAGGGCGCGGGATACAACGTGCTGCGCTTCCTAGAGGGAGAAGAGACGTTCGGCTGGCCCAAGGAAAAGATCGCAAAGATCAGCTTTAACTATCTGGGCGAGACGGCAAGAGAGGCAAAAGACGGCGAAGAGAGCCTGTTTCGCGTGGTGACGGACGTCGACACCGGCGCGGTGGGCTTGAAGGAAAACTGCTTCGGTTCGGATATCAATATCAACTGCATGGTAGAAAACGGCTGCTTTAAGCTGTCGGTATCCTACAGCGAGGATTTCTGCGGACAGGAGCAGATGAAGGCCATAATGGACGAGGTGCTCGCGGAGCTTCTGAAGGAAGCGGAATACCTGAATTCCCTGGAGCGCGTGGTCAGAACCGCGAGCGACTACAAAGAGACGGTGTGGACAGAAGAAGAATTCGAGGCCGTGCAGGCGGATTTTGAGAGCCGCGGCGAAGAGATCAGGCAGATACGTCCGTTCACGTCCGAGCAGGAGGAAGCGATCAGGGAAAAGACAGAAGAATTAAGAGACGCCAGCTACGAGTTTGTCGGTATCTTTGAGATCGACAGCGTGCCGAAAAAGGCTGCGGTGAGCAGGGCGCTCGCTCGCATGGAGGAAATGTACGACGTACTTGCTGCGTCGATCGTGTACGAGGGCGTGAGCGTTCCGCGCTGCGTGCTCTCGGATCGTACACTGCGCTGCACCTACACAGACGCGTCCGGCGAGACGGATCCGCTCTCATTCGTGAGAAGCCTGCGGGAAGAGCTTTTGCAGGAGAAGGTCGATCTGCAGAGAGATCCGCTGTTCAGGCTGTACTGCGTGAAAAAGGACGAGGGAAGCAGCTATCTGGTGACGGCGATCGCGCCGATGCTCGGCAGCATCTGCGGCCTGTCCGAATATCTGCTGTCGGCGCGGCTGATCGCTCTGCTCGCAGGCGAGACGGGAAGGAATTTCCGGATCACGGATCGTGTGGACGACAGTCTGAAAAAAGAGTTTACGCGCGGCGGGTACCGAATCTGCGGACACTTCAATGAGTTCGACGAGAACAAGCCGACCCTTGTGTTCATATACGGCATTATCTTTCACGCCAGCATTCAGCATCTGGTTGAGGACTGGTGCCGCAAGTTTAACATGATCACCTTCGATACGGTGAACTTCCACTTCAAAGAGCTGTTCGAGGGCGGAACCTTCGACGACGTGGCGGATCTGTATATGACGCTGCTGGAGCTTATGGTTCCATAGACAGACAGGATTTTCGGATTTGTGGGCTATTCCTTCGCCGGAGAGCTGGGCTTTGTGATGGCGGAGCGGACAGAAAGGATCCGGGGCAGCAAGCCAATCGTATTTTTGGGCGATACGGACATGATCCCGTCCATGAGCACCGGTGCGGCAAAGACGCTGACCATCGACGATCTGGACGAATACCTGATCCAGAAGGTGAAGGAGCACGACATCCCGCAGGAGGGTATCCTGTTCGGATACAGTATGCTGAGCTACTTTAACTCCAAGGTGAAGACCATAAAACCCTACGACGGACACACGGTGCTTTTGTTGGCGTCAAAGGACAGCAGCCAGACCGCTGTGGAGGGAAGAATCTTCCTGGCCAAGAAGGTGGCGAAGGATCTGCAGATCATCGAATTCCCGGACTGCGATCACTTTACGCTCCACACGGACGTGAATCTGCTGCCGGAATACGACAGGATACTCGACGAGTTCCTGTAGGTTCGCTGGGGCGGTCACACAAGAATACATGAATGGCACATGTATGAGAAATAAATGCAAGTATGCAACAAGGAGGTAACAATGGAAAAGGGAAGAAATTCTTATCTGATTTCGGTGTCGATGAAGACCTATCTGGTGGCTGCCGTCGTTTCGATGCTGATTCAGAACCTGAACACGATCATTGATGGTGTTCTGATGGGCCGTTTGTTGGGAGTGGAAGCATTCTCGGCGATCAACCTCTGTCTTCCGGTGGTCGGAATGGTGGCGACGCTGGGCCTGCTCCTGTATGGCGGCGCGACGACGCTGGCGTCTATCGCGCTTGGCGGCAGGGAGGAGAGGAAGGCGAATCAGTACTACTCCGTCTCTCTGATCAGCGTGGTTGTGCTCGGTGTCGTGTTCACCGTGCTGACGGTGGCTGGTCTGGGCGTGATCGCCAGGCTCGTCTGCCTGGAGGAATCGCTGAGAGGGTACGCGAAGGATTATATGCTGGTCTGTTTCCTAGGAAGCACCCTCACCATGCTCTCGGGCGCGCTGCTTTCCTTTGCGGGGATCGCGGGAAGACCGAAAGTGGTAACGATTGCCAGTATCACAAACATTGTGGTCAACATCGCGTGCGACGTGATCTATGTATCGGCGTTTCATATGGGGATCAGGGGCGCGGCGCTTGCAACCCTGACGGGTTCCCTGATCTCCGCGCTCGCCATTGTCGCGGATTTTAAGCTGCACGGCAGTATGCTGAAGCTTGTGGGCGCGGGCAAGGAATTCGGCTCCGCTTTAAAGGAAATCCTCATTTACGGTTTCCCGGTCACCCTGCAGTCTCTTGCCGTCGTGGCTTACTCCTACGTGTGTACGTTCTGCTCGCAGAAATTCGGCGGCGTGAACGGCGCGTTCGCGGGATCTTTGCTCACCCAGGTGACGTCTCTGTGCCAGGGCGTGTCGGGCGGCGTGGAAAAGAGCTACAACGCTATAGGCGGACTTCTGGCGGGCCAGAAGGACTACAAGGGCGTCAATTTGCTGTTCAAAAAGGGAATCAAGATATCTGTTATCTTTTCCACCGCCTTTGCGGTTCTGGTGATGATCTTTGTGCCGGGCTTTGCGGCGATGATGGGCGCGAAGTCTCCGGAGATGATCAGCTATTCTGTCAGAGCGATTCGTATGGCGCTTCTGTTCGTCGTGCCGATCTCCCTCGTATGGATCATGCCGAGCATCTACGCGATCGCCGGCGCGCTGTCCATCCTGCCGGTGATCAGCATTTCCCAGCCGGTCTGCGTAGGCATCGGCCTGGTCGCCTGCGGTACGCTGCTTGGCAATGACAAAATGTGGCTCGGATATCCGATCTCCGCGGTCATGATCCTTCTGATCCTTGTGCTGCTCACCGAGGGCGTGAGGAAGAGATCCCCACAGAAACGCAGCTTCTACAGCCTGTTGCCGAACGAGCAGGGAAACAGAAATGTATACGATATTTCTGTTGCCTGCGACAAGGAATCGCTTGTGGAGACCTTAAAGGATTCCAACGCGTTCTTTGACGCGCAGAACATCGACCACAGGGTCGCGATGCGCGTGCGCCTCTGCGTGGAAGAGCTGATGAAGAATATCATTGAATTTGCGAACCAGGGCGCAAAGAAGAAACACTTCCTTGATCTCAAGATCGTGGTAAATGACGATGAGATACTGGCGATCATCAAGGACGACGGGGTGCAGTTTAACCCCATCACAGCGGAAGAAAAGGGCTATGGCCTGAAGCTGATTCACAGCCTTTGTCCGAAGCTGGAGTATCAGTACTCCTATGGTCAGAACATGGTATTCATGACCTGGAGCGGAAAAAGCAAGCAATAAAAGATTTATTATAAAAGGAGGAATTCATATGAAAAACCAACAGAATCCATCAAATGGCTACGCACCGTTCACAATGGGTAAGCCGCAGGAGGGCGCTGCGCAGATGCCGCAGATGCCGTACATGTTCGGGCCGATAGCGGCGCCGAATGCATGCGCTGCGCAGATGCCGCAGATGCCGTACGCGTTTGCCCCGAAGGCAGGCGAGCAGCCGGCCGCGCCGACGATGCCGCAGATGCCGTATGCGTTTGCCCCGAAGGCAGGCGAGCAGCCGGCTGCGCCGACGATGCCGCAGATGCCGTATGCGTTTGCCCCGAAGGAAGGTGAGCAGCCGACCGCACCGACGATGCCGCAGATGCCGTATGCGTTTGCCCCGAAGGCGGGTGAGCAGCCGGCCGCGCCGACGATGCCGCAGATGCCGTATGCGTTTGCCCCGAAGGAAGGTGAGCAGCCGGCCGCACCGACGATGCCGCAGATGCCGTACGCGTTTGCCCCGAAGGAAGGTGAGCAGCCGGCCGCACCGGCGATGCCGCAGATGCCGTACGCGTTTGCGCCGGCAGCAGCTACCAAGGAAGAAGAAAAATAGTACATGAAAAGAACGCGGGCGCCGCATCTTGGCGCCTGCCGGTATGAAACGTAAACAGAACATAAAAGAGAGGAGAACACTATGAGTCCGATCAATGAAAACACGAATGACGGCGCGATGCAGGAAATCGCGGGCGAGAACGAGATCCGGGGGACTGCGGGCGATGCCGCGGCACAGGAGATTGTAAGCGACGCGTCCGCGCAGGAGAGCGCAGAAGGCGCTCCGGTACCGGAAGAAGTGCAGGCTCAGGTGGAGGAAGTGCAGGCTCAGGCGGAGGAAGTGCAGGCTCAGACGCAGGAAACCGTGGCGGAAGCAGCACAGGATCAGACACAGAAAACCGTGGCGGAAGTAGTGCAGGAGGAACCCAGGAGGCGCGGCAGAAGAAAAGCGACCGCGAAGCCGGCGTCAACGAAGCCAGCGACAGCGAAGGCCGCCGGAAGAACGGCCAGAGGAAAGGCAAACGCCGGCGCGAAGCGAACACGCGCAGCCGCGGGGCGGGCAAAGGAGAAAAATGAACTGGATGCGGAAGCGATCCGCATGAAGAGCTGGAAATATATCGTGGAGAAAAATTCCGCAAGCGACGAGAGATTAGACAGGGTCGCTCTTATTTCCATGGATAGAACCTATACCTATCGCCAGATGTTCCGCACCTGGGAGAAGTACGCGGAAGTATTTTCCGCCTTGAACATTACGGCGGAGAACCACTCCCGCCTGGCTGTTTTCGACTGCACCTCGGCCGAATCTTCGTTCGCGATCTACGCGGCGAACATGACCGGCGCATCCATCGCGGGGTTGTCGCCGTACACGATATCCGACAAATATCCGCTTGAAAAAGTGATCGAGACAGAAAAGATCACAGATCTGTTTATCAACGACCTGGTGGTCAACAGCAAACTGCTGGTAAGCATTCTCAGGAAAAGAACGAAGCTTGGACTCCGCAACATCATCGTAGCACGAGTTTCGCTGGAAAACGAGAACATGGAGCCGGAGCTCATCCAGATGAGCAACAACAATTACGCACAGCTTAAGAAGGTGCAGGGTGCTCTGTTCATGGACGATCTACTGAATGAGTATGAGGCGACGCCGATCAAATACGGTCCGGATGTATTTGAAAAAGACGCGTTTATCCTCCATACCTCCGGCACGACCAAGGGCATCAGCAAACCGGCGCCGCTGTCTGATATCGCGTTAAACGCGGCGGCGGAAAGCCTGATCAAGAGCGGAAAGGCTAAACAGTTTGAAAACGGGGCGGTATCCATGTGTTTCATGGTGGCGACATCCGTGTACGGGCTTGCAGATCAGCTCCACGCGCCGCTCGCCTTCGGGTGCAGCGTGCTCATTCCGCCGATGGCGACGAGCAATCCCTTTGCCCTGAAGGCAATCGAGCACTACAAGGTGAATATTCTCTTCATCACGCCGTTCTATTTTGAGATCTGGGCGAAGATGCCGCCGGAATGCCTGCCGGATTTCTCGTCTGTAAAACTGATCGTCTTCGGCGGCTCCTATCTGTCGGCCGAGGCGAGGAAGCACTATGACGAGATCGTGAAGGCGAGAGGAGGAAACGCGGCCTTTATCAACGGCTACGGCATGTCCGAGACAGGCGGCGCCTGCATCATCCAGACGGACGAGGTGGAGGACGATTCCATCGGGCTTCCGCTGCCCGGGGTGAAGATCAAGATCTTCGATGAAAACGAGGAAAAATTCTATTCCGTCAAGGACAAACACACAGGCGTTCTGTATATCAGCTCCGATTCGATCAGCGAAGGAAAGATCGGCGACGAATCCTTCTTCGAGCCGGAGATGATCGACGGCATTCCCTATATCTGTACAAACGATGTAGTCGGCGTCAACAAGGACGGCAGCCTCAGATGGCAGGGCCGCGCGAACCGTTTCTTTGTGAACAATGAGGGAATCAAGTTCAACGCCGGTCTGGTGGAATCGCAGGTGGCTGCGGAGCCGGGCATCGAGGCGTGCGCGGTAGTTCCGTGGTTCGACAAGATCATGACCCACGACACAGTGCCGGTGCTCTATGTGCAGACAGCGGCTAATCAGGGCAAAGAGCCGATAGCGATCGTAAAAGACGCGCTGGTGAACGTCTTTATCAAAAACGGAAAGGCGGAAGAGACCAATCTTCCGGTGCAGTGCGTGATGGTAGATCAGATCCCGCACAACGCAAACGGCAAGGTAGACATCTATAAGATCACAGAGGGCGGCGTCACAGGAGCCAGATACGTGATCCGTCCGGTAAAGTGGAACGGCGTGCTTAAGGATATTCTCTTCGAGTACGACGCCGACGAGTCGAATTCTGTCGGAAACGGCGCGATCCCGGATGAGCTTTCCCAGATCGTGGAGAGCGTAAAGAGCACCACAGCGGATGAGACGGTGCTGAACGCTGCCGGAAGAATCGCAAATTCCAAGATCATGCTGGAGGTATTTGCAAAAGGACAGCAGAGACTGTACCAGCAGCCGGTTGAGATGATGATGCAGTTCTTCAATATGGCGCAGGCTATGAGTATGCAGATCATGAACAGCCTGACGCAGATGATGAATTATATCTCTATGCAGCAGATGCAGCTGATGCAGAACATGCCGCAGATGCAATACGCACCGCAGCAGACGGGCACGCAGGCTCAGATGCCGCAGGCACCGTATATGCCGCAGCAGACAGGCGCGCAGCCGCAGATGCCGTACATGCCGCAGATGCCGCAGGTACCGTATATGCCGCTGTTTACTCCGCCGGTGAGTCAGTGAGGACTGCGGGGAAACGAGAGGAGGGAGACGAGATGCAACATGAGATGAAACACGAGAGAAATGTTATGGGAAGCGTTCGCAGGATCGGCGTTCGCGTTGCCCTGGAAGTATTGCAGGGCGTCGGGGCGAGCAATCTTAAGAACCCCTACGGGGAGGACGAAGTGCCGCCCAACGTAGAGGAATCGCTGAACTTTCCCTATATCAACCGCGCCGGAGTTCCTCTGGCGATGGATATTTTCAAACCGGTGGGACCGGAGTACGACGGCAAGGAGCTCCCTGTGATCGTGAGTATCCATGGCGGCGGCCTGGTGACGGGCGACCGCAAGATCTCCTTTAAGCTGGGCAAGGAGATGGCATCCAGGGGATATCTGGTATTTGCGATCGAATACCGGCTTGCGCCCAGAGCTACCATCTGCGAACAGCTGGACGATGTCTGCGCCGGAATGGACTATGTCGGCAAAAAAATCGTCGAGTACGATGTGGATCCGACCAGGATCTTCCTGACGGCTGACAGTGCGGGAGCTTTTCTTGCCATCTACACGGCCGCGATGAAAAAATCCAAAAAGCTGCAGGACGCCATCGGCTATAAACCCAGCAGAATGACTTTCAAAGCGCTGGGACTTTCCTGCGGAATGTTTTACACCAACGGCGACGATCTTCTGGGAATGCTCCTTGCCGAGCAGTTTTACGGCGATAAGTTTGATGACAAAAAGTTCCTGCAGTACATGAACCCGGAGCATCTGGAGATCATCAACAACCTTCCGCCTACCTTCCTGGTGACATCGAGGGGAGACTTTTTGAACAACTATACGCTCATGTTCCACAAGGCGCTGAAAAACGCGGGCAAGACCACAAAGCTCCTCTACTACGGAGAGCAGGATCTGCTCCACACCTTCAACTTCTCAAGGCCGTATCTGCCGCAGAGTAAGGACGCGAACGACAAGATGGTGAAATTCTTCGAGGAGCAGGCAGCGCTTGCGAAAGCGAGACAGAAGACGATCTCCAGAGAGAAGAAAAGGGCAAAAGAGATCGGGCAGGAGATTGCAGATGGCAGCTTTGCCAAACAGAGGCTCTGGGAAGCTGTGTCCGGCATGAATTCAGAATCGAAGGATAAGCTGGACGCGGTGGCGATCGTGGAAGACAGCAGAAAATACACCTATCGCCAGATGCTGCGCCAGTGGAAGAAATACGCGGAAGTCTTCTCCGCGCTGGGGATGTCCGAAAAGGGCGCCGCCCGCGTCGGTATCTTAGGCGCGATGACGGCGGAGGCGGCAAGCAGCTTCTACGCCCTTGATATGACGGGCGCGTTCATTTCCATGCTGCCGTACCCGTTGGTACAAAAAACCGGGCAGATGATTGAACTGATCAAAAAAGAAAAGCTCACGGATCTGATCCTTACGGATTATGAGATCACGCCCGCGCTGCTGCGCAGGCTGACCGAAGAAAGAGAAGAGATTGGCCTGAAAAGCATCGTCGTCCTGCACACAGAGGCGGCAGGCCCCTGCGCGAGTGAAAGAGAGAAGCGCGCGGCCAGAGCCAACGAGCTGCAGCTGAAGAGGGTGGAAGGCGTGCTGTTCATGTCGGAGCTGTTGGCAAAATATGAGGCGACGCCGATTTCCTATGCGGCGAGACCTTGCACAAGGACCAGCATGGCGCTTCACACGCAGAAAGACGATGCCGGGGAATATACCGCGGTTTCCTTCTCCGATGCGCAGATTAACGCGATCGCCCTTGAAGGGTACGGGAAACATAAGCATCGTCGGTTCGTCGGCCTGACACTGGATCTGTATAACACACATTCCCTGGCGAAACAGCTTCATCAGGCGCTTTTGCTCAACGATTCCGTGCTGATGACCTACAAGGCGGGGTACAGCGGAAGGTACAGCAGGGCCGTGGAAGCCTATCATGTGGACACGCTCTTTGCGTATGCTTCCCTGGTGCAGCAGTGGCGCGGGGAAGAAAAACCGGTTAACTTTGCAAGCATCGATCAGCTCTGTATCGAGGATAAGACAGTCACAAAAGAAGAGCTTGCACAGATCAGACAGTTCCTGGAGGAAAGGGGCGCCAAGGCGGAGGTGAAGGCCGAAAAGGCACACGCCAGGGATTATGTCGCTAACGTCGCCTACGGGGACGGCCCGGCGGCGCCGGCGTTTATGCCGTTTCCGCTGCCTATGCTCATGCCGCAGCTTCCGTACGCGGCAGGACCCTATCTGGCTCTGGGAGAGACAGACGAAGCCAGAAAGAAACGTCTGGAGAAGACTGAGGACTGGAACAGGCATATACAGCGTGTGAGCAAAGCGCTTTCTCTGCTCTTCATGACGAGAGGCGGCATAATGGCGCAAAAGGAAATGAAAGCGGAAGTCTCTAAGACCGGGGCTTCTGCGGAAGGAGCCGCGGATAAGGGACCGAGCAAGCTGCTGATGGATGTGATGGGGGCCCTGTTTGACGTAAGCACGGTTGACTATTACGTAGAGAAATAATATGAAAACGATTTTGTACTATTTTTCAAAAAACGCGCAGAAAAAAGCGGAGTCGTATTACGACAGCCAAAAAACGGCGGTCGCAAGCGACATCGAAGCGCAGCTGGACGTCGCGTATTCGGGCGGCGGCCATAATCCTCTATTCCTGGATATCTACCGGGCGAAAAAATACGCGGGGGTCAAACTGCCTGTCATTCTCATGGTACACGGCGGCGGACTCTATGTGGGCAGCCGGAAGCTGACGAGCGCCATCTGCCAGGAGCTGGCGCGCAGAGGCTTTCTGGTATTCAATCTGGAATACCGGCTGCTCACAGAGGCGGACGCCTGTCAGGAGATCGCGGATATCTGCGCGGGATTCCAGCAGGCGGAAGCGCTGCTTCCCCGCTATGACGGCGACAGAAACAGGGTTTACGCGGTCGCGGAGAGCGCGGGTGCATACCTGACGCTCTATACGGCTGCCATGCACAATTCAGAGCGGATACGGGAAAAGATCGGCTGCCCCGTCTCCGGCTTGCAGATCCGGAGAATGGCTTTCTTCAGCGGGATGTTCTACACGAAGAAGGCGGATCTTATAGGAGTGGCCTATCCGCTGCAGATTTACGGCAAAAAATGCCTTGACAGAGAATTTATGCGGTACATGAACCCGGAGGATCCGGAGGTCATGCGCAGCCTTCCTCCGATGCTCCTGGTATCGAGCGACGCGGACTTCTTAAGGAAGTACACTTTGAAATACGCGGACGCGTTAAAAAAGAACGGTCAAAGCTGCAGGCTGTTGTACTATACGGGAAAGAAGGAACTGACGCACGCGTTTCCGGCCTACCGTCTCGATTTAAAGGAGAGCGTGGAAGTGATCGACGAAGTGGCATACAAATTTTTCGCCGTGTGATCTGAGCGAAGGAGTGGACTGTAACGGCGGACTCCATTTATGCAGAAAGGCGAATCAATGAAAAAGACAGGTGATTTCAAAAAAGGAAAAGCGTATCTTGGCAGTCTGTGTCTGGCGATGGCGTTGCTGCTGCCAGGAAGCACGGCGGGCGCGGCGGATCAGCTGTTGCCCTCAGGCATCGCCTACGAGGATCTGAACACAGAGATCGAAAACTACATTCAGGAGCATGAGCAGACCACGGTGGGCCTCGCGTATTCCGTGTTTGACGCCTCGCAAGATATCGCGCGCGGCTATTATGGATACGCGGATAAGGAGAACGGGATCGCGGTGGACGAGGACACCGTTTTCGAGTGGGGCTCCGGTTCCAAGGTCATCGCGTGGGTCTGCGTCATGCAGATGTACGAGCAGGGAAAGCTGGATCTGGACGCCGATATCCGAGAATATCTTCCGGACGGTTTCCTGACAAATCTGAACTATGACCAGCCGGTCACCATGATCAACCTGATGAACCACAACGCCGGCTTCCAGGATCAGAGCGTGGACGTGAATATGGCGCAGGGCGGGTACCTCACCACACTGGAGGAGGCTGTCAGCGCCCACAAACCGGAGCAGATCTTTGAACCGGGGATACTGACCGGCTATTCCAACTGGGGCACCGCGCTTGCCGCGTACATTGTGGAGCGGCTCAGCGGGATGCAGTATTACGAGTACGTACACAAAAATATTTTCGAGCCTCTGGGCATGGAGCACAGCGCCATCTGTCAGGATCTGTCCGACAACGAGTGGGTGCAGGAGCAGCGTCAGAAGCTGAGATGCTATTCCCCCGAAGGCGCGTGGCTGATGAACACTTATTTTTATATCACGCTCTATCCGGCGGGCATGTGCAATTCCACCTTCAGCGACTATGAGACATTTGCCAAGGCGATGCTGACGCGCAGCGACAAGCTTCTGAAGGCGGAGACGTGGGAGACGATGTATACTCCTACGGACTACTTTGGAGACACGGAAATGGCGAAGAACTACCACGGTCTGTGGGGTGTGTATTACGCCGTTCCCACCGTGGGTCACATCGGAAGGACCTCCGGCTGCTCCAGCTATCTGATGCTGGACCTTCAGGACGGCATCGGTTCGGTGGTAATGAGCAATCAGGGCAACGAGAGTGTGTACACGGAAAACATTCTCCCGCTGTTCTACGGGGAATACGACGCAACGGCTTACCAGGCAGGCGTGGAAAAGCCTGAAGGCACCTACCGCAACGCGAAGACCGTGGGCAAGGGACCGTTCAAGCTCACCGCGCTGCTTGCGGGCTTTGACAAGGATTTGAGCAGGGAATACTGGACTTTGACAGAGGACAGTGCGCGGCCCGCTGTGGAGCTCGCCTACATGGATTATTTCCGTGTTCCTGCTTTCCAGACCTTGACGGAGACCGGCCTTCTGGCGCTGTTTGCCGCGGGACTGGTATTTGCGCTGCTGTCGTTCCTGGTGGGCCTGGTGCTGATCAGACGGGAGAAGAAGCGCAGACCGTTATCCCTATGGAGCTTCTTTACCGGCTTTCTTCCGTTTGCGGTGCCGCTGCTGTACCTGAGGATCATGTCCGCGGTCTACCTGCCGGTGAATACGTATCTGTGGATGTTTATCGCCATCGGCGTAATCGCGCTGCTGCTTGTGGGACTTCTGGCCTTCGGCGTTGTGCGCAACATCCGAGGGGACTACTCAAAAGGAGTAAGGATCTATAACTGGGTGGTGATCTTTTTCGGCGTGATGGCAGTGGTCAATATCTGCTATTGGAACCTGTTTATGTCCTGGGAAGTATAACAGTATGAAAATTCTGCTATTTGAGGAACCGGAATCGGTAAGTGAAGAACAGTTAACGCGTGACCTTCTCCTTCTTCCCGCGTGGAGAAGGAGAAGGGTCATGGAGTACCGCTTCCTGACAGACCGGGTACTCTGCGCAAAAGCATATCTGCTTTTAAAGGAAGGGCTTTACCGGGAATACGGGATACGGGAGGATCCGGCGTTCTCCTATGGGGAAAACGGAAAACCGTATCTGCGAGACCACCCCGGCATTTTTTTTAACTTAAGCCACTGCAGGCAGGGCGTCCTGTGCGTGATCGACGAACAGGAGGTGGGGTGTGACATAGAGGAAATCCCGGCTTTTCCAGACGACGCCTTGTGCGATTATTGCTGCAGCGAAGCGGAAAAACGCCGTATCCTGTCCGCTTCGGATCCCGCGGCCGAATTTACCAGGCTGTGGACGATGAAGGAAGCTTATCTGAAATACACAGGGCAGGGAATTTCAGACGACCTGCCTGAGCTGTTCGCACAGACCGATCTCACGGATGTCAGTTTCCGGGTAAATGAAGAAAAAAAGGGTGTGGTTTACACGATATGCAAATGATAAAAGGTTCGTCACGCAATTGATAAAATAATGGCGGCTGACAGGGTTGTTGCTTTAGAAGAATGAAATGATTGATTTTTGTGCTAATTTTGAATATAATATACGCACAGAAAGCTGGTGATATAATGGATATAATGACTGAACTGCT
>CANQVT010000012.1 GCA_947627365.1 uncultured Lachnospiraceae bacterium | reverse complement strand
TCGGTGTTCGTGCTGTCATAGTAGTGATCGTACCAGGTACCGATCTTGATCGTCCTCGGCTCCTCCGCGTTCGCGGTCATCGCAAGACCTGCAGTCATCGCGAGGCCAAGGCCAAGAGCAAATAATTTTTTCGTGTTCGTCATTCTTTTTATTCCTCCTTCTTCCTGTTCTTATTTTAACTTACTCAGCTACCTCAGCCGCCGTCGTCTCGGCCTCTGTCTCCGCCTCGAGAGCCTCAGCCGCCGCTGCCGGAGCCGCGTCCGCCGCCTGGCCTACCGCTACGCTGTAGACTTCCCACGCGGTGGAGGACTCGCACTGCATCGTGCTGCCCCAGGTACTCACATCGTCGCCGCAGAGCGCCGCGATCTGCTCGTAGGTCACCTGGCAGGTGCTGCCGTTGTAAGCCGCCGGATCGCCGCCGCTGCCGTCCATGTTGCCGACGCCGACTCTCATCCAGCCCGCCGCAGCCTCGTTCATGACTACCCAGAGGTCTCCGCTCTCGCTCGTGTAGGAAATGCTCACTACGCTGCCCGGTACGAGCGCATCCAAGATCTCCTGCGGCATCGCCGCGCCGTTCTGCGCCCAGCCGTCGCCCGTGCACGCAAAGCCCGTGAACTCAACCATGTTCTTGAGCGGCTTCAGCTCGGTCTTCTTACCGACCTTCACGCCGTAAACTTCCCATGCGCCCGAAGCCTCGCACTGCATCCTCGCGCCCCAGGTGCTGACGTCGTCGCCGCATACCGCCGCGATCTGCTCGTAGGTGATGTACGCCTTGCTGCCATCAGAGATCGCGCTGTCGCTGCCGCTGCCGTCCGCGTTGCCCTGGCCGACTCTCATCCAGCCCGCCGCTGCGTCCGGCATTACCAGCCAGATATCTCCGTTGTCGCTTGCGTAGGTGATCTCTACCACACTGCCCGGAACGAGCGCGTCGATGATCTCCTGCGGCATGTCAAAGCCGTTCTGCGCCCAGCCGTCGCCGGTGCACGCAAAGCCCGCAAACTCCACTGCGTCAGCCACAGCCGGCTGCACGGCCGCCTTGCCGACCTTCACAGACTGCACTTCCCAAGCGCCCGACGCTTCACACTGCATTCTCGCGCCCCAGGTGCTGACGTCGTCGCCGCACACCGCCGCGATCTGCTCGTAGGTGATCTGCGCAATGTTCTTGGAATTGTTGACGAAAGCACTGTCGCTGCCGCTGCCGTCCGCGTTGCCCTGGCCGACTCTCATCCAGCCTGCCGCCGCATCCGGCATTACCAGCCACATATCGCCGGTTTCGCTTGTGTAGGAAATCTCCACAACGCTGCCCGGAACGAGCGCGTCGAGGATCTCCTGCGGCATATCAAAGCCGTTCTGCGCCCAGCCGTCGCCGGAGCACGCGAAGTCCGCGAACTCCACTGCGTTCGTCAGCGCGTACAGGTTGGAGCGGTCCGCGCCCGTCGCCACCGCCACATACTCCGCGGAGGTGTCCACCGGGAGCACATTGCCGTCCGCGTCCTTGAACGCGATGTCGTCGATGTACATATTCGCCGGTGTCGCGCCCTTATCCTTCTTGGTATCCGTCTCCAGAGAGACGACGATGTAGCTGCCCGGAACCATGGAGCTGCCCTCCGGCAGAGCGTAGCTCACGGTCTTCGGATTCGCGGTCTCCAGATAGACCGACCACGCGCCGTTGTTGCGCGCCAGATCCTCGCCCACGAAAGCGTAGATGTTGCCGGACACCGCGCCGAACTCGCCGTCCGGGTTCTCGCTTCCGATCGTCATGTCGATCGAAGCCACATTCCCGATGTTGTCGCCCAGAAGCGCATCCGCCTGGAAGCCGACAAACATCGCCTTGCCGTTCGACGTCACCTTCAGCGCCTTGGAACCGTTGTAGTCCACCACTTCCAGAGAACCGACGTCGCCCGCGGAATTCACGGATTTGTCCACTCCCGCGAAGCCGAACAGGCCGTCCTCGAAGTCGATGCTGGCCGCGGCCGCACCGCCCTCATCCGCCATCGCATTCATTCCCCCGAACGCCGCCGTGCCGAGCACTGCAGACATCAGAGATAACGTGATGATTTTTCTTGCTTTCAACTTTTTATCCTCCTTTTCTTTTTTTGTCTCCTACCCGACGATACCGCTTCGCTCGACGCCCTCTATGAACTGCTTCTGCAGCGCGATGTAGATGATCAGGATCGGGATCATGATCAGCACGATGCCAGCGTCCACAAAGAGCTCCAGGATATTGGGATCCAGGATCTTCTCCACATTGGAGATCGACGCTTCGATCGTGGCGATACGCTTACTGATCACGATGTCGTTGCTGATCAGAAACAGGTTCGCGTAGAAGGTGTCGTTGTACTGCCACACCATAGAGAAGATCGCTACGGTGATGACCGAGGGCATCGCATTTACAAGCATGATACGGAAATACGTATACAGCGTCCCGGCTCCGTCCACGAACGCCGCTTCCTCAATCTCTTTCGGAAGTCCGCGGAAGAACTGGTTGAAGATGTAAATGTACAGCCCCGACCGGAGTCCACAGCCGAAGAATGTCATAATGTACATCGGGATCGGCGTGGACAGGAGGTTGACAGCATCCCCCTTAATTGCCTTTATAATTCCAAAGATATCAAATTTCGCAAATGTCATATACAGCGGGAGCATGATCGTGTTGGTAGGAATGACGATCATGATGACCACGCACGCAAATAAGACATTTTTCAGCGGAAAATTGTATCTTGCGAATCCGTAACCCACCATGGAACAGATGAATACCTGGATCAGCATCAGAGACAGGGAGTACGCCAGGGAGGACGTCACGGTCTTGCCGTAATTCAGATACTGTGCCGCCATCGTGTAGCGCCCGAGCGTGGGCTCCTGCGGGATCAGGTATACCATCGGATTGTAGCTGTCCGCGTCGGAGAAAAAAGAGCTGCTGATGATACCGATGACCGGACCTAAGATGACATAGCACACGCCGACGATCAGCACCAGGCGGAAAACAAACAGGATGAACTTTTTCACATTGCCTGCCCAGCGGGTGCGGTCGTTGGTGAACTGGCTGTCCGCCATCAGCTCGCGGTACCGGACAAGCAATGATTTCTTCTTTGTCTTTTCCATCTTTTCTCTCCTTTCCTAGTTATAGTAGAACGTTCGCTTCTGTATGAAGCGGCAGACGATCACCAGGATCAGACAGGTGACCACCGTGGACACCAGACTGAACACGGAGCTCAGTCCGTAGTTCATCTCCGTGAAGGCGGTGTCGTAGGCCAGCTCCACCACCTCAGACTGCGTAAAGCTGTCGACCACGGTGTAGACCACATTCGTGACAATGTGCGGCATCACCAGCGGGAAGGTCACCTTCCAGAAGGTCTCGTAGGCCGTGGAGCCCTCGATCTTCGCCACCTCGTACATGGACTCCGGAATCGACTGCAGAGCGGCGATAAAGATGATGATCTGCACGCCGGAGGCGTTGATGATGTCGCTGATCCGGTCCACCGCCCCCGCGATGTAGGTGATGATCGAGTCCGGCAGACCTAAGTTGCTGAACATCTCGATATAGTAAGTCAGACCCACGCCGGTTCCGGCCGCGGCCTCCGCCATCTCGGCGCTCGCGCTGGAGATGCCGCCGCTCATCATGGTCCGGACCAGGTTCATCGCAGCCGTGATCGCCTCGGAATTCAGGATCACCGGCAGGAAGAAGATGGCACGCACCAGCGTCCTCCCGCGGAACTTCTTGTTCAGAAGCAGCGCCATGAACAGGCTGAAGAAAGTAATCAGCGGCACGTCGATCAGCATGTTGCCGATGGACGTGGTCAGCACCTGCTTGTAGGTAGCGTGCGCGCGGAACGCGTAGAGGAAATTATCCAGTCCTACAAATTCCAGCGTATAGCCGCCGCCCGGGTTCACCGTCAGGTTCGACAGGGAAAACTCGATCGACAGAAACAGGCTTCTCGCGTAGAACCAGATGAAGCCGATCAGCCACGGCAGGATAAACAGAAAGCCGGTGATGCTGCGCTTTCTGGAAAGCGTCAGCTTTTTCTTTTTCTTATTCATCTGCCTCACCTCCTATCGCGTAAGCCCTCGCCGGAACCGTAACTCCGTCCACGCTCTCATCCTTCGTCCCGGTGTTCACATAAATCTTCACACCGTTCTCATAGGTGACAATGCGCAGATGATCGTTCACAATCTCGTGGTTCACGATCATGCTGTCCTTCACATCTTTCAGCGCCTCGTTCACCTCCGTGTATATCTCGAGGGCGTCGTTCTTCCAGCTCTCGTAGGTTGTGGAGCAGAAGCGGTTCAGACCCGTGTTTTTGATCTCGCTCGAATTCTTTGCCGAGAACATGAAGTGCGGGGAAGCGCCCGTCTCGATCAGGTTCAGCACGAGCTCCGCGCGGTCGTAGCTGTCGCTTAAGTTGATCGCGGAACCCGAATAATCGATGCTTCCGTGGATCAGCATCTCATAGAACGGAACGGTCTCGTCCACAATGTAGTAGTCGTTGTCCGTCAGCGGCGCGTTGATGATATCGTCCGCATAGGCGAAGGAGTAATCGTTTCCATCGTTCACCAGAAGCTTTTTGCCGGTGTCTGAGAGCTTCGCGAGGGAATCCAGCACCACGTCGAGCGCCTGCTCGCGGCTGATGACGTTCGTCCGCTTCTTGTCCGAGTGGAGCTCATTTCCGAGATCTCTCAGGGAAATGCCGTCCACGTTATAATTCTGGATCTTCGACGCAAGGCTGTTTACATAGCGCGGCAGGAACTTCGGCGATATCAGATAATAATGGTTCTCTTCATAACCCAGCCCCGAGGTCCGCCTCAGCGTGGACGGGTTCACCAGACCGAACTCGGCGATGTAGCCGCCGCCGTAATAGCGCGCCGTCTCGTTGTTCTCCGAGTATCGCTTGCTGACGTATGTCACCTGCTGAAGCGCCACGTCCGCGTAGAATATCCCACCGTTTCGCTCCAGCGTGTCGTTTAAGGTTCCGAGGCTCAACTTGCTGCCGAGCGCGTGCGGGATCTTCAGCTTATCCACCACATCATGATAGTAGCCGCGGTTCATCCAGCCCTGGAAATTCATCACCTGATTGGAGACGCCCAACCCCTTCAGGTCGTCCGACATCTCCTGCGCCTCCTCGAAGGTGGTCATCGCGTACAGACCCTGATACTGCGTGCCGAGGATGAACTTCGTCATGTCCACGCCGCCCAGCACATCGTAGTAGAACTTGATGTCGCCGTCTGTCTCCTCCTTCGCCGTCAGCACGCCCTCGTCCAGCAGACGATTGCGATAATAGTTTGCCGCCCCCACATAGCTCGCGTCCTCCTCGGGAAGCATCGTGTATTTCACTGTAAGGTTCGCGTCGTAGAAATTCTTCTCCACGATCGGGATGTCCGCCTCGTTGCCGGTGGCTCCGAACATGGAAAGCTTGTCGTTCCCACGCATCACGAAGGTCGGATACACATAGTTGTACTCGTTGATCTTGCCCGCGATGCCCGCGTTTAAGTAAGCCAGACTCGCGCCGTCCTCAATCGTGGCAAAGATACCGCTCTTCTCGCGGAAGAGCCCGTACAACGCCATTTTGGGGTTCTCTGTGTTCTCCAGCACCGTGTACTCCGCGGCCAACGGATCGATGCCGTACATGTATTCGGAATAATTGTCCGCCGTGGTCTTTCCGTTGTTGAAGTAGATCAGGGAGCCGGAGCCGTTCGGGACGAGCATGTAGCCGTTCTCATCCTTGCCCGCCGCGCCAAAGTAGCGCAGCAGCTGGATGCGGAAGATCGCGCCCCCGCCGTTCTCCACCACCTGACTCATCGGGATGGACACATCCACCGCGTCGCCGTTTAAGCGGTATTCCAGAGGAATCTCAAAGGAGATCGGCACCGCGCCCTCCACGCCGGAGTTTTCCATCTCGCGCAGGTAATCTTCGTTCGTGAAGCCTGCGGCCTCGAAGTATTTGTTCAGTTTGCGCAGCTGAGACGCGCCCTTCGCGGCCGACGGAAGCAGCTCCTTGTAATTTTCCGCCACTGTGCTGTCTGTGTATTTTTTGTTCACGAAGCTCGCGTCGTCCTCCGGGAGCGCCGCCAGCACGTTCTCCAGCGTCTCAATGCTGATATACTGCGGCACAAGGCCGGTCTTGTTCGACATATCGCCGATCGTGTAGAGGAAGCGGATCCCGTTCTCGATCCCCTCCACCGCGAGCTGGTCTTCCTTTTCCGTGCAGTAGGTGTAGGAATCCAGCGTTCCCTCCGTCCTGGAGGTGTTGAAGTAATCCACGATCAGCTGCGATTTCAGGAAGCTCTTGTTCGTGCCGCTCGCCACCGCGTCCGAGTCCGCGTCCGGCGGATTCGAGTAGGTGATCTGCCCGTTGCGCTTGTCGACCACGGCCACCTCTCCGGTCTCCGTGTTCGCGTAGAGCTTCAGGATATCGTTCTGCGCCGCGAGCTTCATGCCCTTCACGTCGCTCTCCTCATCCGCAAGCGGGGTGAAGGATCCGCCCTCCTCGTACTCGTAGGAGGAAAGGGCCTCCCTGTATTCATTGTAGAAATGATAGCGGTAGAGCCACCATCCGAACCAGCCTGCGACCGCCGCCAGGATGAGGATCACAAACGCGATCACGACTTTTTTTCTTGTACGCATTTCGTCCCCCTCCTATGCCCGGTACATCAGTTCCTGGTAAATACTGTAGAAGAAACTGTATACCTGATTGATCAGATTCACGAACAGCAGCACTACAAAGATGATGATGAACACCGCGATAAAAGTGAGCAGGATCGTCACCAGCGTCTTCGCCAGCGTGTAGTTGTGCACCACCATGATCCCCATCAGCATCATGATCAGTCCGTAGGCGATGCCCAGCGCTATGATGATCCAGTAGAACGCCCCCTCCTCGAGGGAGACGAACTGGCTGAGGATCGTGCCGATGTTGAAGCAGATGATCATCGGGATCAGCGCATAGCCGATCGCGATCGCGATATCCTTCAGACGCCCCTCGCCCTCCATCAGGCAGGTGATGGACCAGTTGCCTACGCAGAGCAGCAGATACAAAAGCAGCACGGCGACCAGCTCGGTGAGCGCGTTCACCTCCAGCGGATCCACATCATTCACGATAAAGCCCGCCGACATGCGGTTGATGGAAAAGCTTAAGGAAAACAGGATCACCAGCACGATCGCTACCGGCACGCTGCCCCTTCCGCGGTGGCGGATCTCATAGTAAGCGTCCATCGGATGGCTCACTGTGTAAAAGGCGTATTTCCATTTGTCAAGTGAGAACAGTTCCTTTATCATAGCAGGCCCTCCTTTCGCTTTCCTTTGCCCTTTCTGTGCCGCAGCTGCGAGATGACAAACAGGAGCACGGCGATCACGACCACCACCGTCAGCACAGTTCCGATGCTCTGGGTGAGCAGCTCGTTGCGGTAGCGCTGCCAGGCAATGGAATAATATTTGCGGTTCATGCCGAGCTTTAAGTATTTCATGGCCTTCGCGTTGTCTCCGGCCGTCAGGTAGGCCTTACCGATGCCGCTGTTGGCGAGCTCGTTGTTTTCATTGAGCTTGAGCACCTGCTCCCAGATGCCGATGGCCTGCTTCTCGTCGCCGTCGTAGCGCAGTCCCACCGCCTCATTGATGAGGGAGCCGTACTCCGTCGCGGAAAAGCGGAGGATCGCGTTGTGATAGGCGTCGAGCACGATGATCTGGTCGTCCACCGCCTCGATCGCCACCGGGGTGTTGAACGTACCCTCCTGACTTCCGAGTCCGCCGAACACGTAGAGCAGGTTGCCCTCCTTGTCATAGGTAAAGATGCGCCCTCTCTTGCGGTCAAGCAGGGAGTAGATGCCCTTGTCGCGGTACACCACGTCAGTAAACTCCGACGGGCCGCTGTAGGTGCCGTAGATGCTGCCCCACAGATCTCCGCCCAGATTTCCGTTCTCGCCCTTCTGGATGACGTCCTCTCCGCTCGGGTTCAGCCGCCGGATGCCCTGTATGCCCTCCGAATCCAGGTTGGACGCGTACACGAAACCGTCGCTGTCGATGTCGATCCCGGTGAACTCGGTCGGGATGTAAAGCTGCTGCTTGGAGCGCTCTTCCTTGCTGGCAAGCCTGCGCCAGAACTTCTCCCAAAGGGTGATCTTTACCTTGATCGTTCCGAAATAACCGGTGAAATCTCCGGTGTTCTCAAACACCAGAATGCCCTCGAAGGCGTTTCGCGCGATGACGTACACGCGGTCCGCGTAGTCCACGGTCACCTTCAGGGGGACGAAGTCGAAGTCGTCCTCAAGAACCTCCGACTGCGGATTGTCGATGATCTTCACGAATTCCCCCTCCGGGGTGAGCACGACCACGCGCTTGTTGTTGGAGTCCGCCACGTAGAGCTGCTCGTTCTCGGAGACGCACACGCCGTAGGGCGCGTTGAACGTATCGTCCGCCCCGTCGCGCTTGAAGGAGTCGATCACGCGGACCGTCTCTTTCATGTCTCTGCTCAGCACGACGATGCGGTTGTTGCCGGTGTCCGCCACGTAGACAAGACCGTCCGGCGCCACGCAGAGATCCTGCGGTTCCTTGAAATCCGTAGTGCCCGCCGTCTGCCCGGTGATCCTGCCGTTCGGCACGTAGGGCGCGGGCGTGAGCATTACATTCTCACGGTAATCGTATGTGTAAGTATCGTAGGGGAGTTCCTTCGCCCCCGCAGACACACACGGCGCTGACGCCAGAATGACCGCCGCCAGAGAGGCAGCGAACCGAACAAATCTTTTTTGTCTTCTCATACTGCCCTCCTTCTCAGTCTTTCATACCGGACGTGGTCATGGTCTCCAGCACGCTGCTCTGGCAGATCAGGAAGAACGTGATCGGCACCGCCGCGATGATGAAGGTGACGGCCGCCGCCGCGCCGGCTCTCGCCGTGCCGCCCGCGGTGATCTGCTGCAGGGAATACTGCAGGGGCTTGAGTTCCTCGCTTCGCAGGAACAGTCCGCCCGTGTTGCCCCACATCTGCTGGAACTGGAAGATCGCCAGCGTCAGCCAGGCCGGCTTGACGTTCGGCATCACGATCGTCCAGAAAATGCGCCACTCGGAAGCGCCGTCCAGCCGCGCCGACTCCATCAGCGCGTCGGGCAGCTGCTCCATAAACTGCTTCATCAGGTAAAGGCCCATGCCGAAGGAGAAGGCCGGAAGCACCAGCGCCGCATAGGTGTTGTTGATATGCAGCCAGCTGATGATGATGTACTGCGGGATCTGCGTGACCGTCCACGAGAACATCATCGAGAGCACGACCATGGAAAACAGCAGGTTCTTGCCCGGGAAGTTGTGCTTCGCCAGCGGGTACGCCGCCAGGGACGCGCAGATCACGTGACCCACCATGCCGCCGCCCGTGATGATGATCGTGTTCAGTATGTAGCGGGAGAACGGCACCCAGGAATTGTTCATCAGCACGAACAGATCGGTGAAATTCTCCAGCGTCGGGTTGCGCACAAAGATCTTCGGTGGGAACTGAAACAGCTCGTCCAGCGGCTTCAGGGCGTTGTTGATGATCATTACCAGCGGCAGAGCCATGAAGATGCCGCAGATAAACATGATGAAGAACATGATGCCGTTGCCCGCCATGGAACGGTTTAATTTCCTGGGCTTTCTCCGGAAAAGCCGACGTCTCTTTTTTTCCATTATTCGCCAACCCTCCTTAACATTCTCTGCACCAGCTTATTGGTGCCGACCATCAGAAGGAACAGCACCGTCGCGATGGCGGATGCGTAGCCCATATCGAAACGGGTGGAACCATAGTCCAGCAGGTGCGTGACCACGGTGGCGCCCGCGTAGTTCACGGACGGGTTGCCGGCGAGCTGGATGGAAATATCCGCCACGGCAAACGACTGCGTGATCTGCATGACCGCGCCGAACATCAGCTGCGGCTTCATGGCCGGCAGTGTGACGTACCACAGCTCCTGCCAGCGGTTCTTCACGCCGTCCAGGGCGGCCGCCTCGAAGAGCGTCTTGTCCACGGTCTGCAGACCGGCGATGAACGAGAGGAAGCCGGTTCCGAGGGAGAGCCACAGCTGTACGACGATCAGCACCGGCAGCACGTATTTCTCGGTCTTCATCCACAGGATCGCCTCGTCCAGGATGCCAAGCTTGATGAGGATACCGTTCAGGTAGCCGTAGCGGTCGCCGGTGAGGATCAGGTTCCAGACCATGTAGGCGTTGCCGCAGATGCTCGGCGCATAGAAGATCAGGGTCAGGAACGCCCTCACCTTCCCGGAAAATTCATTGATGATCCACGCGAACAGCAGGCAGAGGATGTAGCTGATCGGGCCCGTGACCACGGCGAAGATCAGCGTGTTCTTCAGCGAGATCAGGAAGATATCGTCCTCCAGAAACAGCTGGATGTAGTTCTGCCAGCCGACGAAGGTCGGGAACTCCAGCATGTTGAAATAGGTGAAGCTCAAGGCGATGGAGATCACCACCGGCAGCACCGTGAAAAAGAAAAACAGGATAAAATAAGGCGCCATCATAAAGTAGCAGACTTTGTTCCGCCGGATGCGGTATCCCAGAGTATTCTGCTTGTTCGCGCTCTTTTTTACAGCTGTCTGTTCTGCCATAACGCTCTCTCCCTCCCTTCTACTGCGCGGCCACCGACAGCCCGAGCTCCTGCCGCTTGTGGCTGATCTCGGCGTCGATGTAGATGACCTTGTCCATCAGTTCCTCTCTGGGCGACGCGGTGTCTGTCTCCGTCGTCACCGTGTAGAACGCGTTGTTCACGTTTCGCCACGAATAGTAGCCGCCCGGCACCTGCGGGATGCCCTGCACCCACTCGAAGGCCTCTTCCAGCGCGCGGTAGTCGTCGATCGGCCACGGCATATTGCTGAAAGCTTCCAGGTTGGCGGTCGGCACACGCGCCGCGCTTCCCATCAGGCTCTCCATCTCTCTGCCGTACTGCGTCTGGATGTCCGCCGAGGTCCACCACTTCAGGAACTCCCAGCACGCGTCCGGAAATTCGGTGTCCGCCATGATCATGCAGGCAAGACCCGTGCTGCCCGTGCTGCGGTCGACGCTGCCGTCCTCCTTCACCGTGCCCGGAACCGGAGCGAAATCCCACAGTCCCGCGATATCCGGCGCGGAGACGACCAGGTTGTTGTAGATCGTGTAGTCCGCGATGATGATCGGGCACTCGCCGGTACGGAAGCGCTCCTCCACGCTCGTCTCTTTGTCCAGTTTATAATCCGTGTAGAATTCACAGTAATCCTTGAAGGTATTGACCGCGATATCAGAATCCAGCGCCGAGCTCTCACCGTTCTCGGTGTAGTAGCTCCCGCCGTTCTGGTAGAGCAGCATCGCGAAGATCTGCTCGCTCGGCAGCATGCCGAACTCCATCTGGTTTTTCGCGAGGACCGTCATGGCCACCTTCACGTCGTCCCAGGTCTTCGGGATCTCCATGCCGAGCTCCGCCAGGATATCCTTGCGGTAGAACATCACCGGGAAGGTCAGGGTCTCCGGCAGCCCGTAGGTCGCCCCGTCGAACTGGAAGGGCGTCATCGCCGCCTCAGAGAATCGTTTTGTGACCTCCTCGAGATCGTCGAACTGGCTCAGATCCAGCACGGCGTTGCGGATACCGTAGTTGACCGGCGTGTCGTTGCCGTTCGGCAGAGCCGTCACGCCCGTGGTCTGCGCCACGATCTGCCCGGTCGTGTTCGTCACCTGGATCGCCACGTCCGGCCCCTCGCCCGCCAGCTCCGCGCGCAGCAGCGTGCTCATGTCGACCAGCTGCACGTTCACATTCACGCCTGTCTCGCTGGTGAACGATTCGTCGATCATACCCTTGATGACGTTCGCCTGATCGCGGCCGGTGCCGATCCAGAGGGTGATCGTCTCACCCGCGTCCTTGGACACGTTTCCGATCTGGTTGTAATCGATAATGAAAGAATAGAACAGTCTCCTGCACTCATAGCCCGCCTTGTCCAGGAACGAGGTGTGCGCGTACTTCACATCCTGATCCGGGGAGCAGACGTTGATGCGGTCCACCGCCAGCGGCTGCGCGATCACCTGGCTGATCCAGTTGCCGCAGGCACGCACATTTGTCTTATAGGTGCCGATGACGCGCACGAAGTAGTCGCCGTCCTCGATCAGATCCTCAAGCTGGTCGCGCATCGTCAGCAGCACGGTCAGCTTGTCGGAGTTCTTTCCGGTGAGCTGCTCCAGGCTCGTGATCGCCTCGGCCAGCTGGTCGTGCACCGCCGAAAGCTCGTCGTGAAGCCCCGGCAGCGTGCGCTCGATCTGGTAATCGCGGTAGGTATCCGGCTTCACGCCGGTGATCTTGATGACCTCGCGGTAGATGCCGTTGAGCTGCTGCACACAGTCCTGCACCTCGCTGATGATATCCGAGAAATCGCCGAGCACCACTTCCATGCGCAGGGTGTGATGTCCCTCCTCCAGATAGAAGGAGTACGGATTGCCTTCCTCATCCTGCAGCACGTCCTCTCTCCAGCTCTGGCCGTAGTTGAAGCCGTAGGCCTCCATCTCCGAGAACGGCACCTTTCCATCGAGCAGGATCTTGCGGGAGACATAGATGCCGCGCACAAAATTCTGGCTGTCATAGAGAGAGATATTGTAGTATCCGCTCTCCTGCACGTCGAAATCCCACTCGATCCACTGCCCGACCAGACGCCAGGAGTTGCCCCCGATCGTATTGTTCAGGAGCTCCTTCGCGCTCGACGGAGAAACCGCCGGCGACGACTGATCCTGCACCGGATAGAGCATCTGCGACGAAGAACGCGTGGCGTTCTCGCCCTCGATCGTGATGAGCTGCCCGCTCGTATCCTTAGCGCCCGCGGCGTCCTGCTCCGCCTTCACGTCGGCATAAGGCTTAGTGGCCGCCTGATTGCTGAAGGTCAGAGAATGGATGAGCATCGGCTCACGCAGGGACATCAGGGAAACAATGTGCGTCCCCTTCGTCAGATAGATCGAAAGCGGATTGCTGATGTAGCCGTCGCTGTCGTACACCGGCTCTGTCTGCCACGCAGGCTCCTCCACCATGCTCGGCCGGGATTCATTGCCCTGGTTATCGCGCTCCCACTCGTAGGCAGCGGAACCGTTTTCGTTCGCGCCCCGCTCCATATCGTATTTCCAGATTCGCTGGAACGAAATCAGGGCAAGCTCCTTATACGAAAGACTTCCATCTATAAAAATGCTGCGCTCGATATCGGAATTCTTGCCTTCCACCGGATAATATTCCAGAGAGAGATTGTAGAAGCCCTCCTCCGGAACCTCAATCTCAAACTCAGTCAGGGAATCTTCCGTCGTGTAGATGCTGTCGCCCTCCACGCCCATATAGTCCGTGTAGAGCTCCGGCTCCTTCGCCTCGCCATCCTCCTCGTAGCGCACGAGCTCGACCGCGCCCATCGTCACTTCCGCAGACGGATAGGACGGATCGAACTGCTGCACATAATCCTTGTAGGAAGGGATGGAATCATCCACCGAGTAGAAGCTGATGATGTCGTCGTACTCGTCCATACTGACTCCGCTTCCGTCTATCGCTGCCTCTGTTTCACTCTCGGCCTCGGTTTCGTCTTCTGTCTCCACTTCGCTGAGAGCCTCGGTCTCGCTCTCCGTCTCCGCTTCGCTGACGGCCTCTGTCTCACTTTCCGCTTCTGCTTCGCTGACGGCCTCTGTCTCGCTCTCGATCTCCGCCTCGCTGACTGCTTCCGTCTCGCTTGCGGCATCTGCTTCGCTGAAAATTTCTGTCTCACTTGCAGCTTCCGTTTCGCTGACAGTCTCCGTTTCGCTTTCCGGATCCGTCGCCATGACAAGGCCCGGCATCGCGAGCACCAGACCCGCTGCCAGGATCACCGGTATGGCTTTTCTCTGCCACTTATCTCGTCTCATTCTCTACCTCCGCAATCTATATGATCTTGTTGCCATTCACAGTCAATGCCATTAAATTTATCAATTCCGGGTGCCGCAAAGGGCAGGACGTCTTTTTATTTTTTCTTATCCTCGTAGTACCACGCGTCCTCGCCCGGCCCGGGCTTCGGCATGTACGCGAGCAATGCCTTTTCCATAAAGAAGGTCACTATATAGCACCAGCAGCCCGGAAGGATCAGTATACAAGGCACCGGCAGGATGAAAAACAAAAGCCAGCCGACCGCCGCTGTGCCGAGCACCGTGACAAGCGTCACCGGAATGAATCGGATACCCATCACAAAGGACAGCTTCAAAAGCTCCGGCAAACGCAGGGAAAAACGTGACATCACCGGAAAAAGATTCACCAGCACGCAGACACACAGGACGATCAGCCCCACGTAGACCGCCGCCAGATGGCGGTTTCCTGTATCGATCTGCTGTCTCGCGCCGATGTACAGAACCCCCAGGATCAGCACGGATACGACCGTCACAATGCAGCCCTTCGCCAGTGTCCGCTTCATGGAGCCGAAGAACTCGGAAAGCGGGTTGCCCCTCTCTCTGCGGATGCTCTTGATCATCGCGTAATAGAAGGAAGTGATCGAGGAACCGATGGTGATCACCGGCAGACAGCACAGCACAAACGCAGTGTTTACCAGGATCAGCTCTCCCATCTTATTCAGGAAGCGGATCAGGCCGCCCTCCCAGGAAAAAAACTCTCTGATCGATTTCATACGCCGCTCACTCCCGGATCGGGTAGCTGTGGAGATCCGGCAGCTCGTCCAGCGTGATCACCACATCGCTGTCGTAGGCCTTCTGAAGCATCGAGGTCTCCGTGTACTGTTCGCTGTAGGCGAAGATGGCCGTGTTCTTCGCCACGAACTCACCCTCCCAGGTGCAGAAGAATCCCCACATCGCGCCGTCGCGGACCGCGAGCTCCGGGTCGAAAATGCAGCCGTTCTCCGACATGACGACCATCTTGTCCGCGTCCGTATAGTGAACCGCCTGCAGATACTTATTCGTCTGCGGGGTATATACATGCTCGCCGGGATAGAGATCCTCCCCGATGATATCCACATACTCGTCGCCCGGATACCAGTCGGCGTCCTGCCCGTTCCAGACCCAGATCAGGTTGTTCAGCCCGTACTCGTTCGTCAGCTTATCATACAGCAGAATATAAAGCTTCTTATAAGCCTCCGCGCCTGACGCGCCCCACCAGAACCAGCCGCCGCTCGCCTCGTGAAGCGGCCGCCACAAAACCGGCACATCCGCCTCCTGCAGGATCTGAAGCTGCTTCGCGATCGCGTCGACGTCCTCCATCAGCAGCTGATAGCCCTCTTCGTCCTCCCCGTTCATGATCGCGGCGAGGTCGATATCCGTGCTGTCCGCGTAAAAGCCGCGGTACCACTCCTTCGTCAGATACTTCTCAGGCGGATTCCAGTGCCAGCAGAAGGTGACGATCCCGCCGTTCTTCCAGAAGTCGATCGCGTACTCCGTAGACTTCGGGTTACTGCCGTTCGCCACGCGTGACGGCGAATACTCGATGAAATCCAGTCCGAGGATCGCCGGCTCCTTTTCCGTCTCACGCTTGATGACCGTGAACTCCTTGCCGTATCGGCCGCTGCTCGAATACTGGCCGGAGATGATATTCTTTCCGTAATTGTCCGCCAGATAACTCATCAGCCTTCTGGCGCTCTCGCTCGCGTTCGGATTGCAGAGCTTCGCGGAAACCTGATAGATCGACTCATCCAGAGACTCCGCCTCCTGCACGATCAGTTTATCCAAACAGATCCACCCCCAGAATTTTGAGATTGAAATCTCATGCTCTCCCGCGGACAAGAAAACCCTTGAGAGCAGTGAATCCGTAAAAGAATCGTCAGAGACACTGACCGTTCCCAGATTTTCACCGTCCACGTTCACATAATTCTCTTTGTAGCCGCCCTGCGCGGCGCTGATAAAATGGAGATCGTAGAAACCATCGTCCGATACAGAGACGGCAAAGCTGCACGCGTCGCCGTCGTCCTGAAAGCCGGCCGCATAGCCGTTGCCCGAATAACCCGAGAGTTGCGATTCGATATGTACATTGCCGGAAAAATCTGCTTCCTCTGCCTCATAGACTGTCCCGTCGGCTGCCTCCGCCGCTTCGCCGCTCACGTCCCCGGCTGCAGCCTCCTCAGACTTGTCCGCGTCTGACGCCTCTCCGACCGTCTCCGTTTCAGCCGCGCTCTCGTCCGTCTCC
This sequence comes from uncultured Lachnospiraceae bacterium, assembly GCA_947627365.1. Lineage (GTDB taxonomy): Bacteria > Bacillota > Clostridia > Lachnospirales > Lachnospiraceae > Choladousia. Next base: position 38,167 of record CANQVT010000012.1, on the reverse strand, counting down.
GTCGCGTTTGCCGTCATGCAACCCGCTGTCAGAGCGGCGGCCGCGGTCACAGCCATAAGTCCTTTGCAGATTTTACGTATCTTCCTCATAATTTCCGGCACTCCTCAGTTCTTTCATTTCTGTCAAAATCTCTTTTTCAGCAAATTCCCTAATAAATATAAACCAATTCTCCGTGTATTTCAACATGATTTTTCAATTTCTATACGCTTTTTTTATGCAATCCATATAGAAGTGCTGATCTTCTTTTCTTTCATTTCGTCATTATAGACATTTGGTGTAACGATTAACCAGCCGAAAAAACGTACTTTTTTCTATGTCCATGACAGCATGCGCAGGACGTTATCACGTCTTATATCCGCTTTCTATTCGGAGGGATACGATTTCGCTATTCCTTCTTCTCACCTACACCTCACAGTGCAAACTTGAGAATCGCTATCAAGTTCGTCAGTAGCTACACCTATGTAGACTTTCACCGCAGAACAAGGACATGCCCGTCATACTACAAAAAGACCGCAGGGAGGCTGTTCCCTTGCGGTCCATCGAAAGATATGCATAAAATATTCAAAAATATTCACAACAATATACTGTGGCTGTGCCCGCCCTCTCTCGGGTTTACAGATGCGTCAGCACAAAGATATCGTAAATCGCCCGCACCGCGCGCTCGAAATCATCGTTCTTCACGCCGATGATAATGTTCAGCTCGCTGGAGCCCTGATCGATCATCTTGACATTGATATGCGCATGGGAAAGCGCCGCAAAGATTCGCGCCGCGGTTCCCCGCATCTGTCGCATCCCCCGGCCCACGACAGCGATCAGCGCGAGATCGGACTCGAGATCGATCGTATCCGGCTCGACGGCCCGGTGCAGTCCGGAAATCACGCTCTGCTCCTTCTCCATGAACTCGGTCTGATGCACGATCACGGTAAACGTGTCGATGCCGGACGGCGTGTGCTCGAAAGAAATGCCGTTCTCCTCAAACACCTGAAGCACCCTGCGGCCAAAGCCGATCTCCGAATTCATCATATCCTTCTCGATGTTGATCGCGCAGAAGCCCTTCTTGCCGGCGATACCGGTGATCGTATACTTCGGCTGTCGGCAGGTGTTCTCTACGATCAGTGTACCCGCGTCCTGCGGGCGGTTCGTGTTCCTGATGTTGATCGGAATGCCCTCCCTGCGCAGCGGGAAAATTGCGTCCGCGTGCAGCACGGTGGCTCCCATGTAGGACAGCTCCCGAAGCTCACGGTATGTGATCGTCTCAATCGTTTCCGGATTCTCGACGATATGCGGATCCGTCACGAGGAAGCCGGACACATCCGTCCAGTTCTCATACAGATCAGCGTGCACGGCGCGCGCCACAATCGAACCGGTAATGTCGGAACCGCCTCGCGAGAACGTCTTGATCCTGCCGTCTTCAAACGCTCCATAAAATCCCGGTACAACCGCGCGCTCCACCGACTCGAGCCGTTTGCTCAGGATTTCGTTCGTTGTCTCCGAATCAAACTCGCCGTCCTCATCAAAGCGGATCACCTCCGCCGCGTCGATGAACTCGTACTCCAGATACGCCGCCATGATGATGCCGTTCAGATACTCTCCGCGGGACGCCGCATAGTCGCTTCCCGCCTGGTTCGCAAACGCCTCCTTCATCTTCACGAACTCGTCCTCCAGCGAAAGCTCCAGGCAAAGTCCCTCGATGATCTCCTGATAGCGCTGCGCAATCGCCGCCATCTTCTGCTCCAGCGCCTTCTCATCTCCCGCCGACTGATAGCAGTCGTAGAGCATATCTGTCACTTTTGTGTCATCGGAAAAGCGCTTGCCGGGCGCGGAAGGCACCACGTATCTCCGCCCCTTATCCGCATGGATGATCTCCGCCACTTTGCGGAACTGTTCCGCGTTCGCAAGCGAGCTTCCGCCAAACTTCACTACCTTTTTCATAATAATCTCCTCGTCTCATCGTTACTGTATTATCCCAAATATACGCCGCACGGCAGAAACAACTCACTGTTTCTATATAGAAATCACATCTGCCATGTCGTAGGTCCCGGCGGGCTTGCCCGCAAGATACTTCGCCGCCTGCACCGCACCCTTCGCGAACACGCCGCGCGAGTAGGCCGTGTGCTTGAACTCGATCACCTCGTCAAAGCCGGCGAAGATCACCTCGTGCTCCCCGACGATATTGCCGCCGCGCACCGCGCTGATACCGATCTCCTTCTTGTCCCGGCTCTGCCTGCGGCCGCTCCTGTCATAAATGTATTCATACTGATTGTCCAGCGCCTCATTCAGGCTGTCCGCCAGCGCAAGCGCCGTCCCGCTCGGCGCGTCCACCTTGCGGTTGTGATGCTTCTCCACGATCTCCATGTCGAAACCGGCCGGAGCCAGCAGCTTCGCCGCTTCCTGTACAAGCTTCAGCAGCATGTTGATGCCAAGCGACATATTCGCGGACTTCATGACTGCCGTCTTCGCGCCCGCCGCACGAATTTGCTCCATCTGCTCTTGCGAATAGCCGGTCGTACAGAAGACCGCCGCTACCTTTTTCTCCGTGCAGTACGCAAGCAGAGAATCCAACGCCCCCGGCGCGGAAAAATCGATCACAACGTCCGCCTCGACATCACAGTCCGCAATGTTCGTAAACACCGGGTAAGCCTTGTCGCCCTTGTCCTCCAGGTCGACGCCGGCCACGATCTGCGCGTCTTCGTCCGCCGCGACGATATCCGTCACCACACGGCCCATGTAGCCGTTGCAGCCGCTCATGATTATTCTCGTCATTTCCTTCATCCTCTTCCCGAATATTCTATATTTCCCGATTACTCTTTATTACCCACGATAATCTACACTATCTCACCGCAAAATGTCAAGTGTCACAGGATCCCGTAATCGCGCATCGCAGCCTCCAGCCGCTTCGCGTTCGCCTCCTCCATCTCGGAGAGCGGGCTGCGCAGCGGACCGGCGTTCCTACCCATCAGGTTGAGCGCCTTCTTCACCGGGATCGGATTGACCTCGCAGAACAGCGCGTCCACCAGATCGATCGCCTTCAGCTGCAGCTCGCAGCTCTTCTTCACGTCGCCCGCCAGATAGGACGCCACGATCTCATGCGTCTGCCTCGGCGCAATGTTCGAAAGCACCGAGATCACGCCGCAGCCGCCGAGCGACAGAATCGGCACGATCTGGTCGTCATTGCCGGAATACAGCTCGATCTCATCCCCGGCAAGCCGCATCAGCTTTGCCACCTGCGAAATGTTCCCGGACGCTTCCTTCACGCCCACGATATTTTTTACATTCTTTACAAGCCAGGCAGCTGTCTCCGGCAGGATGTTGCAGCCGGTTCTGCTCGGTACATTGTACAGGATGATCGGCAGGCTTACCGACTCCGCAATCTTCGTGTAATGCTGCTTCAGACCGTTCTGCGTTGCCTTGTTGTAATACGGCGTCACGAGAAGCAGTGCGTCCGCACCGTCCTTCTCCGCCTCCTGCGAAAGCTGGATTGCGGTCTGCGTGCAATTCGAGCCCGTGCCTGCAATCACCGGGATGCGCTTTGCCACCTTCTCGATCGCGAAACGAATCACCTTCGAATGCTCTTCCATCGTCAAAGTAGCGGACTCTCCCGTCGTCCCGCAGATAATGATTGCATCCGTCCCCTCAGCGATCTGGTATTCCAGAAGCTCCGCAAGCGCGTCATAATTCACATCCCCGTTCTCGTACATTGGCGTGACAATCGCCACGCCTGCCCCCTTAAAAATTGCCATGGTCCATATCCTCCTTCTTCTTCGTATCAGCCTATTAAATTTAAACAGCAGCTAATCTCCTTACGCGGGTCTGAAATCGGGCGGGGGAGTTTCTTACCCCGCTCGCAGCGCGACCCGCGTGCTGCGACAGCAGCTAATCTCCTTACGCGGGTCTGCGCATAAAAAGAGACTGCCGACAGACAGCCTCCAAAGAATTTGCAGAATTCCCTTCTCCAGATAGCTCTCCATCGCATCCCGATGACAGTCATACGGTTCTTCACCGTACGCCCAAGAAAGCAGTCTGCGGAAACTGCTCCCTTTCGGCGCTCTCCCCTTTCCACGGCCTTCTCCTGTGCCCGAACACATCCACCCGCGTACTTATGAATCACGCAACCTCTATCGTTTCAAGATTTTCTCTACTATAACATCATTAAATTGTGTTGTCAACGGTTTCAACGGGAAACGCACCGCCAGGATCACGGCAAAAGTATCACGCCGTGGCTGCCGGTTCACGCTTTGTTGCTTTCCGCGCGATACGAGGTCGAAAGCTCCGTCACCTCGTCAACATACGGCCACAGCTCCCGGCACTCACTGGTCCCGGTCAGGTACAACTCTGTGCCGTCACCGACTGCATCGATCAGTCCGCGCAACTCCTCGATCGTCACAATCCCCTTGTCCGTCAGACCAAGGATCTCATCAAGGATCAGCACATCCGCCTCCTCTGTCACCAGAACCTTTTTGGCAAAGTTCAACCCGTTCTTGATATTGTGGATCTCATCCTCCTTCTCAAGCTCAGTCAGATTTTCGTAGTTGGCCGCAAATCTCTGAAAGCGAAACAGCCTGATCTCCGGTTCAAGGCGCTTGAAAAATTCCTGGCTTCCGCCGGACTGCTGTTCCTTCAAAAACTGAATCAGCACAACTTCCTTGCCTTCTGCGGCTGCGCGAACCCCTTTGCCGAGTGCCGCCGAGGTCTTCCCCACGCCTGTTCCGCAGAAAATGTGTATATATCGTCCGCTCATTGTCATCCACCTCATCGCCTCCACAACTGGGCTTCTGCACTCTTTCCGCCAGCAGCGCGCGCCGGCCACATCTTCCCAGCCTGTGGATCATGTATTTGCAAATACTCCATAATATTACTATATTTTCCCCGAGAATGCAATTATTATTGCGGACATTCCTACTACATGCTTATTTCGCCGCCGAGATTCACTCCGCACCCGGCAACATACAGTTTGACATATGCCTCTGTCAGTCTCTACTCCAGATATTCGAGCTTGCTCACAGACACCTCATAGGCAATGCGCTTCTCCGTAGTCTCATCGTCTAATCTCTTTACATACTCCCTGCTTTGAATACGTCCCCACACCTGCACATGTCCTCCCACCTCGAAGCCTGAGGTGAAGCGGGCGTTTCTTCCCCAGCAGATGCACGGTATATAATCTGATTTCCCATATGGACGATTGACCGCCAACAGCATATCCGCGATCTCGCGACCGAGCGGAGTCCTTCGGTACACTGGCGTCTTGCAGATATAACCGTCCAGAAAAATCTGGTTGCTCTTTACTTTGTCATCCTCCTCATCCACGAAACTGACCTCCCGCGCGAACACAGAAAGCACCAGTTTGTTCTTTTTCTCTTCATGTCTGTTGTATGAGCGGAACTGTCCGAAAACCTGTATGTATTCCCCCTCGTAATCCTGTGTGACGTCGATCAGCCGCTCCGAGATCATCACAGGGATAATATCGGAGGAATCGCTCAACCTCTGAACGGAAATATCCACCATGTAAAACCCTTCCCCAAACACCTCGTGGCTGAAGCCAAACCCGGAAACGATTTTTCCCATGATGGATACCTGATTGTTTTCAATGATCTTATCTGTCATAAAGCGTTGTTCTCCCTTCTTCGTAAGAAGTATCTCTTCTCGTATTTCTACAGTTCATATTTATTCGGGAGAAACGGATTATATTCCTCCTTTTTGCTTATTTTTTATTTTTTTTGCACCGAGGCTTGTAATCTTTCCAAATTGTGATAAACTGAACGAGGTTTAAATTTAATGCTAAGCAGCAACGAGCTATACGCGGAAAGAGTGAATTTATGATCAGAGAAGACGTAAGAAATATTGCCATCATCGCACACGTGGATCACGGTAAGACGACGCTTGTGGACGAGCTTTTGAAGCAGAGCGGCGTGTTCCGTGAGAACCAGGAGGTCGCCGAGCGTGTTATGGACTCCAACGATCTGGAGAGAGAGCGCGGCATCACGATCCTGTCCAAGAACACTGCGGTTTTTTATAAGAACACGAAAATCAATATCATCGACACGCCGGGCCACGCAGACTTCGGCGGCGAGGTGGAGCGTGTGCTCAAAATGGTTAACGGCGTCATCCTCGTCGTGGATGCATTCGAGGGCGCAATGCCGCAGACCAAATTCGTGCTGCGCAAAGCGCTCGAGCTCGACCTTCCGGTTATCGTCTGCATCAACAAGATTGACCGCCCGGAGGCTCGTCCGAACGAGGTCATCGACGAGGTGCTTGAGCTTTTCATCGAATTGGAGGCCTCCGACGAGCAGCTCGACTGCCCGTTTGTGTACGCCTCTGCAAAAGCGGGTTACGCGGTGCTCGACCCGAAGGACGAGCCGAAAAACATGGCGCCGCTCTTCGACACAATCCTGAACTACATCCCGGCGCCACAGGGCGACGAGAACGGCCCGACGCAGGTGCTGATCAGCACAATCGACTACAACGAGTACGTTGGCCGCATCGGCGTCGGTAAGGTGGATCGCGGCACGATCTCCGTGAATCAGGAGGCCGTCCTCGTCAACCATCACGACCCGGATAAAAAGCAAAAAGTCAAGATCAGCAAGCTCTATGAGTTTGACGGTCTGAACAAGGTGGACGTGAGCTCCGCGACAATCGGCTCCATCGTCGCGATCTCAGGTATTGCGGATCTGCACATCGGCGATACGATCTGCGCGGCGGACGCGCCGGATCCGATCCCATTCCAGAAGATCTCCGAGCCGACGATCTCTATGAACTTTATTGTCAACGACAGCCCGCTCGCAGGACAGGAGGGCAAATACGTGACCTCCCGCCACATCCGCGACCGGCTGATGCGCGAGCTGAACACGGACGTCAGCCTGCGCGTCGAGGACACCGACGACACGGATACGTTTAAGGTCTCCGGGCGCGGCGAGCTACATCTGTCTATCCTGATCGAGACGATGCGCCGCGAGGGCTACGAGTTTGCGGTCAGCAAGGCTGAGGTCATCTACAAAACGGACGAGCGCGGCAAGCGGCTTGAGCCGATGGAACTGGCCTACATCGACGTGCCCGAGGAATTCTCCGGCAGCGTCATCCAGAAGCTGAGCCTCCGCAAAGGCGAGCTGCAGGGCATGAGCGTCGGGCAGGGCGGTTATTCCCGCCTCGAGTTCTCAATTCCGTCCCGCGGCCTGATCGGCTACCGCGGCGAATTTCTGACTGACACGAAGGGCAACGGTATCATGAACACGATCTTCGACGGCTACGGCCCCTACAAGGGAGACCTGCAGTACCGCAGCCAGGGCTCATTGATCGCCTTTGAGTCCGGCGAATCCGTCGCTTACGGTCTGTTCAACGCGCAGGACCGCGGCACGCTCTTCATCGGCCCGGGCGAAAAGGTCTACTCCGGCATGGTCATCGGTCAGAGTGCGAAGCCAGAGGATATCGAGCTGAACGTCTGCAAGACAAAGCACCTGACGAACACTCGCGCCTCCGGCTCCGACGAGGCGCTGAAGCTGACCCCGCCGAAAATCCTGAGTCTGGAGCAGGCGCTCGAATTCATCGACACGGATGAACTGCTTGAGGTCACGCCAAAGAGCCTGCGCATCCGGAAGAAAATATTGGATCCGACGCTGCGGAAGAGGGCGTCGTTTAAGAAGAATTGAGAAAAATCGCGTTTAGCCAAGACTAAACGCGATTTTTCTCAATTTAAAACCACCGAAACGCGATCTTCCACTTCTTTGGCCTGCGCAGCAGGCTCTCATACTCTTCCACCGTCAATACCTTTTTGAGATCCGCAAGTTCGTCCTCGTCCACGACTGCGTGCAAACAGTCGGAGAAGCACAGGCCCGGATAGAGTACGCACCACCAGTTGCGGCCCTTCGCCTTGCCGAGCCGGACGCGCAGTGCGTCATACCAGCCTGACGGAAATGTGCAATCTCCGTAACTGCGCTCCGGAAAATAGCAGTTTTCGACAGAGGCCTGCGCACGATAGGACATCCCTTGTTCTTCCAGCACACGGTTTGCGACCTTTTCAATCTCTGGAAGATGACCGGAAAGGAAACACAATTCGAATTTCTTTCCTCCCTCCACCGTCTTCTGTCCCGCTTCATTTTCCAGAACAGACGGCAGGGCTTTCTCACTGTCCAATTCCTCATGTATCCACTCCAGCACTGCGTCGCGCACCAAAAGCTTGACGCTCTGATCTGCCTCACTGTCGCTGTTCGCCAGCACATGAAAACGCAGCACTTCCTCTGCGATCCCCCGCTGCAGGATCGCACGATGTGCCGCAGACACACCGATATTCAGTACAACCAGGCAAGCCGGAATACAGAACAGTGTAACGCTCCACTTCCGCACAACTGCAGCATACTGCTTTTTTCTTTGTACTGTCCTTGCTTTTCGGAGCAGCCTTTTTCTATACATATTTTCTGTCACGCATGAATTATCGTCATACGATTCTTTCTCCTCACACAGGTTTTGCTCACATGGTCTTTTTGTCCCATCCAGTCTCTCTATTCCGATTTCAGGCAACATAAAAGGCAACCCTCCCTTGCATTAGAAGTGTTGCCTTATTTTTCCATCTATAATCAGATTCTGCTCGATTCTTCACTGCAGACTGCATGAACCAGATGCATGTGTATCTTCTCAATTCAGCAGCCAAACGCCAAGATTCAGGTATCCGGCAAACGTAACCCAGAGTAAATATGGGACAAGAAGATAGACCGAACTTCGTGAAATCTCCCCGAACAAATAGATCACCGCTACGATCAGCACCCACAGCAGAACCAGCCAAATAAAGGACGCCCCGTATAAGCCGAAAGTAAAAAACAGGATCGGCCAAAAAAAATTCACTGCAAGCTGCGCCGCATAGGCGATCAACGCCTTGCCTGTCTCACGAGAATCCTTTCCTGCCGTCAGTACCAGATACGACGAAATTCCCATCAGCAGGTACAGAATCGTCCAAACAATCGGGAACACCCATCCTGGCGGAGATAGCGGCGGCTTATTCAGCATCGCGAACTTTGCCATACCGCCGCCCGACAACACTCCTGCCACGGCTCCCACCGCAAGGGGAATCAACACACATATGATCAGCGTACTTTTCTCTTTCTTCAAAATACTTCACCTCTTCAAACCCTTCTATAAAAAGAGTATGAAAAGCCCAGAAGAATTATACCGTTTTCTGTGTATCAAGTACCCTCAGCGCCTGCACTGCCTTCTCAAGATACGAGTTCTTCGCCTCGTCAAACACCCCCGCGTCCGCCAGCCGCGCCACCTCTGGCTCAATCGGCACCTTGCCGAGCACAAGCGAGCCGAGCTCCTGCGCCACGGCATCGATCTTGCTCTCGCCGAACACCGCGATCTCCTTCCCGCAGTCCGGACATTTGAGATAACTGTAGTTCTCAATCATGCCGAGCACCGGAATATGCATCGTCTCAGCCATGTTGTAAGCCTTCTTCACGATCAACTTCACAAGGTCCTGCGGCGAAGTCACGATCACGATTCCGTCCACCGGAATCGACTGGAACACCGTAAGCGGCACATCGCCCGTTCCCGGCGGCAGATCTACAAGCAGATAATCCAGCTCGCCCCAAATTACATCCGTCCAGAACTGCTTCACCACACCGGCGAGAACCGGCCCGCGCCATATCACCGGCGCCTCCGGATCCGTCATCAGCAGATTGATCGACATCACCTTGATATCGTTCCTGGTCAACACCGGGTACATGCCCTGGTCGTCCGCCATCGCGGGCCCTTTTAACCCATACATCCGCGGAATCGACGGTCCGGTAATGTCCGCGTCCATAATCCCGACACGGTATCCCTGCGCCGCCAGAAGATTCGCCAGAGACGCGGTTACCATAGATTTCCCTACGCCGCCCTTTCCGCTGACAACGCCGATCACATGCTTTATCTCCGAATAGATATTGAGCTCCTCCAGAAAGCTCTGCGGCTGACTCGCGCTCGGACAGCCTTCACAGCTCTCCTTGCTGCAGCTTGCCGCGCTGCTACATGATTTCTCTGCCATAACTCTACCTCCCGTAATGCATATTCTTTCTATATTTTATCCTGCTCTACAATATATATGATCTCAATGCAGAAGAATCGCAATGCTCACTGGAATGCGTTCTAAAGCTTGCTCAGCGCAAGACTGCATTCCGCAGAATACCTGCTCTTGTAAGCTGGGTATTTCGCCTTCCGGTAATTGTATAATTTCTTCAGAAATTTTGCGTCCGTTGTTGTGGTCTTGATCTTGCACGCTTTCACCGCGCTGACCGCGGCGGTCTGACCGTGCTGGATGGAATAGCTGTACACCGCTCCCTTCACGACGCCCGGCCGGCTTGCAAGATCAATCCCGGAAAGAGCCAGCATCCGCTCCACCGGATCGTAATATTCCTGTCTCGCATAGGTATCCTGCAGCTTTGCAAAGAGTCGCGGATCACGTTTATAGACCTTATGCCAGGCTTTGAAAAATTTATTGTTGCTCTTCAGCTTCGTGCCGTCTGTGTATTTGGCGTATTTCTTGAATTCCTTGCAAAGCGTCGGATTTTGCGCATACGCGTACTTTACGAACGGAAGCAGCGAATACCGGTTATCAAACTGATAAGCGCCGCATGCATTACCATGATCTCCGCCTGTCTGATTATATGCCTCCGAGCCAGACTCAAACGTCAGGAAAAACAGCATATTTTCATCCGGAGTGCCGCTGTCAGCCACAGGAGTACATACGCCTCTCTCATCAGCCATGTACTCTCTGCCATTGTATGTAATCTTCTTATTCGTCTGCAGCACGCCGCCCGAGGAGAAATAATACAGTTTCTTGCTGATGCTGAAGATCCCTTTCACCCGTGTCTTGGTCGACTTGCTCACATAATACATTTTGCTGCCGATCTTGATCCAGCCGGTCACCATCTTGCCTTCACTGGTGTAATAATAGTATTGCTTGTTGATCTTCTGCCAGCCGCCTTTGAAATTCTTGACCCATTTGCCGTCATCTCTGACAAAAACGCGGGTCTTCACGCCATTTACCTTCTTGCTGACCCAGGTATTGCGATCCATATATCCGTTCTTGTTCAGATGTTTATCGCCCACCCATTTATTTTTCACAAGCTCCGTGCCGTTTTTGTAGCACTGCATATTGCCGTCCGAGGTTGACTTCCATGTGTAAGATGCCGCATTCACAACGCAAGGTATCCCAAGCAACATGAGAAGCGTAAGCAAAAGGAATCCTCTTTTTATCTTTTTGGTATTCATACGTTATCTCCCCTATACTTTATGGATTGTACTCCCCCCTGTTTCTGTTTCATTTTACATCATATGAAGTAATTCTGCAAGAACTGGTAAAAATAAGTTGTTTTCATCACAATATATGATAAACTGATTTTGATCCCACACGCAGTTTTCGCTGGTTGATCGCTGCGTAATGGGGCGAACAATTTTACGGTTTTGAAAGGATGTCTCTTGTTATGGACAAGGAAAGCTGTCATAAAAAAATCTGGAAAAATATTTTTGATCTGCTGCCGGCGAGACAAAGGCTACGTTTTTTCTGGATCCTGGCAATCCTGGCAATTTCCGCTGTCTTAAGCCAGCTTACACCGCTCGCCGTCGGCTACCTGACCGACCATGTCCTGGAGGGGCGAGACGTCTCCTTCCCTGCGGTACTTCCCGTGCTTCTGCTGATTCTCCTCGTAAATGTCGCGAATGAGGTGATCAAGGTCGTGCGCAGACTGATCGTCGAGGACACCGCCACGCAGGCGGAAAAGACCGCGCGGCAGAAAGCATCGGCGTCCCTGCTCAAAGCTCCGCTGTCCTACTTTCGTGGTCATATGACCGGAAATATCCACGGACGGCTAAACCGCAGTCTCGAGGGCACAGTCAAGCTGATCAAGCTGATGTTCATGGACTTCGCGCCCGCCGTGACCACCGGCCTCGCCGCGATTGTGACAATTTTCTGGAGGCTCCCGCTTCCGGTCGCCTGCCTCGTCGTCCTGGTGATTCCGGTCGGCACCTTCCTCGTATTTTGCCAAATCAGCACACAGCGAGGAATCCGCGTCGAGCTCATGGAAACGCGCGCCGACATGGACGGCACAATCGTCGAGCTCTTAGGCGGTATCGAGACAATCCGTACGCTTGACAGCGCACAGACGGAGGAAAGTCGCATCCTCGATCGCTCCGAACAGCTTCGAAAAAAAGAAATGCGCCATCACAAGGCAATGGCGTTCTACGACTGTCTGAAATTCATAAACGAGGCCGTATTCAGCGTCCTTGTCATCGGCATCTCTGTTCTCTTGGCCTCGCGCGGAGTCATCTCCATCGGCACAGTGCTCACGGCCTATCTCTGCTTCACGCAGTTGACCGGGCCGCTGCGTGAACTGCACCGAATCCTGGACGAGTTTTCAGAGTGCGTCGTCCTGGCAAACGACTATTTCCGACTGCTGGAGCTGCCGGTGGATTTCTCCTATCTGCCTGATGCAGCCGCCAAGCCGGATCAGACTTATTCCAATTCCAAAAGCAGTCCTGTGAAAAAGGAGGCGCCGCAGAATTCATCCGTGCGTCAGCGAACTCCTGCCGCCAACGATATACGGATCCGAGGGGTGTGTTTCGCCTACCCGGAGAAGCCGGATCAACTGATCCTCAACAATATTCATCTGGAAATCCCTGCCGGAGCCTTTCTCGGGATCGCGGGGCCCAGCGGCTGCGGCAAGTCCACGCTGATTAAGATCATCGACAAGCTCGAACAGGCGCAGGGCGAGGTTCTTCTGGGCGGTCAGGCGCTGTTCACTCTTTCGCGGGCGACTCTCGCCGAGAGTGTCGCACTTGTGCCGCAGACTCCGTTTCTGATCGCGGATACCGTATACAACAATATCTGTTATGGAATGAAGCACGAGGTTTCTCCGGAAGAAGTGAAAGACGCCGCACGAAAAGCAAATATTGCCTCCGACGTCGAACGATTCCCGGGCGGATATGATTTCCAGATCGCGGAAGGAGGATCCAATCTCTCCGGCGGCCAGAGGCAGAGAATCGCCCTGGCGCGCATCTTTCTGCGCAGACCCCGGATCCTGATCCTCGACGAGGCAACTTCCGCGCTGGACAACACCTCAGAAAAATGGATCCAGCATGAGATCGAGAAGCTAAAGGAAGAATATGGCACGACCGTGCTCTCGATCGCACACCGCCTGACCACATTAAAGAACTGCGACGAGATCATCGTCATGGACAAGGGACGGATCGTCCAGAAGGGTAAATATGATGAACTGGAAGCCACGCCCGGCGTCTTCCGGGACATGGCGCTGGGGATTCTGAAATGAGACTTATTTCAAAAGTTCGCGCTGTCGTCCTCGAGCAGCTTGCGCAGATACCGGCTGACGACGCGCGAAAAGCTCTCAATGCTGCGGATGTAGGCGAAATCCTTGCCGAAAATCTTCTTCTCCGCCATCAGCTCTTTCTCCCTCCCGGTGAACACGCCGAGCACACAGACGCCCTTTCCGCGCAGCTTGCGTACCTCGAAGGCGGTGTCGGTCACCGCATAGTCCCCGTAGTACGGCCGCGGGTTGCGACTGTTCGGCCGATTCACGATGATGTCGTTCGGCTTGCCGTCGCTCAATACGATCAGGATCTTGCCTTCCTCCTGGCGCTGCAGCAGTCCGTCGCCCACGGCGCGGATCGCCAGCCCGTCCCGGTTGTTCGAGGAGGTCACATACTCCAGCACGCGCCGGTTCTCCTCGCGCGGCGCGTCGTATTCCCGGAACCTCTGCAGGATCGTATAATCCCAGAAGCTGCAGAAGCTCATGATGCGGTGCGGCACGTGGTTGTTTGACAGCGCTTCGCTGATGATGTAGGCCTGCAGCGCCACCTGCCCCTGTCTGTCGCGCTGGGAGCCGCTCGCGTCGATCAGGATATCGACCGCGAACTCCGACACGCTGCGCTTCATCGTCTTTACGAAGAGGCGGCCCGGATCCTCCATCCTGCCCACCTTCCAGAGAAGCCGCGGAACGATCTGCCCCGACCACGCCGCGCTCTCCTCCGGCTCGCTGCGCCGGTGCAGGGAGCGCTTCAGCTCGTCTGTGAGCTGTTCGATGTTGCGCGCGAGCATGTTCTTGCTGTTGCGAAACAGCGTCCGGTTTTTCTCCGCGTGCCGCCTCGCGTTGACGAACTGCGCGTTCGCGAGTACAGGATTCCTGAGAACGCCGTCCGTAAAATAAAGGCTGCAGTCCGCATGCGCTCCGCGACACAGCCGCTGGTTCAGCCGCTTCTGCTCCAGCTCCGAGAGGTACGATCTGCCGTAATTCAGCTCAATGTACGAATGCATCTTCGCCGCGGCCTCCGGCGAGATCAGCGTCACCTTGCGCTTGCCGGGGCTTTTCGGCGCGTCCTCCTTCTCGTCCTGTTCCTCCTGCAGCGTCGTCACCTGGCTGTTCATCTTGTTCATGTAGCGCTCAAGCAGATCCTCACCCATCTCCTCTTCCAGAAAATCGCTCCAGTCAAACTCCTGCAGATCCTCCGCCGTCACGGCGAGCACATGCGCCAGATCCCCGTGCTTGCGCACGAAGCTCTTGTCGATCAACGTATTATATAGCTCGTCCGTCGCACGGATCAGCTCCATTGTATCACGCGCGTCCTCCAGAGAACGGATCAGCCGCAGCGCGTCTTCTATCTGCCGCTCACAGTGCCAGTCGCCCCGCAGATACCCGCGCAGCAAGGCGATCTTAATCCTGCCCGGCAATGACGCGCTCATCCGCTTAAAGGAGAACTCCAGCAGATCGGCAAATGCCTTTTGCCGAAGCTCCGGCACGCCGGGCCGCTCCGCCGCGATCTTCCGGTACACCGCCGCGTCCACGCAGAGCTGCGCGAGCTCCGTCAGCGGCTGCTCCTGCGCCCCGTAGTACACCTTCTTCACGAGGTAAAGTCCCAGCTCGTCCCGGTCGAAAAAGCGCGCGAAAGCGCCCTGCTTCACCGCGTCGTACATGGAAATATACTTCGAGCGATGCCAGGACTCCATGTCAAGCTTCGTGTCCAGCCGGTAATCCCCGCTGACTGTCCACATCAGGTTGCGTATTCGGTTCTCCGCCTCCGTCATGAGGTCGTCGGATGCATACAGCTCGTCCATTTCTTCTCCATTTGCTCAATTCACATATTGGCTACCCGGACGCCCTGCAAGGGCTATGCACTATACACGAAATTATCTATGCCTCGAAAATTTCCGCCGACGTCCAGCTCTCCGGGATGCGTGTCATCACGATATCCTCCACGATCTCCCGCTCGAACAGGTCGAAGCTCTTGTTGACGATGCCCATACGGATCGCAAGCCGGGGGCTGAGGCCCGCGCGCACGGTCTTGAGCGCGCCGATCAGACCGCGCAGGTCGAGCGGCTTCGTCGAGATCTCATTGTTGTTCGCCTTCGTCTGCAGGTCGAGGAACAGCCCGCAGATCTGCTCCAGCCCTTCCTTTCGGAAATCCGGGAAGACTCGTTCCAAAATATAGTGCAGCGTATCCTCCGTCGCCATCGGCATCTCAATCACCAGAAAACGCGACACCAGCGCCTCGTTGAGCTCGCGCGTGCCCGCGTATCCATAGTTCATCGTGCCGATAAAGCGGGCCGCATCGTGCAGGCTTACCTTCTCATAGCCCGGAATATCAAGGATCCGGCGGTAATCGAGCGTCGCGTGGAGCACGGAGACCGCGTCGTTCTTCGCCATGTTCACCTCGTCGAAGATGCCGAAGCCCCCGCCGACCGCGCAGTCGTAGACCGGGCCGGTGCGCAGCTGTACCTCGCCCGCGCGGAACGTGTCCGTGCCGATCAGCGCGCTGCTGTCCATATTGACATGAAATGAGATGTTCCACGACGGCCTGCCAAACACGTAGGCAAGGTTCTCCGCAAGGATATTTTTCCCGGTCGCCTTCGTGCCGGTCAGGAGGATATTCTCCCCCTGCAGCAGCGCAGCAGCCGCCATCTCGAACGTCTCTCGCCCGTAGTACGGCAGCATCGGCCGGATGATCCTCGGTTTCAGCTTCTCCTCCACCGGATACTTCTCCCGAAACTCCGCGATCGCGCGCAGAAGCTCCCTGCTCACCTGCTGCTCTTCCAGTGACTGAATGATGTAATCCATGCGATTGCCTCTCCTGTCTTTCTCTATGTCTGCCCGTTTTTCTGAAACCATATAAATCTGTCCCCTCTTTTGACCTGCTGCCCGGCTTATCCCGCAATGGGACTATCGAAAGCCGTTTCCGCGGGCTTCAGATCTCCGTAAACGAATATCGCTCCTTGATCCCGGAGGCGATGATGTCGTAGACGATTGTCCCGTCCGGCTGTACGGTCTTGTCAAATGTGACTTCCTTGCCCTTGAATTTCTCCTGCAGGAATGCGTCGATGTCCTCGATCTCAAGCTCCTCGATAAACACGTCGCGCATCTGATTGTTCGCACATTTATTGAAAATCTCCCATACGGTCTCGTAACACTTCATACGTTTCGGCGCTCCTCTTTTTCCGCAAACCTCTGACACATTCCACAGCACTCTCCGTCATGTTTCGGACGTGCGGGTCTGCCATATTCTTTACCTGATTTGAAACATGTCATTTCAATACTTTCTTCGCGCGAATTTTCAATAACTCGTCCGTTAGCTTCACGGCAACGTCCTCCTTGCTCATCAGCTCCAGCTCCTGCGCGCCCTGCGCGCCGATCAGCGTCACCACGTTTGTGTCAGTCCCGAAGCCCGCGCCCGCCACCTTTACATTGTTCGCAGCGATCAGGTCGAGATTCTTGCGCTCCAGCTTCTCACGCGCGTGCTCAACCATATGCTCGGTCTCCATCGCAAAGCCACAGAGGATCTGCCCCTCACCCTTGTGCGCCCCGAGCCACGCCAGAATGTCCTGCGTCCGCTCAAGCTCGATGTTCAGCTCGTCGTCAGACTTCTTCACCTTCTCATCCGCTACAACCGCAGGTCGGTAATCCGCCACGGCCGCCGCCTTGATGATCATATCCTGCTGTTCCGCGCGGGAGGTCACCGCCTCAAACATCTCCTGAGCCGAACCGATTGAAACCACGTTTACGCCGACCGGAGCGTCAAGACTCGTCTGCCCGCTCACGAGCGTCACCTCCGCCCCGCGCATCCGGCAGACATGAGCGATTGCGTAGCCCATCTTCCCGCTTGAATGGTTCGACAAAAAGCGCACCGGATCGATCGGCTCGATCGTGGGCCCCGCCGTCACGAGCACGCGCAGCCTCGCCATATCCTTTTCAAACGCAATCTCATTCAATACATGCCCGACGATCAGGCTCTCCTCCGGAAATTTGCCCTTCCCGGTATCGCCGCAGGCCAGATGACCGACCGCGGGCTCGATGACCTTCCAGCCGTATTTTTTCAGGAGCCGCTCGTTGTCCTGCGTCACCGGATTCTCATACATGCGCGTATTCATCGCCGGGGCGATCAGCCGAGGACAATCGCACGCCAACAGCGTCGTCGTCAGCATGTCGTCCGCCAGCCCGTGCGCCAGCTTCGCCATCACATTGGCCGTCGCCGGGGCCACGAGCGCAAGATCCGCGCGTTTCGCGAGCTCTACATGCTCCACCTCGAACGGGTGGCTCCGGTCAAACGTGTCCGTCAGGCACTTGTTCCCGGTCAGCGTCTCAAAGGTCACCGGACCGACAAACTGCGTCGCGTTCTTCGTCATGATCACATGCACATCCGCATGCTGCTTTTTCAAAAGACTTGCCAGATTCGCCGCCTTGTATGCGGCAATACCTCCGGTCACGCCGAGGATTACTGTTTTTCCCTGTAACATTCTGCTCCCTCTGCTTTCTATAACTTTTTCTCACACAGCCCTCCACAGCAACTGCCCGTCCTCAAACAGCGCCTCCAGCCGCCCGCTGTCCTTCAGCCACGCCAGATAAGAGCGCACTGTGCTTCCGACCAACGCGTACTGCTCAAAGTTCATCACGAGTCCGTAATCCAGGAACAGTCGCCGCAGCACTGCCTCGAATCCGGCCGGCTCCCGGCAGAACTCCACGATCCTGTCCGCAATCTCGTGTACCTTGTCGATATTATACTGCGCGAGCGGCGCAATGTCTTCCGTCGGCTCCGCATGCGCCGGGACGAACAGGGCAGCCTGCATCGTCTTCACCTGTTCCAGCGTCGCCAGATACGCCGCCACATCATACACAAAACTGATCTGATATTTCTCAAGCGTCGCCCGACTAGACAAGCAGTCCGCCAGGTAGACTACGTCATCCTCTGTGCGGAACCCGACCATATCAAAGAAATGCCCCGGCAGCGCGATCATCTCCATCCCATCCGGAAGGCGCTCCTGCACAAGCGGCTTCGCCTGGCTCTCCTGCGCGAGCAGGAATTTGTGCCGCAGCTCCTTCGGCGGGAAGCCCCCGTAGAGGAACGCGGGCTCGAGGATCGTGTGATTCGTGAAATCGCAGTCGATCCCCGGCGCGTAAATCCTGCAATTCGTCTGCCCCTGCAGGTATTTGTTTCCGCCGATATGATCCGCATTTGAGTGTGTATTGAAAATGGCAGTCAGCCTCCAGTTGTTCTTATCCAGGATCTGCCGGACCTTACGCCCCGCTTCCTTGTCGCTCCCGCTGTCGATCAGGCACACCTCCGCCTCGTCTATCCGGAACAGTCCGATCTTCGCCGGGCTTTGGATGTAGAAGCTGTCCTGACCCACCTGCTCTAATTCATACATAAAACTTCACCTGTCCCTCTCTGGTCTTCCATCCATACGACTTTTCCGGTCACACAAACCCTAGCAGCCTCTGCTTCAGCTCGTCCGGCGCGAAGGAGACCTCCACCGCGTTTTTCATCATGCGCGCTATATCCTCGTCCGTCATCCCGCAATGCTCCCGAACCGTCTGGATCTCCTGTTCAAGTGAGGTTCCACTGATCGTGCGGTTGTCCGTGTTGATCGTCACGAGCAAACCGTTATCGAGAAACTCCCGCATCGGGTACACGCTGAAATCCGCCACCGCCCTGGTCTGCAGGTTGCTCGTCGGACACATCTCAATCCCAATCTGCCGATCGCGGCACAGATTCATCACATCCGCACGGCCGCTCATCGCCACCCCGTGTCCGATGCGTCTCGCCCCGCACTCTATGGCTTCCACGATATTCTCCGCGTTTCCGCACTCGCCGGCGTGCAGTGTGAACGGCATGTCCATTCGCTTTACTTCCTGAAAAAGCTCCCGAAACTGCCGCATCGGGTACGACGCCTCATCGCCCGCCAGATCCGCCGCGCAGACGCCTTCTCCCAGAAATTCCCGCGCCGTGCGCAGCATATCAAGATTCTGCTCCTCGCTGTGATTACGCATCGCACAGACGATCACGCCGCAGGCAACGCCGAACTCCTTTTCCCCGCGCCGGATCCCCTCCAGCACCGACTCAATCACCGTTCGCACATCGAGGCCTTCCATGCAGCTCGACACCGGCGCGAAGCGAACCTCCACGTAATCCAGGCCATCCGTCTTCGCGCTTTTCATGAAGTCAAATCCGGCATATTTCAGATGCTCCGCCGACTGGATGCACTCAAACGGCAGCGCGAATTTCGCCAGATACTCGGCAAGGTTCCGACAATCCGGCTCTACCTGCAGTTCTTCCATACTCACCTTGCGCCCCAGCACATCCTCGACAAAGCTGTGGGACAGCGAGCCGTCCAGATGACAGTGCAGATCCAGCCTCGGCACACGAATCCTGTTCATTGAAACATTTTCCATGCTGCTCATTCCTCACGATTTCCGTCCCGGGATCGCCCGGAACCTTTCGTCTGTTTTTTATCTGCCTTTCTACTTGTCTTTACTGCTTGTCTTTATTGTCTATCTTTTTGCATGATCTTCATATCCGCTACCTGATTGTACCATATTATACCCTTTATCTCAATAAATCTTTTGTTGACAATGGAAGAAAGAATTTTTTCATTGTGCAAACAGAAAAAGTATGTTATAGTGCTCCTGTAATTGTATTGTATCCCATATCGGGGACAGGCAGATTCACCGTACATAGGGGCATTTACCAGCGTCCGCGGCACTGCACCTTTTCAGGGCAGTAACCGCCTGCGCCGCCCACGTCCGATCTTCTGCGCATTGTCACCCTGGGAATAATAACAAGGAGGAATTTCATATGAAAACAAAATTTACTGTCTCGCAACTCGTCATTCTGGGTCTCATGACCGCCATTCTGCTTCTCATGGCATACACCCCGCTCGGCTATCTGAATATCGGACCGCTCGCCATCACGTTCAACGTGATTCCGGTGGCAATCTCCGCGATCACGCTCGGCCCGGTCGGAGGCGCGATCGCCGGTGGCGTGTTCGGGCTCACCAGCTTCCTTCAGTGTATCGGTGTAGGCGGCACAAGCGCGATGGGCGCCATTCTGTTCAACATCAATCCGGTGCTCGCATTTATCCAGCGCTTTGTCCCGCGCGTGCTTGACGGTTTTCTGCTCGGCTATATTTTTCGGGGTGTGAGAAAGCTTACGAATGTGTCCGTCGCCTGTCTGGCGACCGGCTTCTGCTCGGCTTTTCTGAACACACTGTTCTTCATGAGCGCACTCATCCTGCTCTTCGGCAATACGGAATACATGCAGGAACTGATCGGCGGAAAGAACGTGATCCTGTTTGTTTGCGGCTTCGTCGGCATCAACGCGGTCTTTGAGATGATCTCGTCGACAATCATTACAGGCGCGGTCGGACTGGCTCTGTACAAGGCGCGCTTCGTGCCCGGAGTGACGGCCAAAAATGCGGTTGTCTAAATCACAGCCGGCGTTTGTTCTATTCATTTGCTCAGAGTACAAAACAAGGCGTCAAGGAATTCATAAATCGTTATTACGACAGCACTTTACTTTCGGATCAGAAAAATTAGCAATAAGGGGGTTCTGTCATGATTCTGGCTGTTGACATCGGAAATTCGAATATTGTGCTTGGCTGCTTCGAGGGGGAGCAGATTCATTTCATCGAACGGCTCTCGACGAACCAGGACTCAACGTCGCTCGAGTACACGGTTCTGATCAAGAACATCCTCGAGCTTAACCATCTGAGCTCTCTCTCGTTTGATGGGAGCATCATCTCATCGGTGGTGCCCTCTGTGACGCAGACAATCAAGGACGCGGTGATCCGCCTGACACAGGCTCCTGTCATGATCGTTGGCCCGGGCATACGCACCGGACTGAAGATCCTGCTGGATAATCCGGCGCAGCTCGGCAGCGACCGGGTGGCCGACGCGGTCGCCGCGATCCATGAGTATCCCTGCCCCCTTATCATCGTCGACATGGGGACGGCCACGACGATCTCCGTCATCGACGGGGGCAAAAACTTTCGCGGCGGCATGATCATTCCCGGGCTTAAGGTCTCGCTCGACTCGCTCACGATGCGAACCTCGCAGCTTCCGAAGATCAGCCTCGACCCGCCCAAGAAGGTCATCGGCACCAACACGGTCGACTGCATGCACAGCGGCATTATATACAGCACCGCAGCCAGCATCGACGGCTCGATCGAGCGCATTGAGGAGGAACTCGGCGAGAAATGTACCGTCGTCTCCACGGGCGGCATGGCCAAGACAATCATTCCCTTCTGCAAGCGTGAGATCATCATCGATGATCTGCTGCTGCTGAAGGGGCTTATGCTGATCTACAACAAGAACCAGAAAAGCTGAATCCAGGCGTTCACCAAAGCCTTGGCATTCGTGGAATCTGATTAAAAATTCATTTGACAACCCGCCTGTTGTATGCTATAAATATTTGGTGAGTTGTCACATAGGGGTTTGGTCAAGTGGTATGACAGGAGTCTCCAAAACTCTTAGTGGGAGTTCGATTCTCTCAACCCCTGTAAAGTAAAAAGTGCCGTAGACATGGCACTTTTTCTTTTTATATTCTTTAAATCCACGCCCTCCGGCGTCAACTGCAACGCAGTGAAAGAAATCTACATCGCTCTCAATAACCTCAAATCTTGAAAATCTTCCTATTCTCATCCCGGCACGCCCGGAAAGCGCACGGTTGCCTTGAACAAGTCGCCATCCGTCACGATATCAAGCGTACCGCCCATATTGTGCACGAAGCTGGAAGAGATCGCCAGCCCAAGGCCGTGTCCTTCGGTCGTCCGCGCCTTGTCGCCGCGCACAAAGCGCTCCGTGATCTCCTCCGGCGAAAAATCCATCTCATAGGACGCGATGTTCTTCATCCGCATCTCGACCTGCCCGTCCACACGTGCCGTCTCGATGTAAATGCGCGTTCCCTGCAGGGAATATTTGAGCGCGTTCTCCAGAAGGTTCTGTACGACACGGTATACCTTGTTGTTATCCCCGGCGAAGAGCAGCGCCTCCTCCGTAAAGCTTGTGCGGATCTCCCTGCCGCTCGCGCGGATCACATCCTCCATATCCCCCAGCGTCTGCTCCAGAAGCCTGCGCATGTCAAGGATCTCGATCGTCATCTGGTCCGCCCCGCTCGTCGCCTTCGAGAGGTCAAAGAGATCCTGGATCATATTTTTCAGCTGTTCCTGTTTTGTCGAGATAATCTCTACATAATCCCGCGCCTCCGCGCCCAGATCCTCCTTTTTAAGCAGATCCGTGTAGCCGATCATCGAAGTCAGCGGCGTCTTCAGATCATGCGAGACGTTCGTGATCAGATCGATCTTCAGCCGTTCCGCCTGCACCTGCTTTTCCACGCTGTCATGCATCGCGCTGTCGATATTCTTCAGCTGAACCGACGGCTCGTGCAGGATCGCGTTCTCCGAGAGAGTATATTTCTCCGGCAGCTCCTCCCCTTCCGACATGCAGCGAATCTGCTCCGCCAGCCGCCCGGCCTCCTGTGGCAGCCTTCCGAAAAACCCCACCTTCAGGAACAGGACGAAAAGAGCGATAACGCACAGTCCGGCCGCGGCCCCCGCCTCTCCAATATAATCCATCGCCCACATCGACGCAACACAGCCATCCACTGTAAAGAAGACTGCAAGCCAAATGCTTCCCCTGCGTCGGTTCTGCAAGCGTTTTTCGAGTGTCGTCCGCTCCAGATACCGTCGCGACGCCGTCCAGATCAACGAGGTCTCCGGCAGGATCCCCAGAGCCCGCTGACGCAGCAGGATCGCAGCGCTGCCGTAAAATATCACGAGCACCAAAAGAAGCGCTACCGCAAAGGATACAATGTCCCATAGTCCGAGCAACGCGTCTTTAGACTGCGAGGATACGCTGATCCCCTCTACAAAAACATAATTTCCGAGCCCCAGATCAAAGCCAAACAGCACATCCGCCCAGATCAGCCCGGTCCACAGCATGACAAGCCCCAGGATCTCCGTCTTGATCCGGTCGACCCGAAGCGGCTTTCTGTACGCCTTGAGCGGATGCTTTTTCATAAATTCCGACAGACAGCGCGCAAAATAAACGCCCAGCAGAACCACCACCGGCAGCAGGACGACAAATCTGATCTGGTACGGCTTTGCATAGGCCGTCCATCTCCACGAGGAATAATCGCGGAAATACCGGAAATAGATCACCGTCAGCGTCACAAGAACGGACTCCAGAAAAAAGAGCGCAGTCAGCAGGATCGCCTGTCTTCTCTCCGGTTGCCGTTCGAAGTCAATCAAATTTTTCAATCTTGTAACCAATGCCCCACACCACCTTGAGATATTTTGGATTTTTCGGCGTGATCTCGATCTTCTCACGGATACGGCGAATATGCACCATCACGGTATTCTCCACGCCGTAAGCCTCCTCCTGCCAAACCCGGCTGTAGATCTCCTCCGCGGAAAACACATAGCCCGGATGGCTCATCAGCAGCTCGACGATCTTGTACTCTGTCGCAGTCAGACGAACCGGCTCCGAGTCAACCGTCAACTGTTTGGTGTTCCGGTTCAACACCAGTCCGCCGTTCTTCAGCAGGTCGTCTCCGCTCCCCTGATCTGCCACTGCTCCAAGGGAGAAATAGCGCCGCAGCTGGGATTTCACGCGCGCCATCAGCTCCGCCGTATTGTATGGCTTCGTCACATAGTCATCCGCGCCCATCGAGAGTCCAAGTACCTTATCGCTCTCCTCGGTCTTCGCCGACAGCATAATGATCGGGATGTTGTTTTTCTCCCGGATCTTCATCAGCGCCGACAGTCCGTTGAGCTGCGGCATCATCACGTCCAGGATAATCAGGTGAACCGGCTCGTGCGCCAGAATATCCAGCGCCTCCATCCCCTGATACGCCTTGTACACATGATACCCCTCCAGCTCCAGAAGACGCGAGAGCGAGCGCACGATCTCTCTGTCGTCGTCCACCACCAGTATATTGTAATTGTCCATCTGCAACTTCCTCCCCACACGGTACAACACGATCGCATCGGCATATCGCCCGGAAACTCTCAGATCAGAAAGTCAACACATATTCGCCCGACATGCGCAGCGTCGCTGAGAACAGTATAGCAGATGGCAGCTATATTTTCTTTATGGATTTCTGACATTTTTCTTAAGAAAGCAAAAGAGAACCATCCGGAATATGACCAGATCATTCTCTCCTGTAATCTGTAAATCATCTCAGGCAATACCGGCGTCCGGCTTTTGCCCTGTCGTGATAACCGAAAACGGTTTTCTGCTCTCTATGATATCGCCCGGATCGCCTCGCGCACGTTCTTCACGCCGACCAGCTGTATCCCCTCGACCTGAGTCGCCTGCCGTTTGCAAGCTGCCGGCAGGATCACCGTGTCAAAGCCGAGGCGCTTCGCCTCACGCACACGCTGCTCCGCCATGCTGACCGAGCGCACCTCGCCGCTTAAGCCCACTTCTCCGAACGCGATCGTCTTCTCATCAATCGGCTGATCCTTCATGCTCGACGCGATGGCGAGAACGATGCCGAGATCCAGCGCCGGTTCGTTCATACGGATACCCCCGGCGATATTCACATAGGCGTCGCAGGAGGAAAGCCCGAGCCCCGCACGCTTCTCCAGCACCGCCATCAGAAGGTTGACGCGATTCAAATCCGTCCCCGCCGCAGTCCTGCGAGGAAACGCCAGATTCGTCTTGCATACAAGCGCCTGCACCTCCAGCAGCACCGGCCTTGTCCCCTCCATTGTGCAGGCCACGACAGAGCCGGACGCGCCCTCCGGCTTGCCCTCCAGCATGTACTCCGACGGATTCGGCACCTCCACGAGTCCGCTCTCGCGCATCTCAAACACGCCGATCTCGTTGGTGGAGCCGAAGCGGTTCTTCACGCCGCGCAGCACACGGTACGCCGCATGCCGGTCGCCCTCAAAATAGAGCACCGTGTCCACCATATGCTCGAGCACGCGCGGTCCTGCCACAACGCCCTCCTTCGTCACATGTCCAACGATGAAGATCGAGATATTCATGCCCTTCGCGATCTGCAAAAGGACGCCTGTCGACTCTCTCACCTGCGAGACGCTGCCCGGGGCGGATGTAACCTCCTCATTGTACATGGTCTGAATCGAGTCGATGATGACAACCTCCGGATTCATCTTAGTGATCGCTTCTCTGATGTCCTCAAGATTCGTCTCGCACAGGATCATCAGCTGATCTGTAAACTCTCCCATGCGCTGCGCGCGCATCCGGATCTGCTGCAGAGATTCCTCCCCGGATATGTAGAGGACGCGCTTCCCGTCCTGTGACAGGTTGCGGCACACCTGGAGAAGCAGCGTGGACTTGCCGATGCCGGGATCGCCGCCCACCAGCACAAGCGAACCCTGTACAATACCGCCGCCCAGCACGCGGTCCAACTCCCCGATCCCGGTCGTCGTCCGCGCCGCCGCGCTCATCTGAATCTGCGACAGCGCAAGAGGCTGCGCAGCTTCACGCCGCGCAGCTCCCGTAGTTGCCTTCTTTGTGATCAATTTCGGCTCTTCCGCAAATGAATTCCACTCCTTACACCCGGGGCACTGCCCCATCCATTTCGAGGACTCGAATCCACAGTTCTGGCAGAAGAACACTGTTTTCGCCTTTGCCATTTATAATTTCACTACCTTTACCGGAATGCTGCCTGCCGCGCCGGCCTCCACGCTCAGCACCAGCTTGCCGCCCATATTTGTCTTCATTGTGCCGATATTCGTATCGTTAATGTAAATCTTATACTCCGCATCCTCCTCAAGCCCGAGGATGATCTGTGTATCCTGTGTGCCTTCCACCTGGAACGAAACCCCATTCTCCGTCTCACGAAAGTTGTACACGGCAGTCCCCGGAACAGACTCATAGACAAACATACCGTTGCGCTCGAGCTTCGTGATGTCTGCAAATGTCTTCACCTTATACAGATCCCCGTCGTGCTCGTAGTCCGAGCGCTTCTGCTTCTGTGCCAACTCGTAATCCCCAAAGCTGAGCGTTCCGTCTGACTCTGTGCGTATAAGCTCTTTTATACCTGACATTGTGTTGCCCTCCTGATTCTTCTTTCGAATGCTTATAGTGCTATCTTATCACAAACCTGTCTGAAATTCCAGCCCTCTGAGCGGAAAACACCGCCCGGATTCCTTACCCGGACCTGGAGCTCGGATTTACTTTTTTCGCCTAGATCGAATCAAATGAAATTTTTCCGTTCCGGCATGAGACGCGCACCGTATCACCCGCCTTCACCTTGCCCGCGAGAATCTCCTCCGCCAGCAAATCCTCAACCTTGCTCTGAACCGCACGCCGCAGAGGACGCGCACCGTACTTCGGATCGAAACCCTCCTTCGCAATGTACTGCCGCACAGCAGGGCTGAATTTCAGCGTAAGCTCCATCTGCTCCTTGCAGCGCTTCGCGAGCTCGTCAAGCAGCAGGCCCGCGATATCCCGGATATTCTCCTCCGTAAGCTGATGGAAGACGATCGTCTCATCAATACGGTTCAAAAACTCTGGCCGGAAGATCCGTCGCACCTCCTCAAGCACGCTGGATTTCATCGACTCATAGTTCTTCTTCTCGTCGCTCCCCGCCCCAAAGCCAAGGTGCTTCGGCGCCACGATCGACTGCGCTCCTGCGTTTGACGTCAGGATCAGGATCGTATTCTTGAAATCAATCTTGCGTCCCTGTCCGTCTGTGATATGCCCTTCATCAAGCACCTGAAGCAGGATGTTGAACACGTCCGGGTGGGCCTTCTCGATCTCGTCGAAGAGGACGACCGAGTACGGATTCCGCCGCACCTTCTCGCTGAGCTGTCCGCCCTCGTCGTAGCCCACATAGCCCGGCGGTGAACCGACCAGGCGGGACACGCTGTGCTTCTCCATATACTCGGACATATCTACGCGGATCATCGACTGCTCGCTGCCGAACACCACGTCCGCGAGTGCCTTGGAAAGCTCCGTCTTTCCGACGCCGGTCGGCCCGAGAAACAGAAACGACCCGATCGGGCGGTTCGGGCTCTTCAGACCGGCGCGGCTTCTGCGGATCGCCTTCGCGACTGCCTGCACCGCCTCCTCCTGCCCGATAACACGGTGATGCAGCAGCTGATCCAGCTTGAGCAGCTTCTTCCCCTCGCGATCTGCCAGCTTCTGTACCGGAATCTTCGTCCAGATTGAGACGATCTGCTCGATATCCTCGGCTGTCACAATGGACTTATGCCCCTGCTGCCTTCTGTGAATTTTCTTCTTCTCACGCTCCAGCTTCGCCTGAAGCGCCTCTTTCTCCTGATTGAATTGCTTCGCGTCTTCCAGCCGCCCTTCTCTCAGGGCTGTCTCACGGCCGGCGAGGAGCGCGTCGTACTGCTCCTGAAGCTCAGCCAGACGGCCGGAAACATTGTAATAGCCGAGCTGCCTGCGCGCGGACGCCTCATCGATGAGATCGATCGCCTTATCCGGAAGGAAACGGTCGTTGATGTAGCGTCTGGATAGCTTCACGGCAGCCTCGATGGCCTCGTCCGTGATCTGCACGCCATGGTGTCGCTCGTAGACCGGGCGCAGTCCTCTCAGAATTTCCTCTGTCTCCTCCTCGGAAGGCTCCTCCACATGCACCGGCTGGAACCTGCGCTCCAGCGCCGGATCCTTCTCGATATATTTACGGTACTCCTCAATTGTCGTCGCGCCGATCAGCTGCAGCTCACCGCGGGACAACGACGGTTTCAGGATATTGGACGCGTCGAGCGCGCCCTCGGCCCCTCCCGCCCCGATAATCGTGTGCAGCTCGTCCACGAAGAGCAGTACGTCTCCGCTGTCCACCACCTCGCGGATGATCCGCTTGATGCGCTCCTCAAACTCGCCGCGGTACTTAGAGCCGGCCACCATCCCGGCCATGTCGAGCGTCACGACGCGTTTTCCGCGCATCGGCTCCGGCACCTGATCTGCGGCAACCCTCTGGGCCAGTCCCTCCACAATCGCGGTCTTGCCGACTCCCGGCTCTCCGATCAGGCAGGGATTGTTCTTTGTCCTGCGGCTCAGGATCTGGATGATGCGCTCCGTCTCCTGCTGCCTTCCGACTGTCACATCCAGCTTGTGCGCTGCCGCCAGCTCCGTCAGATCCCGGCTATACTGGTCAAGCATCGGCGTGTTCGTCGCAGCTCCATCCGAGTGCGCACCCCGCAGAAGCTCCTTGTATTTCTCCTCAGGGATCCCCATCACGGCGGCAAGATCCAGATATAGCTTCTGAAGATTTACCCCGAGCGTGTGAAGCAGCCTGGCTGCCACACACTCGACATCCTGAAGGATCGCCAAAAGAATATGCTCTGTCCCCGTCTGCTCGCTGCCGAGAAACTGCGCCGTCTCGACACTTGCCGCAAGGATCTCCTGGGCACGCGGACTCCAGCCCTCCTCCTGTGCAGAAAGCACGCTGCCATCCGGAGCAATCAGACGATCGATCAGCTCCCTCAGCTTCTCCTCCTCCACGTGATGCGCTCTGAGTACAGCCCCTGCCGTTCCCTTCGGCTCCTGCAAAAGACCGATCAAAAGATGCTCGGAACCAACATAGCTGTGTCCGCAGCTCTTCGCCGCCTTCACTGCCAGATTGCGAACCTGCACAGCGCTCTTTGTGAAATTATCCTGCATCAATTGTCCTCCTGTCTCTCATACTCATCATATATCTCATCGATTAACCCGTACACATCCTCGCGTGTGATGTTCTTGCAGAAACCCTTTGCCAGAATCACACGGAGCTCCTTCTTCATCTCTTCTGCCGCCTGCAGCCTGTTGGCATCCACCGCAATGACCGCGCCCTTTCTGCGGTCAATCGTCACAAAGCCCTCCTGTCTCAGCACGGAGTACGCTTTGTTCACCGTGTGCATATTGATCCCGATGTCTCCCGCAAGCTGGCGAACCGACGGCAGAGGATCACCCTCGCGTATCATCGATGTGGCGATCCCCAGTATGATCTGATTTCGAAGCTGCATGTAAAGCGCCTCTTCACTCTGAAAGTCTATCTGTATCAACATCTGATATTTCCTCCTTTGTAATATGTACTATATAACAGGCTGTGAAGGGCAGGGACGCCTCCGAACGGACGCCCTGTATACAGGTTCCCCTCCGAGACGCCCTGCCCTACACACTATCGGCATAAACTCTTTCCGTCCCGCCTTACATATTTACTTCCTACAAGTCGATCATAGTGATCTCTACCTTGTCGGTTTTCTCCTTCTTCTGAGGACTCTGACCGTTTTCCTTGCGCGGCTGCGGCTTTGGCTGCTGGTACTCCGGCATCTTCTTCGACTTCTTTTTCGCCTTCTGGGGTTTCGGCGCCGTCGCCGGATCGTCTCTTTCTACAAGCGGCTCAGGCCGATAGACCTGCAGCTGCGGCTCACGCTCCTGCGCATATTGCTGCGCCTGCCTCTCGCTGTCGCCCTCATAAGCCTGCGTATGATTGCCCCGCGAGGCGTATGCCTTCTCCTGACGGCTCCCTTCGTATTCCTGAGGATACTTCCCGGTCTCCGGTTCCTGCCGATATCCGTAACCTCTGTATTTCTGCAGCTCTGATTTCAGATCCTTCTTCTTCAAGAGCAGATTGATCACAATGAAAAGAAGCACTACGCTAAACGCGATCATCCCATATAAGATCCGCATCAGCATCGTCGATCTGTTCCGGTAGCTCCTGGTCTCATCCTTCAGCGCGTTGATCGTATTCTCCGCTTCCTGCAGGGTCGTTCGGTCTACCTTGACGTAACGCGGATCCTCGGTCTCTGGCTCCGGCTCCGTCTCAGGCTCGGTCTGCGGAGCCGGCTCCGTCTCAGGCGCGACAGCTGCACTTCCGCTCTCCGTCACATGAAGATAATACGGATAACGTTCCCCGTTCTGCGCTTCCACTGTGATTTCAACCGTCGTCTCTCCATCCACGAGCTCTGTGCCCGTGATATCCACGATCCACGCGTTTCCATTTGTCGGAATCGGATCAAGCTCCAGCTCCTGCGTGCCTGCCGGAACCCGGACTTCGTACTCCGTGACCCCATATTCGAATTCCGGGAACACCTCCGCCCCTTCCGTCAAGATCCCAAGATCTGCAAGCGAGTTGTCATTCGACCCTTCTCCTGCCATCACACTGACTGCGCACATCCATGCCAGGACCGCCGTCAGTATGAACAGTATCTTCCATTTGCTGCTTCTCTTCCTCATCACAATTACACTCCTGACTAAAACCTTATTTTACCTCATCGATCGCTTTGCCGATATCGCTTCGGCAGTATTTGTTCTCAAAGGATATCCAGCCGGTCGCCTCGTACGCGTTTCTGCGTGCCTCCTTCAGATTGGCTCCCGTGGCTGTCACACCGAGCACACGTCCGCCGTTCGTCACGATGTCGTCGCCGCGCCTCGCGGTGCCCGCGTGGAACACATAATAGCCTTCCTTATCCTGAAACGTATCCAACCCTTTGATCGGATAGCCCTTCTCATAGCTCACCGGATAGCCCTTCGAGGCGAGCACAACACAGACCGCCGCATTGTCCGCAAACTCCAGGTCGACCTGATCCAGCGTGCCGTCAATACACGCCTCAAACACATCGATAATATCGGTTTTCATCCGCGGAAGCACGACCTGCGCCTCCGGGTCGCCGAAGCGCGCGTTGTACTCAAGCACCTTCGGCCCGTCCGCCGTCAACATCAGTCCGAAAAAGATGATCCCCTTGAATGGGCGTCCCTCGGCCGCCATCGCGTCGACGGTTGGCTGATAAATATACTGCCTGCAATATTTGTCCACCTCTTCGGTGTAGAACGGGCTCGGCGAGAATGTCCCCATGCCGCCCGTGTTCAGCCCGGTGTCTCCGTCTCCCGCTCGCTTGTGGTCCTGTGCGGAGGTCATCGGCTTGATCGTCTTCCCGTCCACATAGCTCAGCACGGACACCTCTCTGCCCGTCATGAACTCCTCGATGACCATGCAGTTCCCGGCGTCTCCGAACTTCTTATCCGTCATGATCTCACGGACCCCAGCCTCGGCCTCCTCAGGCGTATTGCAGATCAGCACGCCCTTGCCGAGCGCCAGCCCGTCCGCCTTGAGCACGATCGGGAATTTTGCCGTCTTCAGATACGTAAGCGCCGCCTGCGCGTCCGTGAAGTTCTCGTACGCAGCAGTCGGAATATGGTATTTCTTCATCAGATCCTTCGAGAACGCTTTCGAGCCCTCAAGGATCGCCGCATTCTTTCTCGGTCCGAACACCCGCAGCCCCTGCGCCTCGAACACGTCGACGATACCGCCCACGAGCGGATCATCCATGCCGATCACCGTGAGGTCAACCGCGTTCTCCTTCGCAAACGCAGCAAGCTTCTCAAACTCCATCGCCTTGATGTCCACGCACTCGGCGTACTCCGCGATGCCCGCATTGCCCGGCGCGCAGTAAATCTTATCCACCTTCGGACTCTGAGCTACCTTCCACGCAATCGCGTGCTCGCGTCCGCCGCTGCCTACGATCAATACTTTCATAATTATATCCTCCGTACTTTTCCGTCTTCCACCCTGACATGCCCGTTCGCGATCAGATCGATCGCCTTTGGCAGGATCACCCACTCGGCCTGCTCCATGACCCTGCGCTGCAGGATCTCCGGCGTATCGCCCTCGCAAACCTCCACCGCCTTCTGCAGGATGATCGGCCCGGTGTCCGTGCCTCCGTCTGCGAAATGCACTGTCGCCCCAGTCAGCTTCACACCGCGCGCGAGCGCCGCCTCGTGCACCGCCAGCCCGTAATACCCTTTTCCGCAAAACGCAGGGATCAGAGCCGGATGAATATTGATGATACGATTCGGATACGCGTCGATCACAATCTGCGGAAGCACCACCAGGCAGCCTGCCAGCACGACGAGATCCGCCCCGGACGCCTGAAGCGCCGCAAGCAGCGCGCGGTCAAATTCCTCCGGCTGCGGATAGGCCTTGCGCGTCACGCACACGGTCTCGATGCCCGCCCCCTTTGCGCGCTCGAGCGCGTAGGCCTTGCTGCTGTTGCTGACGACTCGAACGACCTGCGCGTTTGTGACGCTCCCGTCCGCGATCGCGTCGAGGATCGCCTGCAGGTTCGTGCCGCCGCCCGACACCATCACCGCGAGCTTCAGCATAGTACCACTCCCTTTTTGCCGACCTCAATGCCGCCGATCTGGTACACCGTATCGCCCGCCGACTCGATCGCCGCAACTGCCGCCGTGACGTCCTCGGGCGCGACCGCGACCACCATACCGATGCCCATATTGTAAGTATTGTACATCATCTCCTCAGCAATGTCTCCCCGCTGCGCCAGCATACGGAAAATTGCCGGAACCGGATAGCTGTCCTTCTTGATCACGGCGCGCACACCGTCCGGGAGCATCCGCGGCACATTCTCATAGAAACCGCCGCCTGTGATGTGACTGCACGCCTTGACGCGCACACCCGCCTCCTTTACGCTGCGAAGCGCTTTCACATAGATCCGAGTTGGAGTCAGGAGCGCCTCGCCGAGCGTTGTCCCGAGCTCCTCATAATATTCGTTCAGTGCCTCCCGCTCCATCGGGAACACCTTGCGGACAAGCGAAAAACCGTTGCTGTGTACGCCCGTGGACGCGATCCCCAGAAGTACGTCGCCCGGCTTCAGATCTTTGCCTGTGATCAGGTTCTTCTCGTCCACGACGCCGACCGCGAACCCGGCCAGATCGTATTCATCCTCCGGCATCATGCCCGGATGCTCGGCCGTCTCGCCACCGATCAACGCCGCGCCCGCCTGCACGCAGCCCTCGGCCACGCCGCTGACGATCGCCGCAATCTTCTCCGGATAATTCTTTCCGCACGCGATATAGTCGAGAAAGAACAGCGGCTCTCCGCCCGCGCACGCGATGTCGTTCACGCACATCGCCACACAATCGATACCGATCGTGTCATGCTTGTCCAGCAGAAACGCCAGCTTTAGCTTCGTCCCAACGCCGTCCGTCCCCGACACAAGCGTCGGCTTCTCCATATCTTTGAACGCTTCCATCGAGAATGCCCCGGAAAATCCTCCGATGCCTCCGAGCATCTCCGGGCGCATCGTCCGCCTCACATGCTCCTTCATGAGCTCCACGGACTTATAGCCTGCCTCAATATCTACTCCTGCTTTTTTGTAGTCCATACGTTCCTCCCGATCTGCACGTTATTGTCTTCCTTGTTCATGAACTG
Organism: uncultured Lachnospiraceae bacterium; assembly: GCA_947627365.1. Taxonomy (GTDB): domain Bacteria; phylum Bacillota; class Clostridia; order Lachnospirales; family Lachnospiraceae; genus Choladousia. Next base: position 4,723 of record CANQVT010000012.1, on the reverse strand, counting down.
TGTCCGTTTCTGAAAAACCTGCCGGTTTTCGCGGATATCACCTTTGGGAATAATCCTTGTATCCCACCTGCTGCAGCTTTTCGTCCTTCGCCTCGACCTGCTCCTTCAGCTCTGCGGCGTATGCTTTCACTTTCGCGAGCAGCTCCGGATCTGAGGCAGCCAGAATCTTCGCCGCCAGAAGGCCTGCGTTCGCTCCGCCGTTTATCGCCACGGTAGCGACCGGAATGCCGCTCGGCATCTGCACGATCGAGTACAGGGAATCCCTTCCGCCAAGCGAGGTCGTATGCATCGGAATCCCGATGACCGGCATCGGAAAGATCGCCGCGCACATGCCCGGCAGATGCGCCGCCATGCCCGCCCCCGCAATGATCACCTTGAAGCCTTTCTCCTCTGCAGTCTTCGCGTACTCAAAGAACACATCCGGCTCCCGGTGCGCCGAGATGATCCTCATCTCATACTCTATCCCGAACTTCTCCAGCATATCCGCCGCCTTGCTCATCACAGGCATATCGGAATCGCTGCCCATCACAATGCCTACCTTCGCCATCGTATCCGCTCCTCTTCTCTGATGTTTTTTCAGCCAAAGCAAATGGCTGTTTTAAATTTTACCTAGGAAATTCTGCCTTGTCAATGCCGCGTTTTGTTATTTGTAATAAAAGCCCGGTCTCCATGCGCTGGCAAGTTGTAAACTTTTATTTCCGGCAAAGCCCGGTCTCCTCAAACGGCTCGTTGAGCGCCTCCGTTCCCGGCAACACAAAACGGCCGTCCCTAAGCAGCGTGATCCTGCGGCCATCCGCGCAAACCACCTCGATATGCCCGATCTCCTCATACGGAATCGTGATATCGGTATGGCAGCCGAAGTACGCCTTCGACGGGTCCTCCTTTCGCAGAAGCGAGACCTCGTTGTCCCGGGCAATGATCTGCTTGCCGTCCGGATTGTACGTCGGCGTGTCCTCATCCCAGCTGTAACAGGTATCGCCAAGCGCAAAGTGCGGCCCCATCTTCTCTGCAATCAGAATCGGCAGCTTATCCGCGATCTGATATTTCTCCGCCATCACGTAGGCCGTCGTGTTTGTCCCGATTGCGAACTCTCCCATCGGCAGCGTCTCGTGGTGAAACAGCACATTTTCTTTAAAATAATTGCGGTTCTCTTCCGGAGACGCGAAATTGGCACAGCTATAATCCTTCACCATGCCATCCTTGAACTTCACTTCCAGATCCAGATATTTCAGCTCGTTCAAATAGACCTGCTTCACATGCAGAACCCCGTTCGTTCCGGCGAGCCTCGGAGATGTGAAAACCTCCCCGACCGGAATATTCACATCGGCCACGCAGTTCTCGAACAGTGTTTCCTTCTTTGGGTCGGACAGTGTCATGAGCGCCACCATAAGGTCGGTGCGGTTGCCGTCCCTGCCCTTGATATGAACGGCCTCGCCCTGGTCGAGCGCGTCGATCAGTGTCTGCTGAATTCTCTGATACAGCTTGTAGTCCAACATATTGATACGCACCGTCTCGCGGAAGATCTCCTCATAGTTTGGACCGATCTCCGGGAGCGGAAACGCGATGATCGTGAAGCTGCGCTCTGTTTCCGGAATATACTGATTGGAGAGCTGCGCCAGTTCATTTTGCATCCAGGTCATGAGCCTCTGCTGCTTTTCGGACAGCTGATACGCCTCCGACTTCGCTTCCGGGACGAAGGGCGTCTCGCCGAACACCTCGAGAACCGCAGGACCCGCATGCTCTCGCGCGAGCTCCCTGTTTGCCTCATAGACATTGCGCAGCACGCCAAGCTTCCGCTCGAGGAAGCGTTTATCCAGATAGATCGCATTGTCCGCCCTGTGATCGTAGTCGTACTGCAGATTGGCCGCTGCCCCGGTATAGCCGATACGTCTGTTGCGCGATTTGTTCACTGTACTCACCGCCGCACGGTAGATGACCGGCTTAAGCCCCATTTTTTCAAAATTCCTGATCGCCGCACGGATCATGCGCTCAAAGCCAAGATGGTAGTGGATATTGACCGTCTTCTTGACCGAAAGATCCTTGCCTGTCACGACAAAGCCGATCCGATATCCTTCGGTGAACGTGCTCGCCATCGCCTCGATCTCCTGCTCGGAGAGGCGGTTCAGATACTCCGCGGTCTTCCGCTCATTCTCCGACACATACTCCCCGTAACGGTACAGATAACGCAAATCGCTCAGATCGGAATCCATGATGATCCGCGTCGCGAAATCAAATCCCGGATCGATCGCAGAGCGTGTCCGATGCGCCGCGAACAGCTCGCTGTAATCACTGACAAACCAGTACACGATCTGTTGGATATCCTTATAAGCCGGTAATTCTTTCTGCTCAAAACAGTTGTAGATCTCGATAAAGAGCTCCAGGAGGACGACAATCTCCTCCGTCCTCTGCTCAAACGCGTACACGATGATCCCCCTCAGCTCCGTGTAGAGAAAGCTCAAGATCCGCCCATACGTCTCGCCCAACGTTTCGACCGCGTAAGCCGGGTTCGCATAGCTCATGCCATACTGCTCCGGCAGAATATCATAGTACAGCGCGTTGTTCAGCTGCTCCCATTGCCGCAGCGTATAGTCCTGCACAGCGCCGGAATCCAGACAGTTTTTCAGATCCTCCATCTGCACAAGAAATCGCGCCGTCTTCTGGAAAAAATCGCTAAAAGGAGCGGGAACCGTCTCCTCCGAACAGATTTCATGAATCCTCCCCGACGCGAGACTGTACCGCTCCTGCAAATTCATCTCGTTCAAATTATCTCGTTCCATATTGTTCTCCATTCTACCGCCCTCCGTCGACGGCACAAATAGTACTCTCCCGCCTCAGGCAAGCCCGAGACAGACGATAAAAAACCATCCGACAAGGGAAATCATTCCTGTGATCGTCCCGAATTTGCTGCAAAAATACGACCGGCAGTCATCCTTGAAGCCGATAAAGCCATAGCGCAAGCCACAGCATGCCATCACGATCCCGGTGAAGCCCATCGCGCCAATCCATACATTTGCCCTGCCCTTCAGCAGAAAAGAAACAAAAAGCAACCCGATCAGCAGGATCGCTGAAATAAGGCTGAGCACCGCAGACGCGATCCCGTTCGCCGAATATTTTTTCTCTGCAAAGGAATAAACCTGTCGCTGTTTTCTCGCCATCTATCTTTCTCCCTTATCTCTCCCTGCGGCCACACGAACGCCCCTGTATAACCGTTCCGCTGTCCTGTAGACCAAATAGCCGAGCAGTCCGCCGGCTGTGTTCAAAATCACGTCGTCCACATCACAGCAGCCTACACGAAACAGAAGCTGCGACACTTCAATCAGCACGCTGACCTCCATGCACAGCAGTCCCGTCTTCCATGCCTTGCGCACGCTCCGCGACAGCAGCGGAACGAGCGCCCCAAACGGGATAAATCCGGCGATATTGCCGACGATGTTCAGCATTACTGAACGTGTTCCCAACAGCCTGCGGTAGAGCAGATAACGCCGAATTTCGCGAAACGGAAGCAGATTGTAATCGTAGGCCACGCCTGCCAGGCCTCTGCCATAGCTCTCAGCAAAGAACAAAAAATAGACCAGTCCTGTCAGATACAACAGAAACAGGCAGAATCCCGACAACCGGATCCCTCTGCGAACAGCCGCCTCCATCAGAAAATGATATCTTTCCTGCTCTTCAGAAGCCGGCCACCGCTGACCAGCAAAAGGACGCCCCAGGTAATCGCCGACACAAGAACCGTGATGCCGAGCACTAGGTTCATGATTCCCGCCACGGATACTGCCTTGTACATTTTTTCTTCCATGATGATATCCTCCTGAAATGTGTTATGCGCCGTATTGCTCATAGTATGCGTCAATTGCAGATTTTATTGCATCGTCGATCACAATTCTTCCCTTGTATTCTCTTCCATACAGATGCTCCACGACCTCCGCCATCGTGACGATCGCCGTCGTCTTCATCCCGTATGTTTCCGCGATCTCCTGCAGCGCGCCCTTCGTCCCCTGGCCGCGCTCCATGCGATCCACCGACACCACCAGTCCAAGCACCTCGACGTCTCCCTGCGCCTTGATGATCGGCATCGTCTCCGCGATCGATGTCCCCGCCGTCGTGACGTCCTCTATGATAACGACCCTGTCCCCGTCCATGATCGGGCTTCCCAGAAGGATTCCCTTGTCGCCGTGGTCCTTGACCTCCTTGCGATTCGAGCAATAGCGGATGTCCCTGTCATAGAGCTCACTGATCGCCGTCGTCGCCGCGACCGTGAGCGGAATGCCCTTGTACGCCGGACCAAACAGCACGTCAAAGTCCATTCCGAACTTCTCATTGATCGCCTGCGCATAGTAGCCGCCGAGTCTGCGAAGCTGCGCTCCCGTGCGGTAGAAGCCAGCGTTTACAAAAAACGGCGTCTTCCGCCCGCTCTTCGTCACAAAGTCTCCGAATTTCAGAACCTCGCAGTCCACCATAAACTCGATAAAATCTTTCTTGTACTGTTCCATATGCCCCGAATCTCCTTATTATGTGCGTTTTTTCCGATCTTTATCCTGACAAATTACTGGTTAAGTATACCATCAAAACCACTTCCTTTCAACCGGGAAATACGAAACAATTGCAAGCTATTTTAAGAAAATTCGAGCCGTCCTTACATGAAGGGCGGCTCAGACTGTAGACAAAGCTGGTGCCGGAGACAATCTCCGGCACCACTTTTCGATTCCATGCCCGATTTTTATCC